>JACMME010000298.1 GCA_014379205.1 Gemmatimonadaceae bacterium
ATCCGCAATCCGCAATCCGCTTCCCGATTTCACGAGGCTCCAATGAATCGCAACGAGCTGCAGCCTGGGGACATCATGCTGTATCGCGGCAAGTCGTTGCTCGCGAAAGCCATCCGGTTGTTCGATGGCGCTGACGTCAATCATGCGGCAATCTGTCTCCCAAACCGCCAGATCGGAGAAGCGATCAAGCAAGGTGTTGTGAGTCGCGATGTTGACACCAGCCTCAAGGGGAATGAATTCGTCAAGGTGAGACGACTAAAGGATCTTCCACCCGATATGAGCCCCGTCCTGGGTGTGGCGGACAACTACCTCTCGCAGGGACAACGTTACGCTTACGAGCAGATTCTCCTTCTTGCTTTTCTGGGCCTGACACGCAAACCGAAAGTGACGCCGATTCTGCGCGCGCTGCTGCGCACTGTACTCGACGCCGCTGCGGTAATGCTCAACAAGTTGATCGCGGGCGCAGTCGGCGATGGAAACCGCCAACCCATGATCTGTTCGGAGTTCGTGTATCGCTGTTACGATGAGGCTCGGCCCGAGCTCACGGATATCTATGCGTTGAGCATTAACCGGCCGTCCGCACCGGCAACGCGCGCGGCCGTGCCGGCGGGAGCGATGGCGACGCCTGCATCAGCGGCGACACCCGCGTCTCGCGGAAGCGGCGTGCACCCGGATAGTCTCCTCGCGTGGGCTGCAACCCCAACCGCGCGTGTCTGGAGCGGTGACGAGGCGCGCCCATCGCGCGGTTCCACACGCGGGCCGGTGGCCGAGCCGGCGACACCCACGCAGGCTGAGCTCGACGCTCTCATAAAGGTATATCTGGATGAAGTCAAAGAAGTACCTTCGCCTTCCGGTGTGGCGCGCACACCGCGGGGACGCGGTAGATCGGCGCGCCCCGCTCGTTCCGCTGCGACGAAATCAGTGTCGGACGAAGAGCTCCGGGCCGCGATCGACCGTTTTGCCGTTGCGTACAGCACGGCAGAATCGGTGGGCGTCGTCGCTCCCTCGGCTTCGAAGCGCAAACGCGGCACCGCCTCAGCGCGTCCGCAGAGTGTCTCGCTTTCGCGGGCCCAACCGTTCGAGAATCTGGTTCGCACTGCCTCTGATTTCGTAACTCCGGGCGACTTATTGAAAACGGAGAGTTTGTTCAGCGTGGGAACGATTGTCGTCTAGGGAGTAGGGGATGGGGTTTGCGGAGTTGAGAACGGGAATCGGGAATCGGGAATCGGGGAGCGAAGAGCGAAGGCGGGAATCGGGAATCGGGAATCGGGAATCGGAAATCGGGAAGAAGTTTCGGCAGGTGACGGACCACTTATCAGGCCACTCTTCGTCATGAAAACGAAACCATCAACCAACAGGCTTGCCGCGTACGGAGCGCTGGGCGTGGCGCTTGGGTTGGCTGCGGTCTTTATTCTCTTTGTAATTTTCACCATTCCGCGTGTTGGATCAGGAATGGATTGGACGCACGCCCAGCTTGCGTGGATCGGAGTCGGTGGGATCGTGGTCGTATTGATCGTTGTCCACCTTGTTTTTGCTCGATTGCTTCTCCGCGCCGCTCAGGAAGAAAACGGAGTGCAATAAGGCGTCGTTTTCTCGGCACTGCATTACTCCCCATCCCCCACCCCCTATTCCCCAAGTTCATGTATCGGCTCTGTCTAATAGGTCTCGCCACGGCTTCACTCGTTTCCGCCCAGGCTCCGACGCCTTCCACCGGAGTTCGGTACGGCCGCCTGCTTATCCGCAACGCGCATATTGTGGATGGCACTGGCAATCCCGCGCGCGGGCCCATGGACATCTACATCGATGGCTCGACGATCACACGTATAGCGCCAGCAAGGCTCGGTGAGGAATCCAGATTTTTCGGCGATACCGGTGCAGTGCGCGCACCTGACCATACGATCGACGCCACTGGCATGTATGTCGTGCCAGGCATCATCGACATGCACGCACATATCCAGTTCAGCCGGGCCGATAAATCGATGCCCAGGGACTACGTGTACAAGCTCTGGCTCGGACATGGAATAACCACAGTGCGCGAGCCAGGCTCCGGCGAAGGTATCGACACTACGGTCGCGCATGCGCGTTTGTCGGCGGAAAACAGGATATCGGCGCCAACCATAATCCCCTACGCCACCGCGGGAGCCAACTCCCCCGAAGAGGCGCGCGCGCAGGTTCGGCGACTGAAGCAGAAGGGCGCCGCCGGACTGAAAGTATTCATCAACAGACCTGATGTCTGGCAAGCGATCGCGTCCGAGGCGAAGACTCTCGGGCTTCCCATCGCTACCGACATGAAGATTCAGGAGATGGATGCTCTCGACGCCGCCCGGCTCGGAGTTCGCTCAATAGAGCATTGGTACGGCATTCCCGACGCGGCGATCACCGGGCCGCAGGACTTTCCCGACGACTACAGCTACGACGACGAGCTCGACCGCTTCCGCTGGGCCGGCGATCTATGGCGACAAACAGATTCCGCGCGTCTCTCAGCGGTACTCGACAGCATGCTCGCCCATGACGTGACATGGGATCCGACGTTCGCCATCTACGAGGCAAACCGCGATCTCGCTCGCGCACGCACCCAGCCGTGGTTCAAGGATTACGGTCTGCCGCAGGTGCTGGCCAACTTCGAGCCGGACCTTACTCGTCATGGCTCGTATCACCTGGACTGGACTACCGCGGACGAAGTTCGCTGGAGGGAAAACTATCGCATATGGATGCGCTGGGTACGCGAGTACGCAGCACGTGGCGGCAACGTAACCGTCGGCTCCGATGCTGGCTTCATATACCAGCTGTACGGCTTCACCACAATTCGCGAGATGGAGATGCACCAGGAGGCGGGCTTCCACCCGCTCGAAGTTTTTCGGCATGCAACCATGAATGGCGCGAAGGCTCTGGGGCTGACCAAAACCGGAGTGCTCCGCCCCGGCTTTGAAGCCGACCTGGCGATAGTGGATGGCAATCCGCTCCACAATCTCAAGACCATGTATGGGACCGGCATTGAGGTCGTTGAGAACGGCAAGCTCGTTCGTCGCGGCGGCGTGAAATACACGATCAAGGATGGAATTGTCTTCGACGCACCCGCGCTGCTGGCGGATGTGCGCGAAATGGTCAAGGCGGCACGCACGCATACGACAGCGCCATAAGAACCCGGGAGTCGGGAATCGGGAATCGTGAGACGGACACGGAGGGAGAGAGTTCGGCGTGCTCCTTGCACCCCCGCAGGACAAACTTCCCGGAGATCGCTCGTTGAAAATTACGATAATTTCGGACGAGGCGATTCGCCTCGAAGCGCAAGCCGGCCAACTGACGATCGAGGCTGACTCAGCCGAGCGTTCCTACGGTCCCTTTCACATGCTTGGAAGTTCGCTTGCTTACTGTACATACTCAGTGCTTCAGTCCTGGGCCACACACGCCGACATAAACGTTGACTCGCTTGTCGTCGATGTCGCCTGGAAGTTCGTTGAAAAACCGCACCGAGTCGGCGAGATGAGTGTATCACTCACGTGGCCGGGATTGCCGGCCGAACGCCTGAATGCCGCCAAGCGAGTGGCAGCTCTTTGCGCGGTGCACAAGACACTTACCCATCCTCCAGCGATAGTTGTCGAGGTGACTCAATGACGGTTTCGGTAGTTCATTTTGTTGTGGCGGGATCCGCTCAGCCCGCGTACGAGGCGTGCGCCGAATGTCAGTATTCCGTGGTGTATGACGGACACTGCAAGGTCTGTGGACGTTTGGTAAATGCCCTTCGCGCGTGGGACAAGCAGAAGATGCTCGAGATCATGCCCTCACAAGCGCCGGGCGTACATGCGCGCTTTCCGTGGATTCCTGCTCGGGCGTATCAGGAATCCGTTCAGCTTGTTGCGCGGGACGGTCGCACCTGGCAGGGAGCAGCCGCAGTAGAGCAACTTCTCAAAGTGCTTCCCAAGGGCCGCCTCGTTTCCTGGATATTCAGTATTCCTTTCGCCCGCGGTGTGGCGGAGCGCATATACCGCTGGTTCGCCCGAAACCGCTATCGCATGGGCTGCGGAGAACACTGCAATTACCGACCGCTGCAGGTGGATTACGAGGAAAGCGAACAGGGCTCGCCATCAGCCTGATCCAGGAAAGGTTGGCGGTGTGCTCCTCGATCCGAGGTCGAAAGCTGTCCAAACCAACCATCGTCTCGAACTCAGCGCGCTAAACTGCCACGGCCTCATTCGCTTCCGCGCCAGGTTCGATGCCGTCGCTCCGCTCGTCGCAAATGCGCTCGTCGATCAGTTTCTGAATCCAGTTTTCTACCTGCTCTTGTCCACGGTCGTCCAACGAGATCTTCTCCTGCTGAACGCCCTGTGCGGAAAGACCGCGGCTTGCCCGAACGACGTTCTCAACGGTTTCTACCCACGTTGCATTCTGGATACGTCCACCAACGGAGTGCATGGTGATCCAATCAACCATGTTCGCCGCCTTTCCGTAGACGCGAACTTCAAAGCGCAACGATCCCGCCTCCTTCGCGGTGAAAAAGCGAATGATTCCCGCAAGTGGATGCCCCTGCAGAGTCGCGAGGGTCATTGACTTTTCCGTCAGCTCTTCCACGCGCACCTGAATGTGACCTCGCAAAGGCAAGCGCATGGTGAGGACCGATCCCTCGTGCATTGGAAGTGCGTCTCTCCCGGGCTCCGCGCTCAGCTCCAGAAGCTCCGGAGTCAGCACATTCATGTTCTCACGGAATACGGTAAACAGTGACTCTGGAGTATGGTGCGCCGAACGAATATCTGCCCAGTATCGCTTCCGTTCGAATGATCCGACTCCGTCCGAGGGGAGTTGTTCGGGAAGTGCATCCGCGAGAAGACGTAGACCCGTTTCCAGAGGAGTCGGCTCGATACCGAATACGGTAGTCAGAGCATTGTCGCGCGTTGCAGCTATCACGTTTCCTTCATCCAGCATCGTGATCTGACTGTCGTTTACAGGCAGCTCAACTCCGGCCATCGATGCAAGCTTGGTCCCAAGATTGGCGAGCATGCTCGGCACGGGTATCCTGACTGGCTTGCGGCCGGTGATCTCCTGGAGCTGGTCCAGAACATCGTTGGTGCACGTTCGCTCGTTGCCAGCCAGATCGAGCACGCGCCCAGCCAGGTCTGTGCGTTCAACAGCCATGGCTAGCGCTTTCCCAAGGTCGCCCGCCCATATCGGCTGAAAAGCTTGCTCGCCGTTATTCAACACAGGAAGCGCGGGCAGCGTGCGAATCATCTTCAGTAGCTTGGAGATGACCTCGTCACCAGGGCCGTACACGTTTCCAGGTCGCAAGATGACCCAGTGCTTCTGAAAGCGTTGAACAAGGTTTTCCGCCTGAAGCTTTGATTTATGGTACGGTGATGATCCTCTGTCCGCACCAAGTGAAGACACGTACAGGAAGAGTCCTACTTCCGCACGCTCCGCTTCACCAACCATGTTACGCGTTCCTTCGACGTTGACTTTTTCGTAAGTCGAATGAGGTGGCGATTCGGCGGCGATACCAGCTATGTGCAGTACAGCATCGCACTGGTCCGCGCTTCCGAGCACTTCGTGAGGCTCGCTGACACTGCCCGGATAAGCGTGCACGCCGCTCGGCCATGCCAGGACGTCCTTGTCTGCGTCGCGCGAAAAAAGCCGAACTTCATGGCCACCCTTGACTAGCGCGGTCACCGCAGATTGCCCTACCACGCCCGTGCCGCCCGTAACTAGTATTCTCATTGTTAGCCCTCTCCTTGTCTATGTAATGTCTAGCAAATAGCTTGCCATTATATAGACTTTAGACCGTCGAGGACGCGGTCGTGGCACCGGTAGGCCAACTAATGGAGGGGTGTTGCTTAGCGTCACCGAGCGAGGGCTGTACTGCGAATCAGGAGACTTTTACGTCGACCCCTGGCTTCCGGTGGAGAATGCTGTCATCACCCACGCTCATGGCGATCATGCCCGCTGGGGCTGCCGCTCTTACCTGGGATCCCGGGACGGCGAGCGCGTTCTGCGCACCCGACTTGGCTTTGACGCGAGTATCCGCTCCGCGGATTACGGTGAAACGCTGACCATTAACGGTGTTCGCGTATCGCTCCATCCAGCAGGCCATATCCTGGGCTCCGCTCAGGTGCGCATCGAGCATGGAGGAGAGGTCTGGGTTGTTTCCGGGGATTACAAAACCGAACCAGACCCCACCTGCACGCCGTTCGAGCCAGTCAGGTGTCACACCTTCGTGACCGAGTCCACCTTCGGACTTCCCATTTATCGTTGGGCGCCGCAGGCCGACGTCTTCGCTGAAATCTCGCATTGGTGGAGCGCCAATCGGGACGCGTCACGAGCATCGGTGTTGTTCGCATACGCGCTCGGAAAGGCGCAGCGAGTTCTCTCCGGCGTCATGAATGCTGACATTGGACCGATCTTCACTCACGGTGCGGTGGAGCGGCTGAATCGCGATTATCGCGATAGCGGTGTCGCCCTGGCAAAAACCACCTACGCCTCCTCCGCGCCCAGAGATCAGAATTGGGCCGGTGCCTTGATCATTGCGCCACCGTCCGCGACAGGCTCACCCTGGCTGAGGCGGTTTGGCGCGATTTCCACCGCCTTCGCATCGGGCTGGATGCGCATTCGTGGCGCGCGCAGGAGGAGGTCGCTGGACCGCGGTTTCGCGCTTTCAGATCACGTTGACTGGCCCGCTCTGCTGCAGGCGATATCGGCTACGGGCGCCGAGTCCGTGTGGGTTACGCATGGTTACCGGGAGCCGGTCGTGCGGTGGCTCATGGATCACGGCGTGAACGCGCGCGCTATCGCGAGCAGATGGGAGGGGGAGATGGAAACCGAGCCCATCGCGCCCGACGAATCGGCGTACGAGTGAGGCTGTTCGCGCAGCTGTTCGCCGATCTCGACGAAACGACCAAAACCGGAGCAAAGGTTGCAGCGATGGTGCGCTACTTCGCTGCCGCCGATCCCGCTGACGCCGCTTGGGCGGTGTACTTTCTGAGGGGCGACCGTCCAAAACGCCTCATCCCCGTTCGCAGATTGGCAGCCTGGGCGATGCAGGAATCGAGTACGCCGCCATGGCTATTCGAGGAATGTTACAACTCGGTAGGCGATCTGGCGGAAACCATTTCCCTACTACTACCCGAGTCTCAGCAGAGCGCCGGGCGCCCCTTGCATGACTGGATGGAGAACGTGGTGCTGCCACTCGCGGGCGAGCACGAGTCCAATCAGAGAAGCGCGATCGTTGGAGCCTGGCGAGAGCTCGGCGGAACTGAGCGATTCGTCTGGAACAAGCTCATCACCGGCGGCTTTCGCGTGGGTGTATCGCAAAGTCTGGTAGTGCGGGCGCTATCGCAGGCGAGCGGAATTCCGGAGGCGGTTATGGCGCACCGGCTGTCCGGAGCCTGGGAGCCACAGCCGGGCGCGTTCGCGAATCTCATGTCTCAGGAGACAAGTGATGCTGTGGTGTCGCGTCCCTATCCGTTCTTTCTCGCGCACGCACTCGAGGGCGGACCTGAGACGCTCGGTGATCCAGTCAACTGGCAGGCCGAATGGAAGTGGGACGGAATTCGCGCTCAGCTCATTCGCCGCAGGGGGCAAACTTTTTTGTGGTCGCGCGGCGAGGAATCCGTGGCGGAACGGTTTCCGGAGCTGGAGGAAGCTTCAGCTTTGCTTCCCGACGGAAGCGTGATCGATGGCGAAATTCTTCCATGGCGGGACGGCAGGCCGCTCAGCTTCGCCCACCTTCAGCGGCGCATCGGAAGAAAGACACTCGGCAAAATTCTCACGGAGGTGCCCGTGGTGCTGGTTGCCTACGATCTCCTGGAAAACGGAGGCGCGGATATCCGCGGGCAGCCGCTTGCCTCCCGCCGCGCACTGCTGGAGCGTTTGCTGACAGCCGTCCGCACCGGCGGCCGGATACTGCTCTCACCGCTGGTGGAGGTAAGCGATTGGGAGGTGGTCCGCGCAGCGCACGGCCAATCACGCGAGATGGGAGCCGAAGGTCTGATGCTGAAATTGCTGGACTCCCCCTACGGTGTAGGCCGCCGGCGTGGACCTTGGTGGAAGTGGAAGGTCAATCCGTTCACAATTGACGCCGTGATGGTGTACGCGCAGGCTGGACACGGCAGGCGCGCATCACTTCATACCGATTACACGTTCGCTGTCTGGAAAGACGCGGAGCTCGTGCCGTTCGCCAAGGCATACTCCGGGCTCACCGATGCTGAGATCCGAAGCCTCGACAACTGGATCAGACGCAACACGCTCGAGAAGTTCGGGCCGGTGCGAGCAGTCCGCGCCGAACAGGTTTTCGAGCTGGGTTTCGAAGGCATTCAACTCTCACCGCGCCATAAGTCGGGGTTAGCTGTTCGATTCCCGCGCATTCTCCGCTGGCGCACCGACAAGAAACCCGAGGAGGCGGACAAGCTGGAAACCCTGCATGCGCTAATGGAGTCCGCGTGATGCTCGAGGCACCCACGGCAGGAAGATCCACAGCGCCCAGGAAAAGCCCAACTGATTTCTCGCTGCTGGAACAGTGGTTGTCATCGCAGGGAAGGCGCCCGTTTTCCTTTCAACGGCAGGTATGGATGTCCTATCTCGCTGGCGAGAGCGGACTCATTCACGCCGCGACGGGAACAGGAAAAACTCTGGCTGCATGGGGCGGACCTTTGATCGAATGGATGCTGGAACGATCGCGCAATTCAGATCCCGGCAGCCCTTCGGCACCTTCGGTGAAAAGACGGCGCGACGCTCCCGGACTTCGAGTGCTCTGGATAACTCCGCTCCGCGCTCTTGCATCCGATACGCTGGAAGCGCTGCGTGAACCGCTCGATGCTCTCGCGCTGCCGTGGACTCTCGAAACTCGCACCAGTGACACGTCCGGAGCGGTTCGCGCACGTCAGCGGAGGCGCCTACCCACGGCATTGATCACGACGCCTGAAAGTCTCTCGCTACTTCTCTCCCGCGAGGATTCGACCGAAAAATTCGCCAGCCTGAGGCTGGTGGTGGTGGACGAATGGCATGAATTGCTTGGAACCAAGCGCGGCGTGCAGGTGGAGCTGGCGCTTGCGCGTCTGCGAACCCTCCGCCCGGAAGTGCGCACGTGGGGGCTATCGGCCACCATTGGTAATCTGGAACAAGCCAGGGCGGCCCTCATGGGGCAATCCACTGAGCAGGCTTCCCGAATCGTGAGAGGGGAGGAACCGAAGGATGTAGTCGTCGATGCGCTTGTTCCGCCCGTGATCGAACGCTTTCCGTGGGCAGGACATCTCGGAACTCAGATGCTTCCGCTCGTACTGCAGGCGATCGAGGAGGGCGAAAGCGCGATTGTTTTCACCAATACGCGATCCCAGACGGAGATCTGGTATCAAGCACTGCTGGCGGCACGACCCGAGTGGGCTGGCAGCATCGCTCTCCACCACGGATCGCTCGACAGGCGCACGCGGGATTGGGTAGAGAATAACCTTCGCGCCGGGCGACTGCGTTGCGTAGTGGCGACGTCGAGCCTCGACCTGGGTGTGGACTTCTCACCCGTCGATCGCGTTCTTCAAATCGGCAGCCCAAAGGGAGTCGCGCGTTTACTGCAGCGAGCCGGGCGGAGCGGGCATCGGCCTGGCGCAATCAGCCGGGTGACGTGTGTGCCGACGCAGGTGCTGGAGCTCATCGAAGTAGCGGCTGCGCGAGACGGCATCATCGCCGGCGCAATTGAGTCCCGGCTTCCGTTGCAGCGACCTCTTGACGTGCTGGTGCAGCACGTCGTGACCGTCGCGTGTGGCGGAGGATTCATCCCCGATGAGCTTCTCGCCGAAGTCCGGGGAACCCAGGCGTACGCAACCCTGCGCGACGACGAGTGGAACTGGGTGATGGATTTCGTCACACATGGCGGTGCGGCCCTGGGCGCGTATCCCGAGTATTCGCGGGTCGTTCGGCGCAACGGCTTATGTACCGTCGATGATCCAGCCACAGCCAAACGCCACAGGATGTCGATCGGCACCATTGTCGGTGACGCCGACATAGCCGTTCAATATCTCCGTGGACCGCGTCTCGGCTCTGTGGAGGAGTCTTTCATCGCCAGGCTCAAGCCGGGCGATCGCTTTATTTTCGCCGGAAAGCCTCTGGAATTCGTGCGTGTCCGGGAGATGAAGGCCTGGGTGCGCAGGGCGCCATCAGCCAGGGGAGCCATCCCTCGCTGGATGGGAAGCCGCCTTCCTCTCTCTGGCGAGCTGGCGGCACGAATCCGCACCCGGCTCGAGGAGGCGAGCCGGGGGGAGTTTCGCGGTCCGGAGATGCAGGCCTTGCGTCCCATTATGGCGGTACAGGCGAAGTGGTCACGCATACCGGCTGCGAACGAGCTTCTCATCGAGCGCGTTCGGACGCGCGAGGGACACCACCTGTTCTTCTTTCCCTTTGAAGGCCGGCTCGTACATGAAGGACTGGCGGCTCTGTTCGCGTACCGAATGTCGCGTCTCTGCAAGATTACTTTCAGCACCGCCGCAAACGACTACGGAATCGAGCTGTTGTCCGCCGACCCAGCTCCACTGGATGAAGCCCTTGCCGGCGGCCTGCTCAGCGAGGACGACCTCCTGGCGGACGTGCCAGCATCACTGAACGCCACTGAAATGGCGAAGCGTCAGTTTCGCGAGATTGCCCGGGTTTCAGGGCTCATTTTCCCAGGCCTCCCACGATCAGGGAAGACAGCCAGACAGCTCCAGGCCTCGAGCGGACTTTTTTTCGATGTCTTCATGCGCTACGACCCCGGCAACCTGCTACTGACGCAAGCGCACAGAGAGGTGTTGGAGCGGCAGCTCGAGAGCAGCCGTCTGGGCCGGACGCTGGAGAGACTGTCGCGCTCCAGCATCCTCACAACCGAGCCGCCACGCACGCCGCCACTCGCCTTTCCGCTTTTGGTGGACCGGACGCGCCAGCGCGTATCCTCCGAGTCAATCACGGACCGCATCCGGCGCATGCAGCTGGTCCTCGAACGCGCAGCCGACAAGATCCGATGACGCGCGATTTGTGCATCGAGATCAGAGGCGAGACCCTATGGCTGCTTCCCGAACGAGCCATTTTCTGGGAACGTGACGGCTCGCTGCTCATAGCGGACCCACATTTCGGAAAGGCCGCTTCCTTTCGCGCCGTTGGTGTTCCCGTTCCGCACGGAACCACCCTCCACGGAATTCGTCGCCTTGACGCTCTGATCACCCGAGCTCAGCCAAATCGTGTCATCTTCCTCGGCGACTTTCTGCATGCCCGGAACGGGCGCTCGCGAGAGACATTCCAGCATCTGGCCGAATGGCGGGCGCAGCATCCCAACGTGGAGATGCTGCTTGTCCGCGGTAACCATGACCGGAATGCGGGCGATCCTCCGCCAGAGCTGAGACTCGCGTGCGTTGATGCTCCGCTCATTGTACCCCCATTCGTGTTTACGCACCGCCCGGGCCGGATACCGGAAGGGTATGTCATTGCGGGCCATCTTCACCCTGGCGCGGTATTAGTCGGTCGGGCGCGCCAATATGAGCGGTTACCCTGTTTCTGGTTTCGTGAAGACGACGCGGTGCTCCCTGCCTTTGGTGACTTCACGGGTCTCGCCCCCATCGCGGCCCATGCGACTCATCGCGTATTCGCCGTGACGGCGGATGCGGTGGTCGAAGTGTCAGGAGCATCCGTCGGCAATGAATGAAGTTCGGTTACCGAGATGCGACGCAGACCGGTGTGTTGCGGGTTAGCTGTGCGATGAAAGTTGTAGGCAAACGCCGCAACCCATCCTGTCTCTAGCCTGATTATCTGTCCCGGGCGCCACGATCGGACGCAAAATATTCTACAATCGCTCGGCGGCGAAACTCAAAGATGTTTTCAAGCTGTCTTCTGACAACAAGCGAGTTGGCCACTCGCCCAAGCAATCCGAGCGGAAGGGTATACTCGACTCGGTCATGCATGGTTACTCCGCCTTCGGTTTCCTCGAACGCGTGCGTATGCACCCAGCTTCGGTACGGTCCCTTTTCCTGGACGTCCTGAAACCCCATACCGGGACGCCAGCTCACACTTCGCGACACCCAGGGCAGTGAGACACCGCTCCACCTGATGCGGTACTCGATTCTTGCACCTTCCTGCATGCGTGCGGGGGGATCTCCATGGATTCTGAAGCCGAGTGACGGGGGTGTAATGCGCGCCAGATTGCGAGGTTCGGAAAAGAACTCGAAGACTTCTGGCAGGGACGCAGAAATGAGCTGAGTTCGCTGCAGAAGGTATGCACTTCTCGACCCTTCAGAACTTCTGAATCCTGCCGTACCAGCACTCATGGCCGTAACGTTTTTTCTCCTGATTCCGCCGACGGCAGGCTCCGCGCGAGGGCGCGAATATCGCGCGACTCAATGATGCGCCTGCCCGGCTGATCTGCTACCGCGGCATGCAG
>JACMME010000299.1 GCA_014379205.1 Gemmatimonadaceae bacterium
ACCTTTTTCCACCAGGATTTGGA
Organism: Gemmatimonadaceae bacterium; assembly: GCA_014379205.1. Lineage (GTDB taxonomy): Bacteria > Gemmatimonadota > Gemmatimonadetes > Gemmatimonadales > Gemmatimonadaceae > JACMME01. The sequence continues at coordinate 24 of JACMME010000299.1, forward strand.
ACTGCGAACTGCCAACTGCGTGCTGCGTGCTGCGTGCTGTAAGTGGCGAAATGCTTTGTCCGCTCTCCAGCTGATCCGCGATTCGTGATTCGTGATTCGCATTTCGTGGTTTGCACGCAGCACGCAGCACGCGGCACGCTGTTCGGTCTCCCTTTCTTCGCTCCACACGTAGCCGGAGTGCTCCGGGAATTGCCGCGGCGCTTTCCTCTCCGGTAACGACCAGCGCTGCTCCCGCACTTCGGGCGAGGCGTGTGAGCCGGACTGCCACCGAACGCGAGAGTGGAGGGGTACCGTCGAGCACTACAAGCGCGAACGCGCCGCTCCGGAGAAGGACGTCGGCGGCCCACGTTCCCTTGGAGGGAGATGTGGGGCGGATTATCCAGAGACCGAGGTCGGATTGCAGACCACGGATGGCGGATGGCGGCTGGTGGATTGCGGATTGCGGATTGCGGATTGCCGACGCTTCCTCGTCCAGACCGGCCCAGTCCCGAGGGGCCAACGACCGGCTGGCGTCGACGTACGCCACCCACAGCCCTTTCCCCAGGGTCACCTGGACTAGATGGCGGAGAAAGGTCGTCTTGCCGCTGCCGCGAGCGCCAAGCAGTTCGGTGAGGCGTCCCATGGGGATGCCACGAGATGGTAGCGCTGAGTCCAGCGCATCAATCCCGGAAGCCAGGCCTGTGATATCGCTACCGGTTGGTGAAACCGGGACCAAATCAGCAAGGTTCTTTTTGAGAGTGGCGAGTGCGGCAGTCATGAATCATCCAGACGCAGAAAGGGTGCCCGAACAAACACCGAAACAAGTGGCAATATGCGGACCTCTTCAAGGCATCCGCAAGGCCGCTAGCCCGATCTCAAATGCTCAGCCGGAGCTGCTCCTCCGCGATCGCCGATTCGGCATGGTCCGCATCGTAATCCCTCGTCTTTACCCCGTATTTCTCACACAGTCCCCGGAAAAAGCGCGAGAGTCCCTCGCGGTACCCGTCGCTCACCTGATACCCATTCGCGTATGCTTTTCGGTAACGGGACGCCAGGTGCGGAAACTCCTGCTCGATAAAGGGGAGATACCGTTGCCGAGCAGCGCTCTGAAGCCGGAGAGCGCAGGCGCCGATGTAGGTCGCGTCCGCCTCCGCCACGCGCTTTACCAGCGCGTCGAGGGCAGCGGGGTGGTCCGTGATACCGGGAAGAACCGGCATGCAGTTGACGCCTGCGGCAATTCCTGCCTGCCGCAGACGAACCAGTGCGCGCAAGCGCGACTCCGGCGTAGGCGCGCGCGGTTCCAGGCGGCGTGCGAGCTCGCGGTCGAGCGTGATGAGCGAGATGTGCACAGAAACTTCAGAATTGCGCCCGATCCGTGTGAGCAGATCGATGTCGCGCGTTACGAGGGGACTCTTGGTGATGATGACGACGTTCATGTCAGCATGATCGGCGAGCACCTCGAGGATGCCGCGTGTTATCCGGTATGTGCGTTCGGCGGGTTGGTAGGGGTCGGTTGCCGTCCCGATCACAACCGCTTCGCCGCGGATGAGGCCGAGGTGTTTGTCGCTTCCCTGGCGAAGTGTTTTTCGGAGGACAGAAGGCGCATTCTCCTTGACGACTACGTGGCGCTCAAAGGCGAGCCATGGGGGCATCTTCTTGAGCTTGTCCTGAAGTGCCGGGTCCGCTTCAGGCTTGGCGGCGGCGCGCTCCATCACGTAGCGGTGGGTGTAGCGGGCGTAGCAGTAGGCGCAGCCGAAAGCGCAGCCGACGTAGGGGTTTATGGACCAGTAGCCCATGCCGGTGGCTTTCGGGTCGTTCAGGATGGATTTCGCGCGGGCGGCGTGGTAGGAGATGTCGGCTTGGCGGCCGAGTAGGGGGAGGGGGGAGGGGGATAAGGACGACAAAAAAGAGATCTGCGACATCGCTCCGCGAATTTCTGAAGTAAGTGAATGTATTGACTCTACCGAACAAAAGCCGAAGATGCAATGCCTGTGGGTTTACTGTTCGACGTCGCAACTTACAGTGATCACTTACCCAACTGAGGGCTCATGCTCGACGGGGCCGGCATCAACCCTTGTATATGTCTGATACGGTCTCGACCCTACCCCCCGGTTATTTTCGCCTTGCAACAGCCTCCAGCACAGGTAGCCCAGTGTTGCGGATTATGAGTCAATCCGGGTGGATGCGCCCCATTCGCCGGCGTTTCATTTCCACAACCATCATCCCTGAATGCGCTGCGCGATCTTGGTCGATCTGAATGACCGCACGGCTCGAAGGATCCGAGCGCGAGACTTTTGCTTTCTGTAACAAACCGCGATCGAAGCGACGGCGCTGTGTCTCCGCGAACGACAACCCAGTATCCAATCTGAAGCGGTTCCAGCTTTGTATCGCTCGTCCTGCAGGTGAGCGACAGGTTATGAATTCTTGCGACGACGACGCCGTGAACGCCGACATTGTCCCACTTCACATGTTTGGCACCTTTGGCTGAGCGGAGGCTTACTGGTATATGGTCGTTGCAGCCTGAACCTGCTTCTGCATGAACGCCAGCGGTTGTTGAATCGTCGTTTGAACCGCTCTTCTTAAAATCGACGTTGTCGTGGACCCAGGCTCCGAAATCCCTATCGAGCATTTCATCAAGTGGACGTGGCAGTGTTTTCAGAGTCTGCGCGAGTTCCGCAGCGGAGTCCGCTGATGCTGCCTGTGCAGCTGCCGTCGCAGAATCCGCGGGCGGACTCTCCCGGTCTCGGCATCCTGTCATCAGAAGTACTGTTGCCAACGCGGGCCAGAGCATTGTCCGGTTCTTACCTAGTCTGTAGCTGAACACGGGATCCTCCCAAAAGTGAATGTATTTCCTGTACGCGACGCTGGCGTGATACCGTCCCTTCACTCTGCTCTGAAATCTGTGCGCGGCTAGTACGGCTTGCATGAAAAGAGTCTCGTTAGCGGCTTGTCATGCAAATCCGCCTGAGCTGAATGTTTTCAGGGGCGCTACTTAACTCCAGCTATGTTGCGCATTCTGGTAACGACATCTTTCAGCTCAGCATCGGCATCCGACCAAAGTATCGCAACGGCGCCAGCCCATTTCTTTGCCACGGTGATGTCACCTCGTGCCGCCGCAATCTCTGCCCGAAGCGCCATGGCGCGAACCAAACCCGCGGCTTCCTGGACTCGCCGTACGACGTACGTTCCGAGAGTCGGTAGCCCATTCAGCGCGCGGTCGAGATGCTCTGCTGCCGCAGCGCTATCGCCCATGGCTGCAAGAAGCCATGCTTCGTGGTACGTGAAGTCTGGAGACACACTACCGGGTGCGATTCCCATCTGCTCGCGCCGAGCGACGACATCGCCGAGCAGCCTTCTAATGACGCCCGTGTCGCCTCGAGTGTATGCGAGCTGCATTCTCTCGAGATATCCGGCATCGTTTCGGAGGTACGCCCTCACTTCCTTGCCCAGTACGGGAAGAGCGGCGCTCATTGGCGCCACAAGCAGAGCGTCGCGCGCCTCGCGTTGTTCCTTGCTGGTGTTATAGTAGCTGGGTATCAGGCGAGCTACGCTATCGGCAAGCGATCGAATGCGCGCTGCAGGTGCTCCCACCGCAGCATACGCGTCGAGGGTTAGCGCAAGCTCGGAGAGTGGTCTGGGCGGTACAAGGTTTTCACCGCTCGAGGTGCCAAAAGCATAGCCTTGCGCCGCGCGCCTCAATTTCTCAGCAGCCTGAGCGGTGCGTCCCGTGAGAATGGAAAGAGCAGCCGTCCAATCACTCTCATGCTGTTTCGATACGGGCCAAGCGATCATGGAATCAGCGAAGGCGCGCGCTTCTCGGAAACGCTGGAGCTTGAGCAGCAGCCGCACTTCGCCCAGCCCTGACTCAACTCGCAGTCCTGGTTCGGAGGCGAATTGCCGAGCAGTCCGAACCGCCGATAGTGCATCGCTCGTTTGAAGGCTCGTTTCAAGTACGCTTGAGCGAGTTAAATGAGCTCCGGCGCTTCGCGGAAACGCGCTAACCCACTCCTCCGCTATTTGCCCGAGAATTCCACGCGTGTAGCGCAACGCTCGTTCTATGGAAGTTGGAGGCACTTCCAGGGTCGCGTGTTGCCTCAACGGTGAGGGGAAGAACGCGAGCGTATCAGCATCAATCGCTGGATATGCCGCAAATGCCAGGGTATCTCTTCCAGTCGTGGCTCCTCTTCGCAGGTGGTTTGATTCGGCAAAAAGAATTGTGGCCAGTCTGCCTGGCGCCATATCTCGAAACGCCAGATGCGTCGCCGGCACCCGTTCTAGCGCCTCACGATACGCATTCACGGCGGCTTGGTAGCTACCACGAAAGTGCCATCGTTCGGGACGTCCCGCTCGTATGACTGCGCGGTCATTGCGGTTACACTCACCCAGCCCGTACCATGCCGCGAAATCGCCTGAATCTCTCGCGATCAGCGTCCGAAATCGCACGCAGGCGGCAGGATATTCGGCGTTTGCGAGAGCGAGAAGGCCATCGGCCAGAATCTGCTCGCGCTCTGCTAGCCGTGTGCGAAGCGCTGTAGCCCGCTTTGCGGCGGCGCGCCACTCCTCCGGCCGGTCACTCGTCCACGACATCGTTTGCGCGTACCAGAGATGAGCACTCGCATATTCCGGGTCCAAGTCCGAAGCACTTCGAAACTCGCTCGCAGCCTTTGTCACGTCCCATACACTGAGCGCCTTGTGCCCCGCGAGGTATTTCCTGAGCGCATCTGATTTGGTCGTCTCCATCGCCCCGCGAGCAACCTCGTCACTACCGGAGATCATGCCCGCAACGAGAGAATCCGCCAGGGTACCGAACATCGCGCTAGCATCGCTAAGACCGCGCTTCACCCGGACAGTGTACTCCCTGGCCGCTTCTCGCTTTCGGCTCACATCGTAGATCGCCGCACGCACTTCGATCACATCGCCCACTTCGCGCACATGCCCCCAGATCGCGTGGCGCGCGCCCACCTTCCGCGATACTGCGAAGCGGGCATCCGTCGTCAGTCGCTGGTTACCTCTCTGAGCTCTTGCGTCGTTGAGCTGGTACGTGTTGACTAGATTCACCCCCTTCCAGCGCGCGATGGCGTCGTGCAGCATGACCTGGCAATTGTCACCGTCGAGCTCCGTAACGGCTGCCCCGCTGTGTTCAAAGGGAAGCACGGCTACGGCGTCCGTCAGACTCGCTGGCGCCACGACTGGTCCTCGGATCAGAAACCCTGCTGCCGCAGCCACCGCGAGAGCGACGCCAGCAGCCACAAGCCACTTTGTCCGTTTTGATTCCTCCCCACTTGCCCCCACCGCAGCCCCCAGCACCGCTTCGAACTCCCCCGCAGTCGCATATCTGTCCGCCGGCACCTTCGCCATCGCGCGCACCAGCACCTTCTCCAGCGCTGGCGATACAGAATTCCGAAACTTCCGCACCTTGGGCGGCTGTTCCGTCATATGCCGCGTAAGGATTACCTGCGCGTTCGGTCCATGAAATGGCGGCACTCCGGCAAGCATCTCGAACAACACGCAGCCAAGGCTGTAAACATCGGCGCGCCCATCAATGTCACGTGACCCAGAGGCTTGCTCCGGACTCATGTAAGCAGGCGTTCCTGCGGAGAGCCCTGACGACGTCAGCTTCACTTCCCCCGCCGCGTGGATCGCCTTGGCGATCCCGAAATCCGCGACGCTGGCGTTTGTCCCGCCGAGCAGGATGTTCTCGGGCTTGATATCGCGATGCACGATGCCGTGGAGGTGCGCGTAGGTGAGCGCCTTGGCTACGTCACGGGCAATCTGCACCGCTTCCTCGATCGGAAGCTGTTTCTCACGAACTAGCCGCGCTCGGAGCGTTTCCCCTTCCACATACGGCATCACGTAGTAAAGCAGCCCCGCCGCTTCACCCGAGTCATGCACTCCGACAATGTGTGGGTGCTGAAGCCGCGCAGCGATACCGATCTCGCGGAGAAAACGCTCAGCCCCTATCGCGTGAGCATAGTCCTGATGCAGCACCTTGAGCGCGACGTGCCGGCCATGTTTGAGATCGACCGCGAGATAAACCGTGGCCATCCCGCCCCGGCCCGCTTCACGCTCTATCTGATAGCGATCAGCGAGTGCGGAACGAAAACGGTCAAACGATTCCGGTCGAACAGAAAACGTTGGGCTGCTCTCATTGTCCATTGTGACTCCGGACACAGATGGCGGCGGCCAACATAAAAGATCGTACTACATCTGGCTAGAGATGGGCGCGCCACCTAATGTTCCCGGCGAACCACTGTTCCCGGATCAACTTTCCAAACGCGTGAGTGTCCACATGTCATCCGTCCTTCGTTCTACAACCTTCGGTTCCGTTGCGCACGCTCTCGCGCTGAGCTGCGTCGCTTTGCTCACTGTCGCCGCCTGCGGCGATGATAATGGTGGCAGCGGACCGGGAGCCGCAGTGGCGACTGTCGCGGTTACGCCTGCAACTCCGGCTATCACCGTAGGGGGAGCCGTTCAACTCTCGGCTTCGACCAGAGACAGCGATGGAGATGTACTCACTGGACGCTCCATTACCTGGACGTCGCTAAACAGTGGAGTCGCGACTGTGACGCAGGCGGGACTCGTAACAGGTGTTGGTCAGGGGACGGTGGTCATCCGCGCTACGAGCGAGGGCAGGAGCGGTGAGGCGACCGTTACCGTCACAGGTGTGCCCGTGAGCTCCGTTACAATCGGCCCGGACTCCGCTCGCACGAGCGCTACCGTGGCCGTGGGCGACTCACTTCCCCTGCAGATAACTCTGCGCGACGCGCAAGGAAATGTCCTTACAGGCCGGACTGTCACCTATCAGAGCTCCAATCCGGCAGTAGTCAGCGTGTCCGACAACGGTCTGGTAAAGGCTGTCACCGCCGGTGGCCCCGTTACGATAACCGCGACCAGTGAGGGCAGAACGGCAACCGCCACAATCAACGCTATAAAGCCGTTCCTCCTTACCCAGGTTGGCGGACAGAACTTACCGGCACCCATTCCCGGCAATCCGTCTCTGGTTGTCGTTGGCGGCCGGATCATCCTGTATCCAAATGGGCGCTACGCAGGTCGCATCAATTATCAAACCGGCCCAGTAGTGGACGAGGGCACGTACACCCAGTCAGGTACTCAGATCGTCCTGACGTCCACAACGGGAACTTCTGTCAATGCGACCCTGGTCGGTAACGTGCTGACCCGATCCGTATTCACATTCGTGCAATAGCATCGTCGCGTTGGGCGAACCCGTCACGCACGGTCTATTACCCAACAGTTTGAGTGGCAAGTGAGACCCCGGTCGCCGCCAGCGCGACCGGGTTTGCGGTCTGGGTTCGCTCGGCCTGCCAGCGCCAACCCCGGCAAAAAATCGTCATGGCGAATCTCCTCGCCTAACCATATGTTGTCCGCCCGCCTCAGTCCCAAAGTGTTTCCTCCCCCCATGAGTCCCCCACCGTGAGTAATGAATGAAAATCTGCCGCTCGATACTGGCCATCGTATTCCTCGCTGCGTGCGCCGACACCGGCGACATCGGCACCGGCCCATCCCCCTCCGTTACTCCCAAGCGGGATCAACTCATTCGCCCAGCCCCAGTGAGCGCTATTGCCGATAGTGCAATCGCTCTAGCGGCAACTGCAAAAAAGTCTGATGAACAATGCGATGTCGATCAGGCGCTCGAGCAGAACGCTCAGTCCAAGTGCGGCCCCTCATCCGCTCGTGTCGCTTCTATCACCCTCACCCCCGATTCAGCGGTGAATGGTGCCACGGTCGCGGTAGGTGATATCCTTCCGCTGCAGGTCGCCTTTTTCGATGCGCAGGGAAACGGACTAGGGGCTGAGAAGGTCAACTTCAAGAGCTCGAACCCAGCGGTCGCGACTGTATCCCCCACGGGAGTCATCACCGCTATCGGCGCAGGCGGTCCCGTCACTATAACTGCAAAACATCGAAACATTACGGCAACCGCCAGTATTACCGTCGTCAAGCCCTTCGCCCTCACTCAGGTCGGTGGGCAGAATATTCCTGCGTCAATTCCGGGCGTTCCGTCGCTGGTCGTTGTTGGGGGACGGGTCATCCTGTATGACAATAGCCGGTATTCCGCTCGAATTGACTACCAGACAGGTCCAGTTCTGGATCTGGGAGCATACGTGCTAAATGGTACCCAGATCACATTTGTCTCCGACACGCCGGGCTCACGCCAGGTGGTCGGATCACTGGTGGGAGATGTGCTGCTGCGATCCGTGTTTACTTTCGTGCGGTAGGTTGGTTCCAACTGGAGACATGAAGTACACGGAAATCGCAACTTTTCTGTGGAATTCGACGCCCCATTGAGTGAGGTCCAATAAAACTGGAACGCCACTTGCTCCCCGTAGAGTGGTTGTACAACAATTTTTCCACTCGGAGAGACAGCATGCGTAACCTGTACTTGTTGGGCCTCACCGCGATTCTGGCGTCTGGATGCGCCAGCGGGAGCGGCGGCAGCATCTTCCCCGAAGCGGGTGATGCGGACGCAGCAATCGCGAACGCGGAGCAACAGATCAGCATGGCGACGGGTATCGGCGCGGATTCGTTGGCGGCCGATGCAATGGCGTCCGCGCGTCAGAATCTCGCCTCCGCACGTTCCATGAACACCGCTTCCACGCGTGACCGTTCAGCATTAGCGGGGCGGCAGGCAGCTGCTGACGCGATTTTCGCGCAGGAGCGCGCCAAGCTCGTGATGGCTGAACGGATGCAAGCGCAGGCGAAGGCTTCGCTCGACGCGTTGCCACCCAACGGAGGTTCACGATGAAGACACGACTTCTGCTTCTTTCTCTCACAGCTGTCCTCAGTGCGGGCTGCGCGAGCACGAAAACGCCCGCTTCTCTTACTGAGGCGCGTGATCTTTACCAGTCGCTGTCGGCGCAGGGCGCTCAGCAGCGGGCCAATGGCGAAATGCTTCGCGCGCGCGAAGCGATCAACGATGCGGAGGTGGCCGTCACCAAGAAGGACAATCAGGATTTCGTCAACGGCATCTCCCAGATTGCGCTGCAAACGGCCAAGACAGCACAAGCGGCGAACATGCGCGTCATGTCGGAGAAGGCGACAGACAGCCTTCGGACGGCGCGTCTCAACCGGATAATTTCACTTACGGAAGCACAGCGGAATTCGCTAGCTGCGGAGAATCAGCTGTCCGCGGCGGAAATCTCGGCGCTGAGAGACCGCAACATCCAGGTGTCGCAGACGGCTGATTCACTTCGTGTGGCGGTCAGTGTCGAGACGCAGCGCGCCGACTCCCTGCGCATGGCCGCCGAGGAGGCGAACGCAAAGCTGAATGCGGCACTTATGCAGCTTCGCACACTCGTCGTTGAGATCACCAACCTTCAGCAAACGTCGCGCGGCCTGGTGATCAGCCTGAGTGACATCCTGTTCGACGTTGACAAGGCGACACTAAAGGCCGGTGCGGAAGCCAATATTCGCCGCATAGCCGCGGTATTGGATCAGTATCCGGACAATGCGATAGTTGTGGAAGGTCACACTGACGCCCAGGGCACCGACGCGTACAACCAGAAACTGTCGGAGGATCGCGCTGCCTCAGTTCGGGCGGGCCTCGTGACTGGGGGAGTTGACCCGGGCAATATCACCTCGAAGGGATTTGGTGAATCGCAGCCCGTCGCGACAAACGACACTCCCGCCGGCCGGCAACAGAACCGCCGGGTAGAGGTCGTGGTGCTCGGCGCTGGCACCGTAGCGGACGCAATGAAATCCGACACGACTCGCACGCCGCCGCGGTAATCATCGGAGTTGCACGAACGAGTGAAACAGGGTACGAACATTTTGGGGCGGGGGTGAGTTGTGCGTCTCACTCTCGCCCCATAGTGTGTCCACATGAATAGGGAACGTCTTTTCGAAGAATGTGCGCGCCTGGCGTCCGGTAGCGGAACCGGAGCGGTGGCGAGCGTGGCTCGACGCCGCGGATCCCTGCCAATGAGCGCGACCGCCAAAATGGTGGTGACGTCCGATGGGGCGCGCATCGGCACGGTGGGTGGTGGGTGCCTCGAAGCGGAGATCACGGAGCGCGCGCTCGAGGTCGCGCTATCGCGCTCGCCGGTTGTAAGCGAGCACATTCTCAATTCGGATCTTGCCGGCGACTATGGGCTCACGTGCGGAGGCACTGCGGTGATGTTCATCGAGCCTGTATTCCGGGACGAAGTGCTCGCGGCCGTTTATGGTGAATGCGCCGCGCTTCTCACGCGCGGCGAGCGGGGCGTGCTAGTAACGGATCCGGACTGGTCAGCCGGGATTCAAAAGGTGCTCGTCAGAGCCGGAGGAGTAACAGGGATCGGTGACGAGAAGCTCGCCGACGCCGCGGCGCTTATCGACCCACTGCGTGAGGAGCCCGAGCTGCGCGACACCCTGCTCATTGAGCCGCTCGTCGGCGCTCCTCGTCTCGTGGTTTTCGGCGGGGGACACGTCGGGGCGAAAGTGGCACAAGCTGCCGCGTTCGCGGGTTGGCGCGTGACGGTGGCGGACGACCGTGCGGAGTTCGCGGATCCCGTACGCCTTCCATTCGCGGAACGAACGCTCGTGTGCGACTACGGCAATCTCCCGGAGAATCTCGCCATTGACGCTGCGACCTACGTCGTCATCTGTACGCGAGGCCATCAGCATGACGCGCTCATCGCCGAGCAGGTCTCGCGCCGAAATACGCGCTACCTCGGCATGCTGGGCAGCCGGCGGAAGGTGGCCCTCACATGGAAAATGCTGGAGAGCTGGGGAGTGCCGGCGGAGCGTTTGGCACTCGTGCACGCGCCCGTGGGTATAGCTATCGGCGCGGACACGCCGGAAGAGATCGCGATCAGTATCGTTGCGGAAATGATCGCGGTGCGGCGAGCCGAGGGGAGTCGGCGCGGCGCTAGGGCTTGACCACCTTTTGCACCCTTACAACGGCTTGTTCGTGCTTGCGCACCGCCTCTTCATGCTTGACCAACGCCTCTTCGTGCCTGACCACCGTTCGTTCGTGGTTTGAAACCATTCTTTTCAGAGTAACGCTTCCATTTACAGTGGATAGCTTGAGCTCCGGCCCACCGTGTCCCAGCGTCGCGTGCAACCGCCGCTGTTGCTTTTCAGTAGGAGCGTCAACCGGATAGTTGGTCCAGAACTTCCCGTTCACGGTTGACAGATCGATCACACCGTTGATTTCATCGGGTAGTTCTGCCGTGACCGAACCGTTGACAGTGCTGAGGGTTACGCCTTCGTCGCCAACCAGCGAGTCGACCCGCGCCGTGATGCTGCCATTGACTGTGGAGGCGTTGAGAGGACCCCGGGCGGTCATCGCCTTGATGGCACCATTGACGGTGGAGGCTTTCACGGCTTCGCCGACGTCGAGGATGGTTATCTCTCCATTCACAGTCGTCGCATCGAGCTTGACGCCGCGTGGAACGGAGACGTTGAAGAGCACTGACACGTCATTCTTTCCTCCGAACATCTTGCCGAACGTGGTACGCTTGGACCGCGACCTGTAACCATCCTCGTCGCATCGCCCGCCTCTTCCCCAAAGGGCGCATATCGTGACGTCGCCGTCGCTGTCACCTTTGTTGGTGACGATACGAACGTAATCCGGATCGCCCCGGCTCCAACGCTTGATCGCGACGACACGGAGCTCGTCGCCCGTGGCACTCTCCACCTTGATGGCTCCGTTCAAATTTCTTATTCGAGCCCACTGACCTGGGGGCACGGTTCCCTGCCAGGTCCACTCGGTGGTGCGGTTTCCCGGGTTGTCGGAATCGAAATCGAAGTTGTGCTCGCCATCGTCAAACCGGGTTTTCGCGAAGATCAGGGCGGCGGTTATGCTTGCCGCGACTACCATGCGAGAGGTGAGAGACATGGGGTTACTGAAAGTTGTGGGACACGATGGGAACTGCTTACTGGTTTGCGGATTGCTGATTGCGGACCAACAGCGCAGTGAGAGTGAATCTAGGACGCATCACACAAGCTCGTAACCGCAGTCCGCAATTCACAATCCGCAATCCCCTCGACCCGTCCGTACGGCCTCTCCCCCAGCAAGTTTCAGCCGCATTCCAACTACAACTTTCGAAGCTCCACGCTCCCGTTGACCGTGCTCAGCTTTAGCTGGCGCCCACCCTTACCGATCGTACCGCGTATGCTCTTGGGCTGTATACGCCCAACGATCGTCAACGGGTAATCGCTACTCACACCGCCGTTTACAGTGGACATTCTGACATCTGCGTTCAGGGATGCCGGCGCTTCGACCGTGACAGAGCCGTTGACTGTGGAGAAATCCATGTCGCCCGTGCCTTCGATCTCATCCATTCGCACGCGCAATCCGCCATTCACCGTGCTGGCCTCAACTGGACCGGTCGTCGTCGCGACGTCTACCTTGCCGTTCACGGTATGGGCGACGGCTTCCGCGGTTGCGCCGCGGATGTCGATTCCGCCGTTGACCGTGCTGGTGAGAACCTTGACTCCCTTGGGCAACTTTACGGTGAAGTGGACATTCACATCGTTGTTGCGCCGTTCCCGATCCCTGTGCTGGCGAGTGTGGTAGCCATCCGCATCGCAGGAAGATTCCTCGTACCAGAGCGCGCAGATGGTCACGTTGTCACCGTCCTTTATGACCTCGAAGCGTACGTCCCTGGGATCGCCCCGGCGCCATTTCTTTTCGCCCCTGACTTCCGTATCGGTGCCGGTGCCCGGCTCAACATCGATGCCACCATTGAGGTTACGAACTCGCACCCAGCTCCCCGCCGGTATCTTACCGGTCCATGTGAAGGCTTTCTCGTCGCGCTCGCTCTCCTGCGCAATCGCGAGCGAGGGTACGAGAAGGGCTGTAAGCAGTGCGGCCTTGATCACTCGTTGCATGACAGTTACTCCGGTGTAGCGCGGCCGGTGCCACGCTCTATTGTGATGTTGCCGCTGTGGGTTTGAGCGGAGATACGTGCTCCTCCGTTGCCGATCTTGAACGCCATCCTCCGGCGACCGCCATTCTGCTTGCCAGGTTCCAGTGTCATCTGGAAATCGCTCTCGATTTCACCGCTGAAGGTCTCCAGATCCAGCATTGCGGCTGCCGACGCTGGCAGCATGAGCTGAACGTTTCCGGAGTGGGTCTCCAGCTCGTATCGTCCCGAAGGATCGATCGTTCCGGAGAAGCCGACGTTGCCACTATGAGAGCTGGCGTGAACGTACTTGGATCTCGCACCGTCAATGCTGACCTCCCCACTCACGGTCGATGCATCCACATCGCCCGTGATGCGCTCCAGCTCCAGATCTCCGCTAACCGCGTCGACCTCGACCTTCCCGTTCACTCCGACAATTCGAGCCGATCCGGACACCGTTGTAACGTCTAGGCGGGCGCCCATGTCCGAGATGTCGACGTCCCCGCTTACGGTGTGCGCGGTGGATTCCCCGTTGATACCCCGGAGCGAGATTTCACCCGAAATGCTCTGCGTCAGCACACGGGCTCCCTCCGGCACGGTTACCTCATAGCGGGTGTCGCCTGACCGGCTACCGCGCGCTCGAATGCTCATCTCCACTCTGGACCGTGAGGCCTCGAGCATGATCTGGCCGCGCTCGCTGTACGCCTTGATCCTTACTTCGGCTCGCTTCCAACTCGTGACCTCGATCTCGCCCGACATGGAAGAGAGCGCCACCGTCCCCTGGCGATCGAAGGCGAAGGTGGTGTCGATTCGCGTGACGTACTCGTCATCGTCCCGATCCCGATCCCGATCGCGGTCCTTATCGCGCTTGCTCTGAGCATCGGCGGAAGGGGCCAGCAGGATGGCCAGCGCCGCGCCCATTATCCAAACTGAAGGTCGCATTCCAGAAATCCTCATATCAGGTGCGGGCCGGCAGCATTGCCACCGTCCGAAGTAGCTCCACTTTCTTGCCGAGCGAAGACATTAGTTGATCGTTGAGAAACCCGCTGTTCGGGTCGCGGGAAAGAGCAGCACGGCTCTCGGCGATTGCGCGGTCGATTATCGCGAGATTGCGCTCGATCTCCGTCACCACGGAGGAATCCAGCTCAGCGCGGCGCTCCCGTACGATTGTGCGAAGATTGCCGATCTCCATCTCGTAGGTAGCCTCGTAACCAGGCGAAACGGACACGTTCCTGGCGACGCCGGCTTCGATGCCCGCAACCATCGCGGAGCTGTCAGCACCGCGCGCCGCGAAACGCTTCTCCATTGCTTCGCGGGTAGCCACATACGTCACTCCGCTTGCGGTCAATACCAGACCAGCTGCCGCAGCCATGAGCCATGGGACGAGAGTGAGGCGCCGGGTGCGCCGCAGCGAAACCATGTCGGTGCGGAGCACCGGGGCTTCGATACGCTGTGATATGCCACTCCAGAGATCTCGCGAAGGAGCCAGAGCCGGCAGCTGGCGGGCATTGAGCGCGATCGCCCGGATGTCGCTGAGAAGCGCGCTGCAAGGCAAGCATGTTTTCGCATGCTGCTCGATGGCTTCCCGCGTACTCGAGTCGAGCGTCTCCTCCATATACTCGGACAGTCGCTCGCCGAGAAGATCGCAGTTCATTGTTGGTCTGGTCATCGGTTCAGTCTCTCCCTCAAGAGGAGTCGCGCGCGATGCAGCTGCGCCTTGCTTCCACCACTCGTTACGCCGAGCATGCTGGCGATTTCCTCATGCTTGTAACCTTCCACATCGTGCAGGATAAAAACCTTGCGAGCTCCTGGCGGCAGCGTGGCGATTGCCGCCTCGAGGTCCATCCGTTCCGCGTACTGCTCACGTCGGCCAGCCGGAAGTGAATCGATATCGTCGCCGTCATCTTCACCGCTAGCCCGAGAACGCTCCCGTCCCTGCGTCTTTCTATCGTTCAGAACAACATTTACGGCAAGCCTGTGCAACCATGTCGAGAATCCGCTCTCGCCGCGAAACAGGGGCAGCTTCTCCCACGCACGTACAAAGACGTCCTGCGTAAGTTCTTCTGCTCGAGCGCGGTCCGCGCACATGCGAGCGCAGAGTGAGAATACGCGACTCACGTTGGCCCGGTAGAGCCGCTCGAACGCCACGCGGTCGCCAGCCGCCGCCAGGGACGCGTCCTCGCGTCCGGTGCCGGCGGTAAGGTAAGCCGCATCGAGTGTCATCGCGTGCATTTTCTCCGAGTTCCGCTCTCGTTCAGTTGGCATATCAGATAACTGAAGGGCCTAAAAGGTTTGAACGGGACTACGGGGGGGACGGGGCGGGGGATTCGGGGGACAGAGGCCAGGGACCAGGAACCAGGAACCACGAACCAGAGACCGGGGATTGCGGGCATGTGCGAGGGAAGACTGTCGAACAGAGACGACAAGGAGTCAAGGGAACTCGATGGGTGCTGGTACCTCCGGCTGCCGGCCTGCGCCAGTCAAGAATATTTATCTGGTGGACGCTGGCGCCCGCGCGGCAACCGGGAGCGCGTGAGGCCGTTCGGCAGCGGAGTAAGAACGCACGACTTGCTTTGGGCTCTCTTGACTCACGCAATGAGTGAAGTATACTCATAGTATGAGTAAACGCCTGCAAGTGCTGCTAGGTGAGTCGGAATACCGGGAACTCAAGAAGCTTGCTCGGCGGAGTCACATGACCGTATCCGAGTTGGTGCGCCAGGCGATAAGGGCTACCCGCGGCCGAGAACCTGCCCAGGATTCAAGCCGCAAGCTCTCCGCTGTGCGAGCGGCGGCGCAGCATGGATTCCCCGTGGCGGACATCGAGCAGATGCTCGCTGACATCGAGCGCGGCTACCTTGCTCAGGACGGCTCGTGATCTTTGTCGATTCCAACATACCGATGTACCTCGTTGGCGCGCCGCACCCTCACAAGGCTGACGCCCGGCGGTTGCTCGAGACCGCCATTGCTGCTGGAGAGCGACTGGTAAGTAATGCTGAAGTGTTGCAGGAGATACTGCACAGGTACGTCGCAATCGAGCGCCGGGACGCCATTCAGCCAGCCTTCGATGCACTATTGGGAGTAGTGGACGAGGTTTTCGCGGTTGAGCTCGCAGACGCGGAACGGGCGAAGGCTATCGTATACGGGCACCTTCAGATTTCTGCGCGCGACGCAATTCATCTCGCCTCGATGGAACGTCACGGGATCACTCGTATAATGAGCTTCGACAACGGTTTTGCTGCTTTCCCTGGAGTGACCATGCTGCGCGTGTGACGGGACAGTGGGTAACCGTGGCCCACTTGTCGGCAGCTAGGGAGCTGCTCGACGGCGGGCTGATCGTGGCGCAGGTATTGGCGGTGCGACGCATTGATCTCTTTTACACTGCATTCACGCAACACGGATCGCCGGAGCTGTGCCGGGGCTGGCACGTGATCCTGGGCGAACAAGCCCGCGTCGCCCTTGCACCAGCTTCGCGGCGCCAGAGGCTAATCCCGGTCGAGCGTGGACTTTGCACTATTACGAGGGGTTCCCCAAGCCTCTTTCAATCAGCAGCGGCCGTACTGACACTTCTTGCATGATTCTGTTCACCCTCGTGGCCCTACTCACGTGCTCGGGTAGTCCCGCCGAGCTACAGCAGGAGCGACTGCCACAGTCCGTCATAAGCGATTCCGCGTCATTGACATGGGAACCCTTGGGGGCCGTGAGAGCCGCGGCATGGGTAAAGCCACTTCGGATATGTGGCTGACGCTGGGGTCGAAATAAAGATCGGTAGTCATTCCGTCTTCCCGAACGCGCCATCGGATATCGCGACTGCCCCGGATTCGATACCGAGCTGGGTTTATGCCGACAGTAGCATCGCCAGGATCCCAGATGGCGAAGGAAGATTCGTAAAGCGAATTGTGATAGTCGGTTTTAGGAACACGGCAACGCCGTTGGACCGCCAGGCCGCATTCGATTCAGTTGGGGGAGTACTTGTAGGACGAACGGGCCATGCGGGCGAGGACGGGCATCATTTTCTGAGGATTGAAGGAGCAGTAAGCATTATTGAGCTGAACAGTTTCGCTCAGCGGCTTATGACGCTGCCGCAAGTCTTTAGTGCGGAAGCTGAGGTTATGGTGAGTTCGGAATACCGCTGGCCGCATGCAATCCCCGACATTGCGCACGCGCCGGATTCGATGGCGAGTTGGGTGTTCGCGGATAGCAATATCGCTGACCTGGACAATGTTCCGTACCTGAAACGAATCGTGGTCGTTCTTTTCGAGGACACTGCCAACCCAGAGAACCGACGGGCTGCATTCGATCTCGTTGACGGGGTCGTGGTAGGTGGGTCGCGCTTGCCAGGTGAGGACGGAGCGTATTTTCTCCAGATCCGCGCCGAGACCGTCGAAGCAATAGATAGTGTAGCTAGCATACTTCGAGCATTGCCGCGGGTTCTGAGCGCGTATGCTCAAGTGATCGCAGGTACGCATTCCCCGTTTCGTTCGGGTAGACCCGACATAGCGCACGCTCCCGATTCGATGCCGAGCTGGGTTTATGCGGATAGCAATCACGCAGCTAATGGCAGGATGCCGTACCTGAAACGGATACTGACCGTGATTTTCTGGAATGGGACGACGCTGGCGCAGAAACAGGCGGCGTTCGATCTGGTCGGCGGTGTTGTAGTTGGCGGACGCCGCCTACCCGGGGAGGATGGAACCTACTTTCTTCGCATTGAAGGTGCTGTTACGATCGTCGCGCTCGATAGCTTAGCCAAAATACTTAATGCTTTGCCGCAGGTTCTCGGTGCTGGGATCGAAATAAAGATTGGTAGACATTCCGTCCTCTCGAACGCGCCACCGGATCTCGCGAATGCCCCCGATTCGATACCGAGCTGGGTTTATGCCGACAGTAACGTCGCCAGAATCCCAAATGGCGGAGGAAGATTTGTAAAGCGAATTGTGATAGTTGGTTTTAGGAACACGGCGACGCCATCGGACCGTCAGGCCGCATTCGATTCAGTTGGGGGAGTATTGGTAGGACGAACGGGCCATGCGGGCGAGGACGGGCATCATTTTTTGAGGATCGAAGAAGCCGTCACCATTGTTGCGCTGAAGAGTTTAGCTCAGCGGCTCATGATGCTGCCGCAAGTCTTTAGTGCGGAAACTGAGGTTATGTGGAGTCCGGATTACGGCTGGCCGCATGCCTCGCCTGACATAGCGCACGCGCCGGATTCGATGGCGAGCTGGGTTTATGCGGATAGCAGTATCGCGAAAACGGCCTCGGGTGCCAGATACGTCAAGCGGATCATCACCGTCGTTTTCAAGAGCACGGCGACGCCTGCAGATCGTCAGGCGGCGTTTGATCTGGTCGGGGGCGTTGTGGTAGGCGAGATACGTTTGCCAGGCAGGGATGGGACATATTTCGTACGCATAGAAGGTGGGGAGGACTGGCGTGTCCTTCGCGACGTCGGACGGCGGCTTAATGCACTTCCGCAGGTTCTGGGGGCTGTTGCAGAAGTTTTTCTTAGTCCGCTGTATCCCGAGCCCAACGATGGCCCCTCGAAGCTGCGAACGCGGAGGGCCGGAACGACTCCGCCGCTTCAGCTCAAGCATCGCATGAATCATTAGAATGGGACGCCATGCTGGAGCAGTGGAGCGTTGGAACGTCAAGGACCCTGACCCCTTGAAATTCCATCAAGGTTCAACGACTCTGACCCCTTGAAATTCAACGACTCTGACCCCTTGAAACAACGCCACTCAACTTTGCAGGATCAGCAGCGCGATAAATTCGGGTGAGTCATGGGCACGCGCGACATTTTCGTGTGATGGATGGCTGTCGCCAAAAGCGCAAATGGCCTGAAGCCAGCTAACGTCGGGCAGCGACGCGGTAACCAGCTCGCCCAGGACTCGCTCAGTGCCAACCCCATAACTCGCCACCGCAATCTGTTTGGCGCGTGCCGATAGCGGCGCCATGAATGGCCGAAGATGATGCGGCGCACGATCGAGAGCGGCTGTCGCGCGGCGTATCGCAGTCTGCCGAAATGATCTGCGGACCGACGCCGATATACCGGCGGCGCTTGTGCCCTGTGTTCGCGCAATCCAATCTGCTATGCGCCGGCGCTCCGATTCCACGCGTTCCGCATTGAGTGGCGAGTCCATTCCAATGGCGGCCTCTGCTATTTCCGCGAGATCGTTGCGGTCCTGGGTAAGCACGTCGAATCCACCCACGATTTGAAGACGTCCGGCCACTCGCACGAGCGCCAACACGCCATCTCGGCGAGCGGAAACCATTGCGGTCGCGATATGTCCCCCTGAGTTACCCGCATCGCTCTGGCGAGGGCCAGAATGCTCACTGCCGGGCTCCGAGCGCCGGGCTTGAGTTTCCCATTGAGCGAATAGAGTGCGGAGTCGTTCCGTGCTGCGCTGCGGCGGTGTTTCGGGTCTGGTGGGGGCAATCAGTAGACCATTTGTACCGCCGATGTCCACACCCGCCGCTTTCAGCTTCTCCTGCAGCCGGCGTATTGTTTCCATCCACACCTCGGCACTGGCCGGCGGTGACAGCGCATACACTGCGGTTCTCGTGTGGCGAGCGCCGATGCGTCGGGAACGCCCGACGCGTTGCTCCAGTCGCGCGGCGGTCCATGGAAGGTCGAGGTGCACAACAACCGACGCGTCCTGCAGATTCACACCCTCACTCAGAAGGTCCGTGGTAAGGAGGAAATCGATTTGCTCCGCTGCACTTGGCGGCGGAGCACCTGTCGAAATTGGAGCGAAACGCTCCAGAACTTCGCGCCGGGTTAGCGATCCCCCAGCCACGATCCCGCCACTGCCGGTGAGCGCGGCAACACCCGCGTCCGAGCGAAGCACCTTGTAGAGCGCCGCAACAGAGTCCGCAAACTGAGAGAAGACGACGATCTTTTCGTACGGATGCTCGGCGCGAATCGCGCGCAGGAGCCGCGCGCGCTCGTGATCCAGGTTTGATGCAGGCGTCAGGCGATCAGTGAGAGACCGCAACTCCCGCTGATGATTCCTCACGGCAGCCAACATTGATTCCTGCGGGGAGGTCGCGGAGACAAGCAGTTCCGTGAAGGCGAGCTGAACCGACTCCCCATCCCAGCACCATGCCTGCAGCTCCTGACGAGAGGGATACAACCCGGCTTCGAGAGCCGCAATGAGGGCTGCCCCCCGTGCCAGCCGACGCCGTATGGCGTTGAGCAATGCGCCTTGAGTAGATGCCCACTGGCGCACGAGTTGCCAAGCCAGCAGGAGGCCGCCTTCACCCGCATCCCTGGGTGGAACCGGCGGTGGCAAAGCGAGAAGCGCGCGCAACACGTCCTCCTGGTCTCCCACGATCATCCATTGAGGCGCGCCCAGCGCGGGAAGCGTAGTCGAACCACGAACATCGTCGTGCTCTCTGCGGACTATGCACCGCGCAACCGCTTCGGCGTCGAGGTACATGGCGCGTTCGCCGAGAAAGAGGGCGAGCAGCACGCGCAGATCTTTGCCCGAGTTGTGAATTGGGGTCGCCGACAGAAGCAGGACTCGAGAATCCACGGTCAGCTCGGCAATGCGGCGATATCGGCGCGTAGCTGGATTACGCGCATGGTGGGCTTCGTCGAGGATCACCAGGTCATATCGCGGTGAGTCAGCGTCAGCCGATGTTCGCTGACGGCTGAGGCCCTCGTAAGACAACAATTCGGCGCTCGCGCCCGCTTGCCGCAGCGCCTGGGTCCACATGGGCCGGAGAGCCGCGGGAGCCACGATAACCGGGCGCAATGCCTCCCGCGCAAGGGCAGCGGCAACGTAAGTCTTTCCCAGCCCAGCCTCGTCTGCCAGGAGCGCGCCTCCCATTTCGAGGAGCGCCGAGCGCAAGCGTGCGATCGCCGAAAGCTGATGTGGACGTAGCGAAACTTCGCCGAGCGCGCTCGCTTCCTGAACATCGCCAAGCCACGTTCGCGCGATGAGTGCGCGCACCTCAGCGGCGCGAAGGAGCGCTACCGGTTGGACCACTCGATAAGCGCTTCGATGTCTGCCGGGCGCAGGCGGTAAGCGCGCGTTGCAGCCGCGAGCAGATCGGTCGATCTCGCGTGTTCAGGCGCGCTGCCGAACGGCGCGAGCACGTTTCGCGCAAAAGCCCAGTCGCTTGGTATGGGCAGTAGTGCGACGGTCCATGCCAGATACCGATGGTACCCTCCCCGCGCGGGCTCCGCGAGCGTATTGAGCCAGGCAGCCGCGAGCGGAGAATTGAGCAGTGCCGCGATCGCGCAAGCATCGACTGGATCGTGACAGCGCAGCACGTAGCAGCTGTTGATCGCGACCGCCGGATCACCGGCGGGTAACACTCGCGCTCTAGGCACGCGGCCGAAGTCAGCCCACACGACTCGAGATGTAGCCGACGAGGCCGCCGCAGTGCGGAACAGAGACCACCAGCGCATTCCAGCGCGAACATCGGTTCGTGCTCTCAGCTGCCGCTGCCAGGGGTTGAGCCAGCGCTCCGCATGCGGAGGTAATCGATTGAGCGGCGCCCCGCCTGGTGAGTGCGTCCAAAGAATGAACTCACCGGCCCGAGACGACACCGATTCGCCGCGGATGAGCGGGCGAAGCATGTTCGCTTCCACCAAGCCCTCGCGGCCGCCGGCATTCACACTTGTCAATCCCGCCTCGGTTCCCGTTACCGACACTATGAAAGCTTCATTGCACCCGCATTTGACACCGAGCGACGGCCGGCCCAAAGGACTTTCAGCGAGCGCACCTCCTGAACTTTGAATTCGATCGAACGCCGCGCGGACGTCAGCGGGCACAATCAGCCACGGCGCGGCGGAATCGCCTCCAAGAGGTAGCCGCGGAGCAGGTATCATCCAGCGCAAGGACCCGTCGCGCCTGCGGAGCTCCGCCGCTATGGGCGAACTTGCGTGGTGACTCAGAGGTTGTGAATGCGAAGTGAGCGAGGGTCCCGAGTGTTCGGTCGCAGGGCGCCTTTCTTTTTTCCGAGCTATCACGACTGACGGGTAAACGGCCGCATCAAAGGAGACGCCGGATTCCGACCAGTCCTCGAGAGCGAGCAATTGGGTTCGTTCGGCTAGCAGGCGACGAACACCTCCCCCGGCCAGTGAGCGCCACAGCTTGGCCGGAAGCAGAAACGCGAGAGTTCCGCCGTCCGTGAGCAGGGCAACAGAGCGCTCCACAAAAAGCGCGGACAAGTCCGCCTGCGCCGCGAAGCCCGAGCCTGCGCCGGCAAGTCGCGCTCCCTGCTGCCAGGCTGCGTGGCTGAAGACGGTATAGCGTGAGCGGAGTGAAGCCCGGTCTTCTGCGGGGATCCGGTGCAGACGAACCCAGGGTGGATTTCCCAGCACCACGTCGAATCCGCCGCGGGACACGACGTCCGGAAATCGTAGGCTCCACGCGAAGGGTAGAGCACCTCCTTCGGCAAGCGTTCTGCGGCGCGCTCGCAGTTGGCGCAGGCGCTCACGTATCTCCGTTAGACGAGCACGTACCGGAGGATCCGGCGGCAGTCTGCGGCCGAAGAGATCGCGCGATCTCGACTGCACCACCAGTTCGCGTCTGGTCACAATGGCGCTGGCAATGTGCGCGTCCATTCTCGCGACGGCGCTTTCTCGCTCGGCACGGTCGAGCACTCTCGCCATTGTGCGCTTGCGTGCGCCCGTCGCTCGCGCGTAACGCTCGCGCAGTGCGGCGATGCGAAGGCCGGGAGGCACAGGGAGGCGTTCGTCGTCTGTCAATCCTGACAGAGAGTCCCCGATGCGGATCTGGCGATCAAGGTTCGGAAGCGGACTAACCTGAAGCGGATCGTTGTCGTCGCTTTCGATGACCACCGAAAGCCATAACCGTAGCTCGCACAGCCAGACAGCAGTGGGATTGATATCGACGCCAAAGATGCAGCGTGTCAGCAATGCGCGGCGCGTTGATGATGGTGTGCGCGTGTCCCCAAGTCGTATCAGCAAGGCCGCGAGCTCCTCGAGTGCATGCACGAGGAATGCTCCCGATCCGCACGCAGGGTCCAACAAGGCAACTCGAGCGGCGCGAGCAGCAATCGCGCTGCGGGCATCGTCTTCGATAGGCTGGCCAGCCATAGCGCGCTCTGCCTGCATTTGACTCACGCCATCGCGAGCGAGAAACGCCGTGAGGGCAGTCCGCGTAACGCTAGCCACTATGGATTGGGGCGTGTAGAAAGCTCCGCTCGCACGCCGTTCCCGTGAAGCCATGAGCGACTCGAATGCCTTGCCCAGCATTTCAGGGTCTATCGCAGCCTCCGACCAGGAAGTAGTGCCTTCGCGCGCCGTAAAGCGGTAGCGTGTGAGAAGGTCACCAAAGACAAGTCCGAGCGCTTCATCGGGGAAATGCAATGAGCGCCGGCGCCGCTCGAGGGCGCCGTATGAGAACAGGCCGCCGTTCAGAAATGGAATACGGCCAAAAGCACGAGCTCTCGGAGCCCGCTTCCGCGGCGGCGTGTTCAACGTCCCGAAAAAAAGTGGGCGCAGCACGCGCCGGTGATAGTCACCGCCCGCAATCATCTGCTCCTCGAATTGACGCTCCAAGAAGCGTCTATCACCGTTGAGCCAGCCTTTGGCTTCGAGAAATGACAGAAAAATCAGCCGAGAGACATACAGCAATGCGATCTCGCGACGCTCATCCGGTGTGGCATCGCCTCGCGCAAGGCGTGCCATATCTCCAACAACGCGCTCGAGCGCCCGATAGAATCGCCGCGTAAGCGCCTCTCGGCCCAGGATTTCCAGCCAGCGTGCGTGGACGAGCACGTCGTCCCCTCCACTGGCAGCGGCAAGCGCCGAAAGTGTCTCCGCATCGCTGAGTACGATGTTGGTCCGGTCCGCTATCAGCGCTGCGACGCGTGCTCCTGCTACGCCATCGGACCAGGCAGCGATCGCCAATCCTGATCCGCTTTGCTGAACGGCTACAATGATCCAAAGAAGCTGCGGCGAACGCGCGTTAAGGCGATTCGCGACGGCGGCGACGGCGTCACGAATAGGCGTTTCAGCTGAAAGCTCTACAAGGAGCGATCGAAGCGTACCCGGACCGCGCGCGACGAGCAGATCGCCCGCATCGCGGGGAAGAGCGAGCGCCCGGCGGACGGCGTCGTCGAGTGGCAGGGGCGGGTTGCCGCATCCGATGGCTGAGGCAATCGTTGCCAGTTCGCAGGCGCTCGTGGGGGTGGCGAGCAGGGTAGCCGCTGCTTGAAGCGTGAGCACCGCGCATACTTGCGATCACAAGCGATGCGGTCGTCATCACGGCAGCGCATGCGTCGTCTCCGTGTTGCAATTGCGCAAAAGAAGAGCCCCGACACACCGCTTGCGCAGTGGCCGGGGACTCTCACTCGGAGGTGGAAGCTCTCGCTTCCGAATATTAGACGATTGAAAGGTCAAAAGGGTTTCAATCGGTGGGGGTGTAGTTCCGGAACCCGCGAGTGGTTCTTTCGCAGTTCGCAGTTCTCAGTTCTCAGTTAATCTTCGCTAACTCGATAGATATTCGCGGTCCTTCCAGCGCACGCGGGAGCCTCGGACGATGGCTCTCAGCACGATGTAAAGCAGCATGGCCGCGCCGAGTGGAAAGGTTAGAGCATATGCGGGCGACATTCCCAGAGCTACGCGGAAGACCAGGGCCCACCACAATAGCGAGAATGCGACTGCAGCGGCCGCCCAAACAAGCGCGCCGGAAGGCAGGAGTGCAGCGAAGCCAAGCACGAGAACCGGGGCGAGTATCAATAGTGCGGGAAGGAGTAGGGTGACTGGAAACAGCGATCTGCCAGCAGCGCCTCCCGGCATCGCCATGCGTCCTCCAGCGTAGATGTTCTTCATCCACCCTGATACAACCTCACCAAGCGTTGTGTACATGCGTGTGGACAGTTGGTCAAGGCCGAGAATGAGAATGCCGCTACGGCCAAGCGAACAGATGCGCTGTGCAAGCGCCAGATCCTCGGCTACAGTGTCGCGTACGGAGGCGTGCCCTCCGATGCCGTCATACA
Organism: Gemmatimonadaceae bacterium; assembly: GCA_014379205.1. Classification (GTDB taxonomy): domain Bacteria; phylum Gemmatimonadota; class Gemmatimonadetes; order Gemmatimonadales; family Gemmatimonadaceae; genus JACMME01. The sequence goes on from JACMME010000299.1 coordinate 24,821, forward strand.
CGTCGCGTCTGAAAAGGATGAACTGTCCGTTAGCGATTTTGTTGGTCGGATTGCGTGCGCGGTTCACCACCTCCGTGCCGCCGTAACGCGCGAAAAGCATGAAGAAGACCAACGGCTGGATGGTGCGTTCCCAGAATGTGTACATCTCCTGGCGCGCAGCCACGCTAAGCATGTCGGCGTTACCGTCCAGGAGAGCGTTCACGGCGCGGGGCATCTGGTCCGGCGCGTGTACGGTGTCAGCGTCCTTAAAACAGACAAGTGCCGAGATCGAGGCAGCGGCGCCCTCGGCGCACGCCCACTGCTTGCCGAACCAACCTTCAGCAAGCGGGCGTGCATCGATCACCCGGACTCGACTGTCCAGTTGCGCGATTTCGCGCGCAATCGCGCCTGTACCGTCCGACGAACGATCATCTACCACAATGACTTCGAAGCCCGGATAA
>JACMME010000300.1 GCA_014379205.1 Gemmatimonadaceae bacterium
AAAATTGAATTTGAACAACATCGCCGGCAGCGTACTTCCGATCAAGCGTGCCGAGGAGCTCATCCTCACGCTTCCGGGAGTCGTCTCCGCAAAGATCATAGAGAGCGAGAGTGGCGCGGTAGAGCAGATACATGTTCTGACGACCGCTGAGCTCACGCCGAAGCAGGTGGTGCGCAACATCGAGAGCGCGCTGATGGCGCACCTGGCGATGCGTGTGGACCACCGGAAGATCTCCGTAGCGATAACGAGCGAGGCGAAGATCAAGCCTACGCCCGCGCATCCGACGCCTGCCAGGCAGTTCTCGGTGGGGTCCGGGGCGACCCCCGAGAGCGGGGTGAAGCGCTATACGGGCCGGCGGCTGTACTTCGAGGACGTGGAGGTAAGGGGATCCCGGACGAAGGGGGTTTCCTGCAGGGTTACCCTGAGAAAGGGTGAGGAGTCCTACATTGGCGAAGCCCATGGGATCGAGGGGGACAGGTCCCGGCTCGATTTAGCCGCGCGCGCGACGGTATTCGCGATCGGCTCAGCCGAGGGCAGGGAAGGACAGCTGGCGGTAGAGGGCGTGAAGGTGATGGAGGCCTTTGACCGCGAGTACGTGTTCGTTGGTGTGACGGTGAGAAGTGGCCGTGACAGCCAACTGCTGGTTGGGAACTGTGAGATCAAAGGGAGTGCCGAGACAGCGAGCGCTCTGGCGGTATTGGCGGCGACGAACCGCTGGGTCGATCAGGGAATGGAGTAACGAAGGCGGGCGGAATTCTGCCTGTTGAAGGATAGAAGGAAAACGAAAGCGGGTCGAATCGACCTGGTGCAGTTGAATGGATCGTTGGGCGAAGGTTCACCTTTACACGAATCCTATAGGAAACCAAAAAAAACCCCCGTCCCGGCTAAGAGACGAGTTGAGCGGGCAGGCCTAGTTTCAAGAGCGGAGCCGACCTAGTAGCGCATTTCAGCGGATGCTGAGTGCGACTGAATTTTAGGGAGGTGACGCAAAATGGAGTTCTTGCTTGCTCTGATAGGATGCTTTGGTGATACACAGTGGTGGTAGCCGAGGCGGGGGTTTCTTCTTCTACGATGAGTCGGATAGCTCGGTACGTTTCGCTGGTATGCATAGCCGCGATTGGCGCGGGGACTGTTCTGTTCCTAAAGGACCAGACGTTTAATCTTTCCTATGCGCAAGCCGCGCTGACGTTCGGCTTCATCGGTGTGCTCGCGCAGCTATTCAGCTATCGCAAGGGTCATGGATCGATGGGATCCGTCTCATTCATCCCAGTTTTGGCGAGCGCCGCCATCGCGCCGCATTGGGTCAGCGTAGTAGTAGTCGCCGCCACAACCATTGCAGGCCAAATGGTCGCGAAGAGAGACAGTACTAGGACGATCTTCAATACTGCTCAAGAGTCACTCGCGCTCGCTTTGGCGATCCTTGCATATCAGGCTTTTGGCGGGGTTGCGCTACACAGTATCGGGGAATCGAGCTCTCTTTCGCTATTCGCGCTCTTTCTCGTATTCTTTGTGACTAACTCGGTGTGCGTAAGCGGTGCTCTCGGAATTGTTGGCGATCGAAATGCCTGGACAATTTGGAAAGAGAATACACTTAGTGCGCTGCCTTATGACTTTTTGTCTCTTCCGGCAATCCTGTTTATCGTCTGGGCCTATTCGAAGTTCGGACCAGTCGGTGTCTTCGTGTTCGCCGTGCCCCTTTTTGGCCTACGGCAGCTGTATAAGGTCACTGGGCAGCTTGAGCGGACGAATCGAGAACTTCTTGAGCTCATGGTTGCAGCTATTGAGGCTCGAGATCCCTATACTTCTGGCCACTCGCGCCGGGTAGCGGACAAAGCGGGGGTAATAGCTCGTGCCGTCGGATTACGCGAAAAAGAAATTGAGCGTATCGTTGCTGCTGCGCTACTCCATGACGTCGGCAAAATCCACGAGGTGTTCGGACCGATACTCAGCAAGCCGGGCCGCCTAACTCCCGAGGAACAAGTAATCATGCGGACGCATCCCGTTAAGAGTGCAGAGCTTGCCGGGAAGGTTACCGAGCTTCGCGACGTTGTTCCGTTAATCCGGCATCACCACGAAAACTGGGATGGTACCGGATATCCTGACGGCCTGAAAGAGGAAGGTATCCCGCTCGGCTCTCGAATAATCATGTTTGCCGATACTATTGACGCAATGACTACTGATCGTCCCTATCGTGCGGCGCTCGACGCGACATCTGTCCGAAAGGAACTCCTGCGCTTTCGCGGGACTCAGTTCGACCCTCAAATCTGCGACGCACTGTTGCGCAGCCCAGAATATTCGAAGCTTTTCGCACCCAAAGAGTCGGAAGACACGGCCTGGCAACACAGGACTCCCGACAGAGGTTCAATTCTGCGAGTCGCTGAAACGGCTTAGGAGCGTCACAGCAAGGACCTTCTGGAACCCCGTGTACCAGCGAACATTGCGCCTTCAGCCTAATGGTGCCCAGTCTGTCCCGACGAGCTAACCGGCTCCTCCTGATGCTCGAAGATGTTTGTACTGAGTTCGAGCTTTGCACCGGTTACGGCTCGGGTAAAGAGGGTCACTTGTGCTCCGGAGCGAGGACCTGTTCTCAGCGCCGCTGTCCCGCGAGACCGTCAGCCTAGGATTCATTCGCGATTGGATGGGACCGATTGTCCTCGGAGCTGAGCGCAGATAATGTTGCTTGAGATAGAGGCCATTTTATGCGTCGGCGTTCCACGTATTCTCTCAGTATTTCTGTACCGCGGTCCTTTTCTCCCAGTGCGGAAAGGCCCAAGTAAAGAGAGTATGCTTCAAAATCTTGTATCCCGAGGTCACGCATTTGTAGGTGAGTAATCTCCAATTCCGAAACGAGCCTCGCCATGATCTTGGGGTCGACATCCTGCCCCAACCCAATTCGAACTTGTAGAGCCAGGTAATAGCCCTTCCGGGTCACACTGTATGTCGGCGAGACAGTATCTATCAGTTCAAACGCGGTCGCAGCGCCAGCCAAATCTCCCCGCTCCAGGGCAATCCTTGCTTCGAGGTAATAGATCTGGTTGCGGTCCCGGATGTTGCTAAAGGGTATTGGTCTTTCTATTGCCTTGAGGACCTCGTGCGCTTTGTCGAAGGCCCCAGCGGCGATATGAAGTTGCGCTGTCACTAACATGATGGTCGGGCGCTTGGAGTAAAGTCGGTTGGCGATCGCATGGTCGAGAGCCTTCGACAAAAATTCCATTCCCTCCGAATACCGTGCGCTGAGCCGACACGCAGTCGAAGCGGTAAGGATTGCCTGTGAATAGGCAGCCTCGCCACCCGTCAGGCGTGCAGCATCCGCGAATCGCCACAAATCCTCGATCGGCACGAAACCGTCACCTCGGATTGTGCGATAGATCATCTGAAACTCAAGCCGATCATGCTCACTCACGTCACTCTCGTGCACTAAGGGCGAGACTTGCTGGTAGATTGCGTCGAAACATTCGGAACGGCCGAAATCCATTGCGAGCTTCATCGCCAAGACTGCAGCTCCAACCCGATGCCCGGGTGATGCCTGCTCACTTTCCACGCAGCGCATCGCCTCATCCAGCAGAGTCGCGAAGTCCAACGCACTTCGATGTCTCGCATCGAGTATTAGCAGCTCGTAGTCATTGTGTTGGCCCTTTGATGGATCGTCTTTGGCGATTAGTCCCATGCATGTCCGCAAAACATCCATACTGCGTTTCCATTCGCTATCCAGCTCAAAGGCGAGAGCCAGTCGAGGCAGGAGTTTGAGCCGTTCGAAATCTGTAACGCAGTAGCCCAACGATCTTTCAAAAGCAGTACACGCGTCGTGTGGAAGACCAAGCTCCAAAAGGTGTTCTGCGCAAGACATACTAAGAGATAGTGCTCGTTCGCGATCTCCCGCGTGATGTCGGTGATTAGCACACGCCCACAACATGGTCGTCGACATTGCGTTTTGGGCAATCTCCCTTTCCAGAACATCGGCAGAACGCCGGTGAACAAACGCAAGGGATACCGGCGCCAGCCGGCTGAGAGCACCAGACGACAGCAGATCGTGACGAGGCTGAAGTTGCCCAGCCGCGGTGTCTACCCTCTCGCTTTGCATTCCAAGCATCGCTGCTTTGCTCAACTCCTCAACAGCCGACAAGAGCTGATGGGGATGATACTCGAGGACTCTTTCAACCCGATCGAGCGTGGCATGGTCACCCAGTACAGCACTTGTCTGAAGGACTTGTAGAGCTTCTTTACTGAGTCGTGAGAGGCGTTCCTGAAGCACTTTCGTTACTGAGGGAGGTGCTTCGTACCTGTGGCCCGTCTCGATCCATTGGTGAACCAGCTCTTGCAAGAAAAATGGATTGCCTTCTGCGACGGCGAGACACCAATCAACAAACCCTGGTTCAGGCTCATCGCCAGGGCGTAACGCGATGGATTGCAACAACGCGGTCGATGCGAGAGGATTGAGCGGCCCAAGTGTAATTGTGTCGAGTCGAGTTGTCTCGCCGTAGTCGAGAAATGAATTGTTGCTCGGTCTTGCGTTCAATAGGAAGTAAACGCGCTTTGTCGCGGACCATTCCACCATTCGCGCAAGAATCTTGGCAGACGCATCGTCGAGCCACTGCAGATCCTCGACGAGGATCACCAAACAACGCTCTTCGGCTACCGAGTCGAAAAGATCGAACAGCGCTGTCCGAACATTCTCAAAGAGCATCTCAGAGTCGGCGGCCAACGAACTTCCTGCCGAGC
>JACMME010000301.1 GCA_014379205.1 Gemmatimonadaceae bacterium
CCGAATGCGCCTTCGTCCGCCATCTGCTTGGCCTTGACGTACTTCGGCGCAAAGAACAGCTCCTCGGCGTACATAAGGAGCACACCCGCCCTGGCGCAGGCATCGATCATCGCGTCCGCTTCCTCCAGCGTCACGCAAAGCGGCTTTTCGCAGACGACGTGCTTGCCCGCGCGAGCTGCATCAATGGTGACCTGGGCGTGCAGGCGATTCGGCGCGGTGATGGATATCATCTCGATCGCCGGGTCGCGCAGCATCTCGCGGTAATCGGAATAGAACTTCGGAATTCCGTGACGCTGTGCGAACGCCTCCGCGTTTCCCGTGGTCGGAGAGGCTACGGCGGTCACCTCGGCTTCCTCCGGCATTGCCTTCACCGATGCAGCGATGCAATCGGCCTGGAAGCGCGAGCCGACAATCCCGATCGTCACCTTGGACACGACTCTATCTCCCGTTCAGGCTTGCGAGTCGTCATCCCCACGCCGGCTGGCCGGGAGACAGTGGTACGCATCCCACCCATTTGCCGGGAACGAGAACGAATCGCAGTGCCTTTGTCTTGCCGATCTCGGAGGAGAAATAAGCGCGGAGAGCCAGCTCGCGAACCAGGCCGAAGTAGTGCGCATCGCCGGCCTTTTGCGCCTGGAGGTCAATTTCGCGAAGCAACTCCTCGCGGTCGTTTTTAGGAAGCGATGCGAAGCTACTGCCCGTGCGCTTGTCGCATGTCCTTCGAAACTCCGTCAACCCGTTCACGACGCGCTCCTGCACATCCGGCTCGTAACAATCGGTAAGCAGCAGATTGATCGCCGCGCCGGCACCCGCCGCTTTTGCGCCCGGTGATGCTGGGGTTGTTGGAAGAAGGGTGTCCGCGATCTCCTCGATCAGTGACTGATCGTCGACCGTCAGGATTTTACCGCTGGCGTTGCTCGTGTCGCGGGCACAGGCAACCAGCAAGCCGTTCGATGTCAGCAACACGCCACCCAGGAATGCCGTCGTCGTCTTCACTGCTTCGCGCCGATTCATTGGAGGCATGGTCGTCAGTATCTCACAGGTTCTGTTTTGCCATCTCGTCAGCGGCGTGATTCACCGCGCGTGCAGTTAGCGCCATGTACAGAATGGACGGACTCTGGTTGCCCGTGGACGTCATGCAGGCACCGTCGGTAACGAAGACATTCTTGCAGGCGTGCAGTTGGTTCCACTCGTTGAGCATAGACGTCTTGGGATCGCTGCCCATGCGCGCGCCGCCCATCTCGTGAATATCCAGTCCGGGCGCCTGATGATTGTCCCGCGTCTCCACAGCGTGACACCCGGCCACCTCCAGCATCTGCTTCGCCTCGGCGAGCCAGTCGCGAATCATCTTCTCGTCGTTGTCATCGTAATGCACCGAGGTAACGAGCAGTGGAATTCCCCACTGATCCTTCATGGTAGAGTGCAGGCGAACATGATTGGTTTGCTTGGGGATCGTCTCGCCCTGCATGTACATGTAGATCCCCCACGGCCCAGGCTGCGCGAGCGCGTCCTTGTAAGCTCCGCCCACGCGATCTGCCGGCTCAGGGCGCTCCCGGTAGGCGCCGGTGAACGTGGTGTAGCCGCCCACAAAATCCGTGTCCTGTTTCCCGAGATTCCGGAAGTTGGCGAGGATGCACTCGGTGGGATTTCGCCCGTAGAAGTATTGGTCCTCAAACCCGGCGATCTTGCCATTCGCCGCCGCGCGGTAGTTGTGGTGACAGACGTAACGGCCGAGAAGGCCGGTATCGTTCCCCAGTCCGTTAGGGAATCGCCGCGATGTGGAATTGAGAAGAATGAGATTGGTGTTGAGCGCCGACGCGTTCACGAAGATGGTACGGGAGTGATATTCGGTGACCGCGTGCGTATGCGCGTCGATGACACGTACGCCCGTCGCTTTACCCTTGGCTTCGTCGTAGATGATGGAATGCACGACGGAGTCGGGTCGGATCGTGAGATTGCCCGTCTTCGCTGCCCAGGGCAGCGTGGAAGCGTTGGAGCTGAAATATCCACCGTAGGGACATCCGCGCATGCAAAGGTTGCGCGCCTGACAGGTGCCGCGGCCCTGCTGCAGATGGATCTCCTTCGGTTGTGAGAGATGTGCCCAGCGCCCCTGCACGATGTAGCGATTCCCGTAGTGCGCGCGAACTTTTTCGCTGAGGTGTTTCTCGACGCAGTTGAAGTCGAACGGTGGCAGATACTCGCCGTCGGGCATCGCCGCGAGGCCATCGCGATTGCCGCATACTCCGATGAACTTCTCGACGTGCGAATACCACGGCGCTACGTCGTCGTAACCAATCGGCCAGTTCATTCCGTAGCCTTGCCGCTCCGGAGCGGTAAATTCGTATTTGCTCCACCGTTGGCAGGCGCGGCCCCAGGTGAGGGACTTGCCGCCAACCTGATAGCCGCGGATCCAGTCGAACGGCTTCTCCTGCACGTACGGGTGATCCTGGTCCTTGATGAAGAAGTGCGCGGTGTCTTCGCCGTAACCAGCGGCCTTGCTGATAAGCGGATTCTCCTTGAGCTGCTGCCGCGACATCGCGCCGCGGTGCGGCAGCTCCCAGGGATTGAGATTGGCGGTGGGGTAGTCCTTGATGTGCGCTACGTCGCGACCCCGCTCGAGGACGAGAGTCTTGAGGCCCTTGTCGCATAACTCCTTCGCCGCCCAGCCTCCCGAGATGCCCGAGCCTATGACGATCGCATCGAAGGAGGTTACGTCAGCGGTCACGAATGCCTTTTCGGAGGGAGGATTGGGATCCCGCGAGGACCCGTTCGCTGCGAGCGAAAAGATACGGGTGGGTACCGTCAAGCTGCAACGCGTCGGGGAAATCACCGCGCAGCTCTGAGTACGTCTATCTAACGACCGGACGCCGGCCCGCGTCCAAGCCCCTCCAATACGAGATCTGGAAAATCACCAAACATTCCGTCTACCCCTAACGCCGCGAGCTCTCGTACTTCGGCCAGCGGATCGCCTCGATAGCGTGCCGCCAGGAATTCCGACTCGGGTCTTAGCGTCCACGCGTGCACTAGTAGGCCGGCCGCGTGTGCATCACGAATGACGGACGTTGCGCGGCCTCCGATCGAGGCTGGCACGATGAGCCGGGTGTTGGGGCCAACCGCGTCCGCATAGGTCGCTATCTCGCGCAATGCAGCAGGGGTGACCTGAGTAGTGTCGTACACCAGCTGCACCAGCCGCACGCGCGTCTTCGTTCGTAGGGCGCGCAGGTTCCCCGATTCGAACGATTGGATGAACACCGGCGCGTCGCGCCGGTCCAACCCGTGCGCATGCAAAGCGGCCAGCAGGCTTTCCTCGAGCGGCAGCCCGATGCTCCGGAAGTACGATGGATGCTTGGTTTCCGCATACACGCCAACAACGCGCCCGCGTCTCCGGCCGGCGCTGTCAGCCAATGCCAGCACGTCCTCGAGCCTCGGCACACCGAAATGACCGTCGTAAGCATGCGAACGAGATGGCAACCGCTCGTTCGCACGCAGTGTGCGCAGTTCATCCCACGTGAAGTCCTCTGTGAACCAACCAGTCACCGAATCTCCATCGATCACTCTTGTGTTTCGACGCTGAGAAAACTTCTGTGCAACGTCTGTCGTTGCGCCGATCTCATTTTCGTGTCGCGCAACGAGGACTCCATCGCGCGTGCTCACGAGATCCAGCTCGATGTAATCGGCGCCCATCGCTATTGCCAGCGCGTAAGCAGGCAGTGTGTGTTCGGGACGGTGACCGCTGGCGCCACGGTGCGCAATGACGAGCGGTCGTTGCTCGTCGGCAGGCGGAAGCGTCCCCGGTTGCGACGGTGGTTGCATGGTGAATGCTGAACAGGCGACCAGGGCGGGTACGACGGCAACAATCAGCTTACGTGTCATTGCACCTGAGCACGAATCGCAGGCAAAGCTGACGATCGCTCTTCCATAACGCCGCGCCATACTTTCACTGTTGTTGGGCGATCCAATGCCAAGGGTCGGAGCAGCAACGGTTGCCATTGGCGGAGCGAGCGCGTTCGACTCCGAGTGTCATGTGCCCCTTTGTGCTTCCGAGATGCACGCGTCGAAGATGCTACCTCAACCGCGGCGCGCTGCCTCGATTGCAGCGATGTCGATCTTTTTCATCTGCATCATCGCATCGAACGCGCGCTTGGCGGCAGCGGGATCGGGATCGGTGGTCGCTTCCGTCAGCGCGATCGGCGTAATCTGCCAGGACAATCCCCATTTGTCCTTGCACCAGCCGCACGCGCTCTCCTGGCCGCCGTTGCCGACGATCGCGTTCCAGTATCGATCCGTTTCGGCCTGGTC
>JACMME010000302.1 GCA_014379205.1 Gemmatimonadaceae bacterium
CCCGCACCGCGCAGCGCATCCGTGAGGTCGTGCGGCGTGGGCCTGAAGGGAGGCGCCACAGCGTGGAAGCGCGTTGAGTGCACCAAGCCCGGTTACGGGCTTCGGTCTGCTCGCGGTGCCGCTGATGGCACGAACGCAGGGCTGGGTACCGGTGATCTGGACTGCGTACGGGAGCCAGCCAAAGCCAGAGACTCGTTGGGTGGCTGCTCCGCGAGCTGCCGCAACGACGAGCTCGCGGCGAACGCCATCTCGTGATTCCTGTCCGAAGCATGTGCCGCCCAAAGGAGCTGCAGTCGCGTCATGCAGCTTTCAGTGAGAATCAGGCGGTACGCGTCCGAGAAGAGATACGCGACGCCTCCCGCACCGGCGGCAAGCGTTACTGGCTCGAGGCCGAAGGCCGCGAAAGCCGCGACTGCGACGGCCGGTATCCCCACGACGCCGAGCAGCAATGCGGTCGCGCGCTGTAGCGGACCGAACTGAGGCTGAAGTTGCAGCGCTCCCTCGGCGATCCGAACGCGGACACTCGCAAGCATGGAAAGCCGAACGCAGATGTGGTCTCCGTGTGGCACTACCACGAAGCCCAGCCGTTGTAAATCGCTGCGCAAAGCGCCGAGTGTGGGATCGAGTGACATGGTGCCTTCTCGGGTGGAGAGTGTGATTACAACCGCGTTGGCTGCCCGCGTCGCGCTGTTGAATAGAGTACGAAATGGCGGGGCACGCTCCCGTGACGACAAGTCAGCTCAATCGTCATGTAATGACGACGGTCACCGTCACATATCTGCCCCACATCGGCGGCGATTCCAGTACTTCCTCCCATAAACATACAGCCATGCAAAAAGCCCTGTTCAGTACCATCCTCGCGTCGGCTCTGTTTGCCTCAACCACCATGGCGCAAGTAGCTCTCGCGCCGAAGTCCAACACTTCGGGACTGTTCTTCGGACTTAACTCCAGCGGCTCTGCCATTAGGGGCGATGACTTCAGCAATGGCACGGAGTCGGGCGCCGGCCTCGCCGCCCAGATCGGCTTTGGATTCACCCCAAGGTTTGCGCTGTACGCCGAAGCGGCGGGCGCGAGCATACGATCTGACTTTGGCAACTACGGCCTCGGGCAGTTTGACCTCGGCGCACGGTATAATTTCGCAAACACGAAACGCGCGCTTGTACCATACCTGCAGGCGGCATTGTCAGCGCGTGCAGCGAGTCAGGACGATGTTGTGATCGACGACGGAGCCGGCGGCACCACGACCGGGAAGCTGCAAGTCTCCGGTACGGGCTTCACGTTCGGCGGTGGACTCGAGTACTTCTTCACCCCCAAGGTGGCGCTGAATACAAGTCTCGGCTGGACCGTGGGTGAGTTTTCGACAGTCAAATTCGAGAATGTCAGCGTTGACGGACTGAACCTGGACGCGACGTCCACTAGGTTCAACCTCGGCATATCCTGGTTCCCTATGCTCAGCCGCGCGAAGTAAAGCACACCGCCGCTACGCGGCTTCAGCGGTAGTCTTGAGAAGTTGGCGCTGCCCTTCACGGGAAACCGTGGGGGGCAGCGTTTTGTTTTTCGTGCTTTCTCCAGTTCGCCTTGACTCCACCCCTGCCCCACCCTTTCATCCACCCATGTCCCACTCCGACGCCACGACTCTTCCCCCTTCCATAGACCGCGTCCTCAAGCTCTTCCGATCCCTGGGACGCGAAGAGAAGATGCAAGCACTGGTTTCGTATTCCCGAAAGCTCGATCCCCTCCCTGACCGCTTCAAGAATCTCGACCGCGCCATTTTCACCGTGCCGGAATGCCAGACCCGCGTCGACATCTTTCCCGAGATGCGAGACGGCAAGCTGAACTTCTACGCCGACCTCGACGTCCGTCAGTCTCCCACCATCGCTGCATTCCTCGCGATTCTCTTCAAGGCCGTGAATGGGCACGCGCCGGCGACGATGCTTGCCATACCGAGCGACTTCGTGCAGCAGGTGATGGAGAACGTTGGACTCGCCGCGCGGGAGGTGGGGCTCAACGGCATCGTGACGCGCCTCAAACGTCATGCGGCAAACGCACAAGCCGCAGAGGCTGCGTTGCCACTTCGCGGATCGCTCTGATCGGCCAGGGCAATGCTTGAAGTGACTAGTGTCGTGAGTTGGAAGTTCGTTAGCATTCAGTCGGCGCACGAACTTCCAATTCACGACGCTAGGTTATAATAGCCTGTCCGAATTCCCGTGATACTACCGCATCCCGCCACGCAACCACCATGTCTCCAGTCAACATTACCGTCCGCAACAATGGTCCCTACCGCGTCGAGTTCGATAACGAAGGCGACGTCAGGCTGGTCGATCACGAAGGGAATCCGGTTGCGATGCCGGGCCTCAAGTTCTCACTCTGCCGCTGCGGCGCGTCGTCAAAGAAACCATTTTGCGACGGAACTCACAGCAAGATCGGCTTCAAGGGTGCCCAGGAGGCGGCGGCTGAGTTTGACGCCACAAAGGGCGCGGAGTTGGCGGGTAGCGTTCAGCAGGTGGATGCGGGTGGGGATTCGCGACTGCCGTCGCAGGCGGACAGGAGTGCTGAGTCGCGACCCACACCGGCCGTTAGGGAGGAGGGCCCGGTCTGATTCAACAGGGCGACCAACATCTCCTGGACGATCCCACTTCGATTATCCACTCTCTGCCCGTAACATCCGAGCGCGAGCTCGATGACAACCTGTCGGCGCCGAGCGACGCCGCTGTCGCCGCGCTGGCTCGCTGTCCGGGTGACATCGTCGTGCTCGGTGCTGGCGGCAAGATGGGTCCGACTCTCGCCCGAATGCTCCGTCGCGCAGCCGATTCGCTTGGCGACGACCGGCGTGTGGTTGCAGTATCGCGATTCGGATCGGGCGCCGTAGAAGCTCAGCTGAACAATGCCGGCGTCGAGACCGTGAAGTGTGATCTCCTCGACCGAAACGCTGTCGCGCGGCTTCCTGCTGCTAGTAATGTCATCTTCATGGCGGGCCAGAAATTCGGCACGTCGGGCAGTCCCGCTACAACCTGGGCGATGAACGTGCTCGTCCCCGCGATTGCTACCGAACGGTACGCGGATGCGCGCATCGTCGCCTTCTCTACCGGCAATGTGTACGGACTCACTCCTGTCGCGGGCGGCGGTTCGCGCGAGACGGATGCGCTCGCACCGGTCGGCGATTACGCGCAGTCGTGCGTCGGCCGCGAGCGCATGCTCGAGCATTACTCCGCTTCGCGCGGCACAGCCGTCGCGATACTGCGCCTCAACTACGCCAACGACCTTCGATACGGTGTTCTCACCGACATTGCGCTGGCAGTCTGGAACGGCTCGCCTGTGGATCTCACAATGGGACACGTAAACGTTATCTGGCAGCGCGACGCGAATGCGCGCGCACTCGAGTGCCTGCCGCTCGCTTCGTCGCCACCCTTCACAGTGAACGTCACTGGATCGGCGATATCGTCCGTGCGTGAGATTGCCGAGCGGTTCGGGCAGATCCTGGAAAAAACACCGCATCTGGTGGGGCGGGAAGCACCTGACGCGCTTGTCGCCAACACCGGCAAGGCGAGAGAAATCCTTGGCGAACCTGAGACCAGTGTCGACAGCATGATCGCCTGGACCGCGGACTGGATTCGCGAAGGCCGGCCGCTGCTCGGCAAGCCGACGCACTTTGCCGCGCGCGACGGAGCGTTTTAATGCTCGACGTCAGGCGACATTTGCTCGAGGGCCAGGTCATACCTGCGCACCCTCTCGCGCTCGACGCCGACCGGCGGCTGGACGAGCGCTCACAGCGCGCGTTGACGCGCTATTACGTCGCAGCGGGCGCAGGCGGCATCGCGGTCGGAGTTCACACGACGCAATTCGCCATTCGCGATCCCAGGCACGGATTGTATGAGCCCGTACTGGCGCTTGCGGCGGAAGCTGCGGGCGCAGCGGCCGGTTCAAGCCCGCTCGTCACCATTGCGGGTCTTGTGGGACGCACGGCGCAGGCGCTCAGGGAGGCCCGCATCGCCAACGACCTCGGCTACCACGCTGGGCTTCTCAGTCTCGCCGCCTGGCGCGAAGCGAGCGACGAGGAGATGCTCGTGCACTGCCGCGAAGTTGCCGACGCAATTCCGCTCTTCGGCTTCTACCTTCAGCCTGCGGTCGGCGGACGTGCGCTGAGCTACGAGTTCTGGCGCTCCTTCGCAGAAATCCCCAACGTCGTGGCAGTGAAGATCGCGCCGTTCAATCGGTATCAGACGGGGGACGTGGTGCGGGCAATTTCCGATTCGGGCCGAAAGGACATCGCGCTTTACAGCGGCAACGACGACAGCATCGTGATGGATCTATTGACCAGATTCCCGAGGCGCGAGGTGGGAGGCGGGGCAGCGGCGGTGGAGACGGAGCCGGTACATATTGCGGGAGGCTTGCTTGGTCACTGGTCGGTGTGGACGCATTCCGGGGTCCTGTTGCTCGACGAGATAAAGCGGGCGCGGCGCAAGGCACACTTGAGCGCGGACTGGCTGACGCGCGCAGCTGCCATCACGGAAATGAATGGCGCGTTGTTCGACGTGCGGAACAACTTCGCGGGAAGCATTCCTGGCATTCACGAAGTGCTGCGACGGCAGGGGCTCATGCAGGGAACCTGGTGCCTGGATCCGTGTGAGACACTCTCTCCCGGCCAGGCCCAGGAGATCGATCGAGTGATCCGCATCCATCCGGAGCTTACCGATGATGCATTTGTCGCGGAGGGACTGAATGAATGGATGCGATAACCACTGTTATGCTGTAATGTCACAGTGACAACGCCTGTCACTCATCTGGAGGACCTCATGGCCAACAGGACAAGCGGCGCCACTACGGCGCAGGCGATGCTCAGTGGGAAAATGCAGTTTCTTGGCGCATACGAGCACGAGCACCGCACGACCTTGCGTGTGCTGCGCGCGTACCCGGAGGACAAGCTTGACCTCAGGCCGCATGCGAAATCCAAGACAGCGCGGGAGCTTGCCTGGCTAATCGTGAAGGGAAAGGAATTGACCGAGCGCGCGCTGACCACGGGCTTCGATTGGTCCGCGCCAGCCGCACCGGCTGCTCCTCCGCCGGCGACGATGGGAGAGATCGCAAAGGCGCTCGAAGAGACGCACCTCCGCGTCGTGGAGGTTCTGCAAGAGGTACTGGACGAAGAGCTCTCTCAAACCGTGAAGTTCTTCGTCGCCCCCAAGACCATGGGAGATGTGCCGAAGATCCAGTTCATCTGGATGCTGCTTCACGACCAGATTCACCACCGAGGCCAGTTCTCCATCTATCTGAGAATGGCCGAGGGCAAGGTTCCATCAATCTACGGTCCGTCAGCGGATGAGCCGTGGACGTGAAGTTGGGGAGTGGGTGATGGGGGATAGGGAGTTAAACAGTTCGAGAAGGTGACATCAACCGGAAACAACAAGCGGATACGCTCGCGACTTCGTCACTTCCACCGCGATACGGCATCCCGGCTCCATGCCGGCAAGCAGGCTGCTGCGCCTCGGAAATTGAGCGAACAGCGAACCCGACCCGTTGAAGCGGGCCTCGACCTTTACCCTGTCGCCGAGTGATTGCATTCGCGAAACCGTCGCAATGCCGGAGTCATCCCGCCAGAACTTGAGGTCGTAGGATCGAATCACGACGCGCACCGGGGCGCCATCCGCGAACGAACCGGTGGGTACTCGCAGTCCACCAAAAACCGCCGAGCCTTCGCTCGCAATGCCGTCGATGACATTCACTTCGCCGACGAATCCCGCCACGAACTCCGTCGCCGGCTCATCCATTATCTCGAGCGGGGTGCCCGCCTGCTCGAGTTTCCCGTTGTTGATGACGAGTACACGGTCGGCGAGTGCGAACGCCTCTTCCTGATCGTGCGTGACGAAAATCGATGTCACATGCATCTCGTCGTGCAATCTCCGGAGCCATACTCGCAGCTCCTGGCGAACCTTCGCATCGATGGCGGCAAATGGTTCGTCCAGCAGAAGGAGACGCGGACGTGGCGCCAGGGCGCGAGCCAGAGCTACTCGCTGCCGTTGTCCTCCAGAAAGCTGTGACGGAACTCGCTTTCCCAGACCGTCCAACCCCACCAGCCGCAATAGCTCCGCCGCTCGCGCCCCAGCCTCGCTACGCGCAACGCCCTGTGCCCTGAGGCCGAAAGCGACGTTTTCCGTTACCGTCATATGCCGGAATAGCGCGTAATGCTGGAAGACGAACCCGACTTTGCGCGCACGCGCGTGCAGGTGCCCAACTGGCTCACCGTCAAAGCGTACCGTGCCGGCGTCCTCGTTCTCCAGCCCGGCGATGATTCGAAGGATCGTGCTCTTGCCGCCTCCCGAGGGTCCGAGCAGGGCCACGAGCTCCCCCGTGCGGACCTCGAAGGAAACGTCTTTCACGGCTTCGAAAGAGCCGAAGTTCTTGCTGAGATGCTCAACGCGAATGCTCACCGGTCACCCTTCCTGTGCTTCAGTTTTTCCACTGCCGCGAGAAGCAGCATGCTCGCGACGGCGAGTGCGATTGCCATACCGAAGGCCGCTGCTTCGCGGCGTTCCTCGCTCATGGCGTAGATGAATGTCGTCGCCGTCTGCGTCCGTCCCGAGATGGCGCCACCAACGACCAGCACCGCGCCGAATTCGCCAAGCGCGCGCGCCGCTGTGAGCGTTAGCCCCACAGCCAATCCATAGCGGACATTCGGCAGCGTGACTCTCCAGAAACTCTGCCACGCGGATGCCCCGAGCGTGGCTGCGGCCTCCTCGTCGTCCGTACCGATCTCCTCCAGGACGTAACCCACCTCTCTCAGCGTGTACGGTAGCGTTACGAAAAGAGTACAGAGCACCAACCCGGGCAACGCGAATGCGACCTTGATACCCAGTGGCGCGAGCCATCCTGAACGTCCAAACACAAGCAGGAAGGCAAGACCAGTCATTACGGGCGAAATCGCCAGTGATAGATCGACGATGGCATCGAGTATCTTGCGTCCCACGAAACGGTGCCGCACTAGCACAATTGCGCCTGCGACTCCGAACGCGCCGTTCAGGACGACTGCGATCGCGGCAAGAATCAGTGATTGTCCAAAGGCGAACAGCGCTTCCGGCGCAGCCAACTCGCGCGCTATCCTGAGCGGTCCAGTCGCAATGCCCTTGGCGACGAGAGCGGCGAGAGGCATGAGAAGGACGATGCCGAGGTATGCGATCACGACTGCAAGCAGCGCGGCGCGAGCGAGAGTCCACGATGAGCGTGGCGCGGGAGAGCGCCCGGCTAGTACCACTCCATCGGCTGCGTGCAATGCAACGCTGGTCATTATCGCTTGCTCCGCAACGAGCGAAGCCCCCGAACTCCCAACGAGAGAGCCAGCGCGAGAGAGAGCAGCAACAGCGACACGGCGGCGGCCGAGCCCGGATACCCACCCTCAACCTCACCGAAAATGAGAACCGGTGCGGTCAGGGTGCGCGACGGAATGTTTCCCGACACAACGACTATCGAGCCGAACTCGGCGATTGCGCGGGCGAAGCACTGCAGGGTTCCGAGCGCGATTGCTGGTGCGATCGCCGGCAGGATGACGTTTCCAAAAATCGACAGGTCGCTCGCACCCAAAGTGTGAGCCGCCTCTTCCTCGGCCGGATCGAGCTCGAGAAGAACCGGCTCGACGGCTCGTACGACGAATGGCACCGTGATGAAGAGCAGCGCGAGCACTATTGCGGGTGGCGAGTAAAGGATCGAGATCCCCTGCGCGCTGAGCCACTGCCCAAGCACTTCCTGCGGACCGAACAGCAGAACAAGCATGAGCCCCGTCACGAGCGTGGGGATAGCGAACGGAAGATCGATAACGGCGGAGAGGAGCCGGCGCCCCCGAAAACGGTAGCGCACCAGTACCCACGCAGTCGCTGTTCCAAAAATTGCGTTCAGAAACGCCACCACACCGGCGGTCCAGAGCGTGAGCGCGAACGCATCGAGCGCTTCGGGGGACGTCGCGGCAGCCCAGAACACCGTTAGCCCATCGGCGAGTCCGCGATGCGCGAGCGCAGCTAACGGAATTGCGACGAGGAGTACGACGTACGCCGTGACACCAGCTCGAACTGCGAGACCACCTCGTCCCGGGACGAGCGCGGCCGGAAGGGGAGCGCTCACCGCGCGGCGACCATCTTTCTCGACGTCGCGCGCTCGAACACTCCACCGCGGTCGAACAACGTTTTCGTCACCTGTGGCCAACCGCCAAGGTCGCGAATTGTAAACAGATCCTTTACGGGCGGGTACGTGCCGGCGGTCTCTTTCGCCACGGATTCGTCTACTGCACGCAGCCCGTACTCCGCGTAGTGCCTTTGCGCTTCGGGTGACGACAAGTAGTCGACAAACGCCTGGGCCAAATCACCATTGCCATGCTTTTCAGCGTAGACATCCACGACAGCGACCGGATTCTCGATGAGAACGGTGGAGGTGGGTATCACGTAGTCCATCGCCTTGCCCGCTTTTCGGGCAACCAGCGCCTCGTTCTCGTACGTGATGATCGCATCGCCGACGCCGCTCTCGAAAGTGAGCATCGACTCGCGAGCTCCCTTGTCCATGATGCGCACGTTGCGCACAACGGCCGCGAGGATTGCTTCTGCCGCCGCGCTGTCGCCCGCGGTTGCGCGAGTGCCGCCACGGAGCGCTGCTCCATACAAGGCGACGATGTTCCACATCGCGCCGCCCGATGTCTTCGGGTTGGGCGTCAGCACTTCCACGCCCTTGCGCGTCAGGTCATCCCAGCCGCGAATGTTCTTTGGATTTCCCGGACGCACGCCTATGACGACCACGGAGCGGGACACCATGCCACCGTTTGGTGCGTCCTTCCGTTCGCGCGTGATGAGCTTCGCGTCGGCGATCTTGGTTATGTCAGGCTCCAGTGACAACGCGGCCACATCAGCCTCGAAACCATCGATTATGGCGCGAGATTGCGCGCCACTGCCGAGATACGACTCCGCGAACTTGACGTCCTCCCCGGTTTTTTCCTTCCACTGTTTTGCAAAGCCGGGAAGGATTTTCTGGCCATAAACTTCACGCGGCGTTGTGTACGCTCCCAGCGTGAGTGAGCGGACTGGGGGCGGTGAACCCGCTTGGTTCGAGGCTTCGGTCTCGCCTCCACAAGCGGCGAGCGCGGTGAGTGAAAGGGCGAAAGCGGCGTTGCGAATATCGGCGAAGGCGATCATGGAGATTCTCACGTGGTGTTAGGTCGTTCGAAGGTGGTTGTTGGCCCGCGGATCAATTTCGGAACTACGACAGCATTCATTCGGCAATCATGAGTTCCAAGCGCCACGAGCCTGGTGCCTGGTGCCTGGTGCCCGGTGCCTGGTGCCCGGTTGGTACAGCGCGGTGCCCGGTGCCCGGTTGTCACAGCGCGGTGCCCGGTGCCCGGGTTTTGGTTCCTCGTTCTTCGTAGTACGCAGTACGCAGTTCGCAGTTCGCAGTTCCCTAGAACGAGTGCTGAAGGCGCGTGAGAATCACCTTCTCAGTCTCGCGGTCACCCGACCGAGCGCCGCCGCTGAAGCGCGTCTGCTCGTAATCCAGCATCAACCGAATTCCGCGGGCGAGGTACCAGTTCAGCCCAACTCCGTAGGCGCGCGCAGCGCTCGCCTGACTGGTTGAGTCGGCAAAGACAGGAAATGCATCGGCATCAAGAGTCAGGCGACCAACTCGCGCTGCCAACTCGACGGCTCCCCACTTGTGCGCCGCAGGATTGAAGGGTGATGCCGGCGTAACGCCGCGATACGAGGCACGCTCCCTGGTAAGTACGACGGAACCCGCCACCTGCCAGGCGCTGTGGTCGAGGCGATCTGCAATACTTGCCCGTTGCACTTCCTGCGTCGACCGCACGTACTCGGCGAGCAGTCCAAAGGGACCGGCGTACCAGTACGCCTGCGGGGAGAACCGCGTCTGTTCGCCCGACGCGATTACAGATCCCGCGGCGCTCGCGTCGTTGCGGTAAGCAAAGAAGTTCTGCTGCGCGTTCGACCTGTAGCCGGGCAGGAATGATGCGCTCGGCGTTCCCCGATGGTTCCCGCGCGTGGCGGATGCGCCGAGTCCCAGCTCCTGCAGCAGCTTTGGACCACTCGTGCCAAAGGGCTTCGCGAAAATGCGTACAACGGCGTCCTTGTGATTGCCATTGTCCGCGTCCCCACTCCCCAGGTCGGTCGTTCCGTTGAAGAGACCGAGGGCATAGCTGAGGACGCCACCCTTGATGTTCCCGTGCACCTGCACGCCCACGTCCCGACTCGGGACGAGATTGGTCGGCAGGCCACGCTCCACGAAAAGGAGATCGGTTGCCGACTGCAGCCGCTCCAGTCCTACCGGCGGCTTGAATTTACCCGCCCTGACCACAAGCGCCGGATTCAGGTTGAGATCCATGTGCGCATCCAGCAACTGTGTACGTCCTTCACCGAAGTCGGGCATGAATCGGAAGTCGACGAACTTGTAAACCGTCGCCTCGAAGATTGGGCGCACGCGGCGAAGCAGGAACGTGTTCGACCCAGGACGCTGCTCGTCGTCGGAGAAAAATCGCCCGTCGGATTGGAAGTAGCCGCGGATCTTCAACTGGAAATCCCCATCCGGCGCACGCAGGGAAAAACCTTCTTTCCCGGCGGTGATCGATGCTACTTTGACCGCAGGCGGCGCCGTTTTCTGGGCAGCCTGCTGAAGATCTCGCAGCTTCCGCTCGAGATCAGCGACGCGCTGCTCTACGCCGACGCTGTCTCCAACGGTGGCGCTGGCGTGCTTTCCGTTGGCAGCCGAGTCGTTGCGGGTGGCGACCGGGTCCTGCGCACCCAGGGTCGTCGCAGTTGCCGAGATGACGAGCGCTACGGCAACGTTGCACGTCAAACGTGTTTGCATGATTTCTTCTCGAATTGTCTTGAGGATGGTGAATGCGTACTGATCCGTGATCACTTCACGTCGACCATTACAGCTCTAACGGCGTTGTTGCCGTAGCCAAAGCGGTTCCAGCCAGCTTGCCCCGGTTGCACGTTCCCGGCGGAGTCGGTCGCGCGGGATCTCAGTGCGCAGCGCCCGCGCTCGGCAGCGTCCCACTCGATCTCCCAGCCGCACCAGGCATGGTCGGAAATGCGCGGAAGCAGGCGTGCGGCGCGCCAACTGTCCCCGCCTCCGGCGGCAAATTCCACTTGTGTTATCTCGCCCTCCCCCGACCACGCCCAGCCACTCACTGTCACCCTGCCAGCTGGCACCGCGATTCCTTCAACCGGAGAAGCAATCAGCGATTTCACCCGCATGCGCCGCACGGGCGTGGTCTTGGTTCCATCGCCAGCGTCGTAGACGTAGCGGTTTGACTGGAAGTATCCGGTGAATGGCGTTGCCAGCACGGTTATGCCTGACACCCATTTAACGCTCGCCATTCCGTACCAGCGCGGCACAATCAGACGAACCGGAGCACCGTGCGCAGGCGGGATAGGGGCGCCATTCATCTCGAACGCCAGGATCGTATCAGGATCCAGCGCCACCTGCATGGGGAGAGCGCGAGCGAAAGCAATGCTCTCATTGAAATCCTTCGGACGTCCCGAATCAGCACCCTCGATGAGCACTTCGGTTGCGTCATCAGCAAAGCCGCTAAGCCCAAGAACACGCGCCAACGGAACGCCTGTCCAGCGCGCCGTGCTGATGGCTCCGTGCTTCCACATTTCGCCTGAGGGTAGCGGTGTCATTCCGGTGCGACCGTTTCCAGCGCATTCCAGCGTCACGTCGATTGTTTCGGTGCCCAATTCGCGAAGCTGTTTTACGGTTACTCCGAGAGTGCGCCGCACGGCTCCGCCGATCTGCACGACGTGCGATCGAGCATCGAGCTCGGGAATGGCAAAGTTGGTCCGTACGAAAAAATCTTCCGTTCTCGTCAGGGGGCGAACCAGCGCGGCGGCGGCAGACTCCGCGCACCATGGATCCGGACGCACATCGATCAGATCTCCCCGAGATGTTTCGCGTGTAAAGCCCTTGGGCAGTGTGGCTGGGGCAATTACCTGTCCTTCAAAATCGTTGGCGTTGGTTTGCGTTTGTAACGTGCTCATGCGACCCAGCTGAAGTGTGACGTTTGTCCGGCGGACTTGACAGGAAGTGAGGAGGCAGGGCATGTGCCTGCTAATTCCGAGAGGTTAAAGCGAGTTAATTCATAGAGATAGCTTTTTCGTTGTGGTACTGCGGCCACACCGGTGCTGTCACATACACTAGCTTTGGCTTGTACAATTGCTAGCTTGCTGGCAGCTGACTAGCATATGTAACAGTCGGGCGGGTCGTGGACTTATTACAAGCCGTCTGGCGGGACGCATGCCGCCACATCGCAATCGAGAAATCCGCCGCGCTCATCGCTGAGCACGTCGGGAGCTTGCTGCCAGTCGGTTTTCTCATCCTTCGACGTCTCGACACCGAGATGCGCCGCCTGGAGACCGTGGCGATAGGCGCGAGCAGCGAGATTCAGCTAAAAGCTCCCGCGCGAACGGAGTGCACCGACGAACAATTACAAACCCTGCTTGACTGGTGTCGCCGTAACGGCACTACGAGTGGCCATGCGCGCGGTGAGGATTTGTTATTGACGCTGCTGGTACCGGCGGGTGTTAACGGCCATGTGCTCGCTGGTCCGCTCATGGAGGATGATCGCCCGCTTGGCGTTCTGCTCGCCGTCGCTCTTCGCCCAGGGCTTTTCGACGCCGCCCACGAGCGGCTTTTCAGATCACTGCTCGAGCCGTTTTCGGTTGCGCTCGGAAACGACAGCCGGTTTCACGAGCTCGCCAGGTTGCGCGAGGTGTCGGAAGCCGACAACCGCGCCCTTCTGACTCGTCTTGGCAGGCCTGCCATCGCCGATACCATAGTCGGCACGGATCGCGGGCTGCGGCAGGTGATGCAACGCGTCGCGCAGGTTGCGTCCACAGACGCACCGGTGCTCCTGCTCGGAGAAACCGGTTCGGGAAAGGAAGTCGTGGCTCGAGCCATTCACAGCCGATCGCGGCGGGCCGGGGCGCCTGTTGTCAGGGTCAACTGCGGAGCGATACCCCCCGGTCTGATCGACTCCGAGCTCTTTGGGCACGAGCGTGGCAGCTTCACTGGAGCGGTTGGCGCGCGAAAGGGCTGGTTCGAGCGCGCGGACGGCGGGACTCTCTTTCTGGACGAGGTCGCGGAGCTTCCGTTGGATGCGCAGGTAAGACTCCTTCGCATTCTGCAGGACGGTACCTTCGAGCGCGTAGGAGGACAGAAGGCTCTCACCGTCGACGTGCGAATCGTGGCAGCTACCCACCGCGATCTTGGACGCCTGGTAGCTGAAGGACGGTTTCGCGAAGACTTGTGGTATCGCATTGGGGTCTTTCCCATCTACATACCCCCGCTTCGGGATCGGCCGGAAGACATCCCCGCGCTGGCGGCACATTTCGCCTGGCGATCCGGAACCCGCCTGGGCGGATTTCCGCTCGCGCCAACGCAGGAAGACATCGAGCTGCTGCTGTCCTACCACTGGCCGGGAAACGTGCGCGAGCTTGGCTCCGTTATCGAGCGGGCTGCGATACTCGGGGACGGTCGGTCGCTTCGTGTGGCCGCCTCGCTGGGCGTACCAGCACAGGCGATCCGGTCGGCTTCCGTGCCAGCAAACCCGGAATCAGCGGCCCGCGACGAAATCCCTGCAGCCGAAATTCTCACACTGGATGCGGCAACCACTCGGCATATCGAGCTGGCGCTCACCAAATCCGGCGGACGAGTCGAAGGAGACGGAGGTGCCGCGCAGACGCTTGGCGTCAATCCGCACACCTTGCGCGCACGCATGCGGAAGCTGGGTATCGACTGGGTGAAATTCAGAGTATAGGTGCTCTGGATATCATCGCGTCGTAGAACCAGCAAACCTCAAGATATTTCACGCGCTGCGCCTCGGGCGAGGAACGACTTAAAACAATTTTTGTCTTTTCTCGCGCAACGCCGCTCACTTGTAAACGGAGGGAATCCGTTTAATCCGTTCAATCCGCGTCATCCGGTCGAACCCTTCGTTCTTGATGCCTTCATGGGGTCAAAGAATATCAGCTATTGCCGATTCCCTGAGATAATAGCCATCGATCCAGGCGTGAGAGAGCCACGGAGTTCCCGCGAAAATGGTAGTGCGGACCGCGCCATGGCTCGGCGATGCCGAAGCTACAATGTTCAAAGGTTCGACCGGATGACGCGGATTGAACGGATTTAACGGATCGATCTCTGTGAGGAGAGCCTCGTTCACCTACGGCCGAACTTGAACCGGGCAAGTGATTGGGCGTGCGTATGAATTGAGCAGCTGATTGTTGTTCTCAAGCTGTCCGATTCATTTCCGTCAATTCATACCTTTTCTGAAATGATGCGCGCCGCTCGCTCCTTATCCACTGCTCGGACGGCGATGCTGATACCGTGAACGAATGCCAGCATGCCGGCGGCAGAATCACTCTTGAGCATTGACGGAATGCCATGTGATTCGAGCGCCGCCTGCGCTATGAGCGCTTCGTGTTCATAAGTGAACGTGCGTAAAAGGACGATATCGTCTGGCAAATGCGGGCCGAAGGCTAATGGGCCTTGCCGCGCAATAATTTCCGATGCCATGAGTTCTTGGCGGAAGTCTCGAACCGGTCGCGGTATTCCTCCAGGGTCGTGAGACTCGTGTCGAAGACATGCGTCTCACCGCCTACGCTGCCCTTCTCCACCAGGGTGTTGAACTGATCCCGGCTTACTCCTTCCACACGCCCACTCACATCTCGGTAGAAGATTCGCTCGCCACCCGCCAGGCTCGCACCGATCGCGGGCTCCAATTCCTTCAGCTTCCGAAACAGTCCGTCGATCGAACAGCCCGAAGCTTCTCCCCCTTCCACACCGATTGCCAAGAACCGGTCATCGCGCCACTCGCGCGCGCACGTGAGGGGAGATCCGTGCGCCTTCCAGCCGCCCAGATAACTGTCAACCTCTCCCAGAAGCTCGCGCGCGGGCGCGTCGGGCAACGGCTTGTCGCTGGCGAACACCCAAACACGGGCGGCATTGGATAGGTTCTCGAAGGGAACAGTTGGCATAGTAAGAGCGGGGAGTGGGGGTTAGGGGTGGGGGAGTAGGATTCAGGTCAGGAAGATTGCGACCCCATGAGAGTACCCCGTAATGTAGCATGTGCCGACTACGGGTGAGCCATCAACCACGTGTCTTTTATAGACTTTCCTTACCACCCACTCCCCATCCCCCATCCCCCATTTTCATGTCTTACGACCGACGCGCGTTCGTCGAATACTTCGCCTCCGCCGGACTAGGATCCACCCTGCTGCCGGGAATGCTCTGGCGCCGCATCGCGGAAGGCGAGGACATCACGGCTCAGACCGTCGCCTGCGCGGAGGAGATGGCGGGACTCGTCTTTACGGATGAAGAGCGCGCGATGATGGTGGACGGGCTGAAGCAGCAGGCTCAGCGCATCGAGGCTCTTCACAAGGTGCTCATTCCCAATGATGTGCCGCCTGCATTCGTCTTCAATCCAGTTCCTCCAGGCGTGACTCACGTTGCGAGCGCGCGTACACACACCCGCGCCTCCGTACCGCGCATGATGCGGAGCCGCGTTCCCGTGCGAAGCCGGCCGGAAAATCTTACGGAGCTTGCATTTCTTCCCGTCACGGTGCTATCCGAGCTTGTTCGAGCGCGAAAGGTCACGTCCTCCGAGCTTACTGACATGTATCTCGCGAGGATCAGGCAATACAATCCGGTCTTGCAGTGCGTCATCACCGTGACCGAGGAGCGCGCGCGGAAACAGGCGCGTGAAGCCGACAGGGAAATTGCTCGCGGCAGATATCGCGGGCCTCTTCACGGAATCCCGTGGGGAGCAAAGGATCTGCTCGCGACAAAAGGGTATCTCACGACCTGGGGCGCGGGACCTTTCAAGACCCAGATGATAGATACAGATGCGGAAGTAGTGCGCAGGCTGGACGCTGCTGGCGCTGTGCTTGTCGCAAAGCTCACGCTCGGAGAGCTCGCTCAGGGGGACAACTGGTTTGGCGGCATCACCAAGAATCCGTGGAAACTGGATCAGGGATCCAGCGGCTCTTCCGCTGGACCAGCTTCGGCCACCGCCGCTGGCCTTGTCGGTTTCAGCATTGGAAGTGAGACATTGGGCTCGATATCGTCGCCGTCCACCCGCTGCGGCGTTACGGGACTTCGTCCGACTTTCGGCCGAATACCGCGTACGGGTGCGATGGCACTTTCCTGGACGATGGACAAGCTCGGTCCACTCTGCCGGAGCGTGGAAGACTGTGCGCTCGTTCTCAGTGCCATTCACGGCCCGGATGGCCAGGACGCCACCGCCGTAGAAGCACCCTTCGTGTGGAATGCGGCACTAAAGCCGGCGTCGCTCCGAGTCGGGTACGTGAAAGCGGCCTTCGATCTCCCAGCCGTCGATCCAAACGACGAAAAACGCAACCTCCATGCAACTAAAGAATTCGACGATGCCGCGCTCGAAGTACTGCGGTCCATCGGTGTAACTCTCGTTCCAGTAGAGGTTCCCGATATTCCCTACGACGCGATGCGCATAATCCTGACCGCCGAAGCTGCAGCCGCGTTTGACGGTCTCACCCGGACTGATCGCGACAAGGAGTTGGTGCAGCAAGGAAAAAACGATTGGGCCAACACGTTCCGAACCGCTCGATTCATTCCAGCGGTTGACTACATAAATGCCAATCGTCTTCGAACGATGACGATCGCCAAGTGGCATCAGCTGATGCAGACTGTGGACGTTATCGTAACACCCACCTCCGCCTCCGGCCTGTCGCAGCTGGTGGCGACGAACCTCACCGGTCACCCCGCAGTGATTCTTCCGCATGGCTTCCGGCCGGATGGAACGCCAGTATCGCTGACATTTCTTGGTGGACTGTATGAGGAAGGCAAGCTTCTGGCGCTGGCTCACGCTTATCAGGCTGCGACAACATTTCACCTGAAGCATCCGGTATTGCAGACTGGCTGAGGTTCGCGAAGATGGACCTGGCGCGCTGACGCGGTCAGCAAGTCGGCCATTGACGACGAAAGGTTCGAACGGATGACGCGGATTGAACGGATCACCTGGATCAAGTAGGCAAGCCGGCTCGGTACCGCTCGGGTTGCCGTGAGACGGGTGGTCCGGCGCCTCAGCGTAGGAGGCGGGATTGGCATAAGTCAACTCAATTGAAAGTACCACGGCGCGACTGGCGTATGTCGCTCAATTGAAAGTGCCAGTGCCAGTGCCAGTTGCAGTGTCAGTGCCAGTGGCCAGTGCCAGTCTCAGTCTCAGTGGTCAGTGATCAGTGTACGTGGCGGGGTGGGGTGCGTCGGAGACTCACACAGCGGTTAGCGCAGCTACCGGCACTCGCCTGCCTTCCCCATTGGCACCGATCCGTTACCAGCAGTGTTCCTGTTGCGTCTTTATGCTAACTCCACTCAATACTTGATCTTAGCAGAGGTGTCCGAAGCCGTCGGCGGCGTCTCCACCCACCCGGCTACCGCGTGGTTTCTTAACGTTCCTCTCGCCCGCTCGTCCAACACCTCGAAGTGACCCCACCCAAGTCTGACCTTCACAGCCGAGCCGCACCCATGAAACGCATCCTAGCCACTGGTGGTATCCTTGTCCTGGCCGCTTGCAGCGACGCCACGAACCCCGGCGACTCCAGTCCACTCCGGGAAACTCTCGACGTCGCCACGGTTGCGGCCGATGCGGTTGCCGAGGATGTCTCGCTGATCCGCACCCAGGCCGGCGCCTTCGGTGGCGTAACGAGCGATGCCAGCCGCACTGGGGCCTGGCGGAACGACTGCGACTTCTCCGTTAGCACCGGGCGTTTTGTTTGCCCCGACCACACGCGCGGCGGAATCACCCTTGCGCGAAGCTTTGCGCTCCTGGATGCGCAAAGTCAGCCACAGTCCGCGTTCGATGCCAGCACCACTGCATCGGCCAACTTCGTCACGACGATCTCCGGTGCGATAACTCGCGAGAACTTCAGCGCGACCTTCAGCCGTCAGCGAAATATCACCGTCAGCGGTCTGGCCGGAAATGAAAGCACGCACATCATCAACGGCACCGGAGCGACCTCGAACACCAGGAGCCGTCACTCCGACGACGGGCCGGAGCGTTCCTATGCGATGACCGAGACGACCAACATCGTGAACGTGGTCGTACCATTCCCGCACTCTTCTGGTGCCTGGCCACTGTCAGGCAGCGTTACCCGTCAGATTTCAGTTTCGCGCGACGGCGAACAAGGCAGCCCGCGTGCCCGCTCACGCAGTGCCACAGTCACGTTCAACGGCACGCAGCTCGTTCCGATTGTAGTCGGCGATCGCAGCCTGATGCTTGATTTGGCGACGGGGAAGATTGTGAGGAACTAGCTGGATTGCGGATTGCGGATTGCGGATTGTTGATGGCGATTGCGGATGGCGGACCGACTTGTCGTCTCAACTTTGACTTCCGCGTGAATGTTCATCCACTCTTCGCAGTTCGCAGTCCGCAATCCGCAGTCCCCTATCCCACCACCCTCCGCAGCGCACTCTCCAGGTCCGGGAACTGAAAGGAAAATCCCGCGTCCTCCAGTCGTTTGGGCAATACGCGCTGGCTCGCGAGCAGTGTTGCGTCCGCCATTTCGCCAAACAGAAGGCGGAGCGCGAATTCCGGCACCGAGGCGAGCGTCGGACGCGAGAGCACATGCCCAAGCTTCTGGGTGAACTCTGCATTCATTACCGGATTTGGAGATACGAAGTTTACCGGCCCGTCCAGAGTGTGATTCTCCAGCAGCAACGAAATACCGGCAAGCACGTCTTCCAGCGCTATCCAGCTCCACCACTGGCTCCCTCGTCCCAGCTTACCTCCCGCTCCGAGCCTGAACGGTGGAAGCATTTTGGCAAGCGCGCCTCCACTGGCGCTGAGTATTATTCCGAAGCGGGGATGCACTACCCGGATGCCTGCCGTGCGCGCAGCAGCCGCGGCGTTCTCCCAATCGCGGCCGACTGAAGCCAGGAAGTCCGAGCCTGTAGCACTCTGCTCCGTCAGAATTTCATCGCCCCGATCGCCGTAAATGCCGATCGCCGATGCGCTCACCAGCACGCGTGGAGGTGAAGCGGCCTCGGCGAGCCGCTTCGCGAGCAGGCTCGTCCCGGCAACCCGGCTCTGCTGGATCGCCGCCTTCTTCGCGCTGTTCCACCGTTCGCCTATTGGCTCGCCGGCAAGGTGAACAACGGCATCCAGGTTCTCCAGTGCCCGCGCGTCCAGCATGCCTTTCGCTGGATCCCACACGACATCATTGCCGGCCACGCGGGAAGACTCGCGCACAATGCGCACGACTGTGATTCCCCTTCCAGTCAGGTATGTAGCGAGAGCGGAACCCACCATCCCGGTAGCCCCGGTCAGGGCAATGCGCGTGTCTTTCGGCATGTGTCGTTCGTTAGTGAAGCGAGGACGCGTGCTGCGTCAGAAGCACGTCAAGAATACAACCTTTCCGGCCAACTGATTGTCATAGGGATAGAAGAGAAGACGTATCTCTTATCTGCAACCGCTGAAATCGCTTCCCGTTTTCGTACCTGGCTCGCCCACCTGTAGCTGTCCGAAGAACCGACCATGCGCACCATTCCTGTTCCGCCAAGTTCGCTGAATCCATTCGCGACCACCTCGCGTCCCGCTGCACGGGCGAAAATTCGCTTCTCTGCCTCCGGTGAAATGCGCGCTGCCGGATTCGAGCAGCTCGCACACCTCCCCGGTAATATCGGCTACCTTGAAATTCGCAGCTTTCAGAAACTGGAATCGGGAGCGGCGATTACTGCGGCAGTGCTGGACTTCTTCACGGATACGCAGGGATTGGTGATCGATTTGCGCCGGCACGAAGGCGGTGACAGCGCTGCGGCTTCTCTTCTGGCAAGTCATTTCTTCGACACCGAGCTCGTACATCTCGATGCTGAATACTGGACGGATGCACATCGTCAGCGCGCCTTTCTGGTACCGGGCTTGCCGGGTTTGCGCTACGTTGGCCCGGCGGTCTATGTTCTCATCGGCAAGCGGAGCTCTCGAGTAGCGACG
Organism: Gemmatimonadaceae bacterium; assembly: GCA_014379205.1. GTDB lineage: Bacteria > Gemmatimonadota > Gemmatimonadetes > Gemmatimonadales > Gemmatimonadaceae > JACMME01. The sequence continues at coordinate 20,006 of JACMME010000302.1, forward strand.
GACCTTGCGCGCATGCTCCAGGCGGTGGGTCGCGCGACCGTTGTGGGTGAGCCGCCAGCGGGCGCGACGCTCTCACCCGACTTGATGGTAGCAGAGGAGTCGGCTCTGGTCGCCGCGCATCGCGACGCACTCAAGCCAATCGCCTCAGTGGCGTGAGTGGAACGGACATGACCTTATGCCGGGGATTCGGGATCAAGATTGATACATCGCTTCATTCCAGGGTCCAACGGGTTTCCAACGCTTCTCCTGCTTCACGGAACGGGTGGGAATGAGGACGATCTGATTCCACTCGGAAAGAGCATTGCCCCCGACGCTTCCTTGTTGAGCCCCAGGGGCGAGGTTCTCGAGCGCGGAATGCCACGCTTCTTTCGCAGGCTCGCAGAGGGTGTGTTCGATGAGGCGGATCTTGTTCGCCGAACTGCCGACCTGGCGGCCTTCGTTCGCTCCGCGGCCGATACTCATCACTTCGATGAGGGTGCCGTAGTCGCACTCGGGTATTCCAACGGCGCTAACATCGCGGCGAGCATGTTACTCCTCCACCCTGGCGTACTGCACGCGGCTGCTCTCATGCATCCGATGGTTCCGTTGACGCCGGAGCGCCTGCCTCAGCTCGCCTCCACTCGCGTGGTTATCACGGCCGGCGGCAACGATCCTATAGTTCCCGCCGCTAACACCGAGCGGCTTGCGGCAATGCTCCGCGAAGCTGGAGCCACTGTCGAAGTTCACTGGGCCCATGCAGGTCATTCGATCGCGCCTGAAGAGCTCGATGCCGTCCGGAAGTGGTTTGCGGAGATAACATAACTGGCGTCATTCCGAAGCCGCGCGTAACTACAAGCGCTTACCAGCGGCGCGCCAGTCCGAGTCCAATGAAATAGCGACCGCCGCCCGGAGATTCATCTCCAACCATGCCCGCACCGATTCGGACATCGGCTTGAAAATCGTCGTTGAACTGGTAAGTCAAACCGCCATTCAGATAACCCGCTGCTGAACCGCCGATCGATTCACGGTTGAAGATGAAGTACTCCAGGTAACTTCCGATCTGCTCAGCAAGTCCGACCGCAAGCGAAGCGCTCCCCGAAAACTGGTTGAAGCGGCGGCCGGTGTCATTCAGGTACGCGTAATTGAGATTGGACGCAAAGGCGAAGCGCTCGGTGAGACCGACACCGATGGCGAGCTTGGCTTCCGGCTGATATGCTCCTCTCCCGAATTCTCTTGGAGTCGAGGAGCCGGCAAGTAGCGAAATAGCCGGGCGCAATCCACCGGCTGTTTCCGCGGCCTGAATGAGGGCTACCTTGAAGCCCGCTCCGCCATCCTCGAATTCCGACGGCCCACCCGAGGCGGATATGTACGAGCCCGGCTCGGCGCGGAACTCCAGTCGTCGCGCAATTGGAACCCGGATGAGAATTTCGCCAACCGTGTGGCCGTGCTCGCCAGCGGCCCGGGCATAAGTGTATCCACCTTCTACTTGAAGCATTCCAGTCGGCACGACATCGGTGCTTTCGGTGAAGTCCGGCCGATCCGTTACGATAGGGCCTGGTTCTGTTGGCCGCAGTCCGATACAGCCAGACAGGACTGCGCAGGTAGCTGTCGCGACCGTCCGCGAAAACTTAAAGTTCATAGTTCCACAGGTTATAAATAGTGTTGTCGAACTTATAATATAGGCATGACGAAATTAAAATGGTAGTGAGACGGTTCAAACGGACAAATTGCAAGGGCCGGACGCGGAAGACATCGCGGGAGAAGCGTATTGACGTCCTCGCCTGTGAGACGTGATGCGGAATACCGCCATGTTAGGTTGATATTGGCTGTCTGCACGCTTGCACGGTTGCGAACGCGTCCAATGCTCCTGTGAAATCACGACTTCAGAATCAGGTGTGGTTTGTCGCGTTGGGCGTGGCGACAATGGCTGTGACCGCCGCTAGTGGGCAACGAGAACCTCTTTCCGACAGCCCGAGCGGCAGCGCGGCCACTTCGCTGCACACGGCGGTTGTACTCGACACGGTCGCACAGGGGCTCGAGGTCCCCTGGGCGCTTGCATTCGATCCTGAAGGCAGAATCTTCGTCACCGAGCGGCCTGGTCGCATTCGCGTGGTGGAGAAGGGCGTCCTGCAACCGCAACCGTGGGCTACGTTGGCCGTGCGTGCGACCGGCGAAGCAGGGCTCATGGGAATCGCACTGGCGCCCGATTTCGCAAGCTCGCGTCAGGTCTACGTCGTAGGCACGTTCCCGGCTGGCGACGATGAGCTTGTGAACCGCGTACTTCGTTTAACCGAAAAAGATGGGCGAGGCGGCGAGCCGACGACGATAGTCAACGAACTGCCCGCATCGCGCTTTCATTCCGGGGACGCGATCGCGTTCGGGCCTGATGGAATGCTTTACGTGGCCACCGGCGACGCTCAGGACCCCGGCGATGCGCAGGATCGCCAATCTCTCGCTGGAAAAATTCTTCGGTACAAGCCGGACGGCGGCATCCCGGACGACAATCCCGTTCGCGGGTCGCCAATCTACGCCATTGGCCTTCGCAATCCTCAGGGCCTGGCATGGGATGCCGGCACAGGTCAACTCTTCGCCACCGATCACGGTCCGAGCGGATTTCCCAATGAACGGTTTCGGCACGACCAGGACGAGCTCAACGCCATCGTCGCGGGGGCTAACTATGGATGGCCCCGGGTCTCGGGCCGCGACGACAACCGCCGGTTTGTCCAGCCGCTGGCTGAGTGGACGCCCGGCATCGCGCCTTCAGGTCTCGCGCTCTACACAGGGTCCCACGCACCGTGGCGGGGCAACGCGTTCGTGGGAGCCCTTAAGGGAGAGCAGCTTCGTCGTCTCGTGCTCGAGCGTTCGGCAAATGGCTGGGGCGTTACCGGCGAGGCGCCGCTCTTTGCGGGGGAAATTGGCCGGATACGCGCCGTTGCCATGGGACCGGACGGACATCTGTACTTTACGACCAGCAACCGGGACGGCCGTGGTGAAGTTCGCCGGGGTGACGACAACATTTTCCGGATCGTGACTCCATGAGCCGCAGCGAACCGGGCGGCGGCGGTGAAGATACAATCCCGCCCGCCGCGCACCACCGCCCCGGTGGAGGGTTCCGCAATCCGTGGCGGGACTTCGCGCCGGACATACCACAGGGCTTTTTAGCATGGGCTCGGGCGCATCGGACGACGCATCCTCGCCCACGCGATCCGGATCCTTCAGTGTTTTCCCGTGCTGTTCCCGCTTTTTCTTCTCCCCGCGCGCCTGCCGGTGATCTCTCGGTCACTTGGGTAGGACATGCAACTTTTCTCATCCAGATCGGCGGGTTGAACGTGCTTACTGACCCTATCTGGAGTGAACGGCCTTCGCCGATTTTCTTCGCCGGACCGAGGCGCTGGGTACCACCGGGAGTTCGCCTCGATGCACTCCCGCCGATCGATCTCGTCCTTGTTTCACACAACCACTACGACCACTTCGACAGCCGCACGATGCGTCGCCTTGCGGCGCTGCATCCCAACGCGCGCTGGCTGGTGCCGCTTGAGCTCGGTGCGCTCGTGCGGCGAAAGGGTGCCCTCAACGTTCAGGAAATGGACTGGTGGAATGAATTGCAGTTGGACAATGTCGTCATCACATGCACCCCTGCTCAGCATTGGAGCGCGCGTGGCTTCCGTGATCGTGGAAAATCGTTGTGGTGTGGTTGGACGGTCCGGGCTGGGCAGCGAGCAGTCTACTTTGCCGGAGATACGGCCTATTTTCCCGGCTTCCGGGAGATTAGCGAGCGATGTGGTCCATTCGACCTGAACCTGCTTCCCATTGGCGGTTACGCGCCGAGGTGGTTCATGCGTTTCGTGCATATGAGTCCGGAAGAGGCGGTACGCGCATTCAGAGAACTGATCAACGGCCACAGCCGCTCGCTCATGGTGCCAATGCATTTTGGAACGTTCAAGCTGACTGACGAGGCGATGGATGAACCGCCTCAGCGACTACGCGCCGCATGGATCGAGGCTGGCCTTCCGGCCAGTCAACTAGGAGTTCTGGCACACGGGGAGACCAGATCGCTGGTCGCACGGTCAGAATCAGCCTCAGGAAAATGAGATGATCCAGCATATCAGAAAGTTGTTCGATCACGTCTATTGGGCAGACGCGAAGGTGCTCGAGTCGCTTCGTGCAATGCCTGACCCGCCGGCCAAAGCGTTGGAGATCTTCTCGCACGTTCTGGGTGCCGAGCACATTTGGCTTGCGAGATTGCGGCAGCAGCAGGCACGCGTCGCCGTGTGGCCGACTCTTTCAATCCAGGAGTGCGCCGCGCTGGCCCAGGAGAACAAGTTGGGGTACGACAGCTTCATTGAGACGCTTGATAGCGATTCTCTCAGACAGGAGGTCGGATACACAAACAGCGCGGGGCTGACATTCCGCTCAACGGGCGAAGACATACTGCTGCACGTGGCTGTGCACGGCGCGTATCACCGCGGCCAGGTTGCATTGGTGGTGCGAAACTCTGGCACCGCACCAGCCGCAACGGACTATATAGCTTTTGTGCGAGGAGCTCCGGCCGCGACGCGCCAACGCGTCGAATCTGAAAGCTCGTGAACCAGTCGACTGTGTCTCACCGGATTCGTCTCCTGGCGGGCGAGCAAGACGTCCAGCGCTGCGTCGACATAATGGTGACTTCCGATCCATGGCTTACGTTGGGCAGGACGCGCGAAGCAGCGCTCGTCTTGTTGCGCGATTCGACTCGCGAGATCTCCGTCGCGGTGGACCCGAACAGCGACGCGCTAATGGGATTCGTAATCGTGTTAATGCGGGGTGCTTTCGTCGGTTACATCCAGACCGTCGCGGTTGCAGCCGAATATCGGGGGCGTGGAATAGGGAGCATGCTCATCGCACACGCCGAGTCACGTATCTTCAGCGACTCTCCAAACGTGTTCCTGTGCGTCTCGTCCTTTAATCATTCAGCGCGAGCGCTATATGAACGCCTGGGTTACGAGGAAGTCGGCGAGCTACGCGACTATGTGGTCCGTGGCTATTCCGAATTTCTGCTTCGAAAGACCAGAGGCCCGCTAAACGAGTACAGGGGTTAGCCGCTCACAGCCATCACCTTCATACAGCCAACGGATCAAGTGCTAAAGCTTCCCAAGGGTCCATTTTGTCAGAGTTGCGGTATGCCATTGAGCCATGACGCCAAGGGCGGAGGAACCGACGCGAACGGCGACAGGAGCAGCGACTTTTGCAGTTACTGCTACAAGGATGGCCGCTTCACTCATCCCCGGCTGACTCTCGAACAAATGATTGCGAGAGCACAGGGCAAGTTGCGACAGATGGGGATTCCCGAGCTCATCGTGCGACGTGCTCCGGCCCACATATCGAAGCTCGCTCGCTGGAAGGCGCCGCATTCCGGGCGGAAGCGCGCCAGGTAACTTCATCCCGGATCAGACATTCGTAATTTTACGGACACATGCCAACTTCCAAGTCAAAACTTTACCGCGTTCGAAGGTCGACAATCCAGGGACGCGGAGTCTTCGCTGCGCGCCCGATCGGAAAGGGAACGCGCATCATAGAGTACACGGGTGAGCAGATCGGCCCTGACGAAGCGGACCGCCGGTATGACGACGATGCAATGGAGCGCCATCATACTTTCCTGTTCGGGATCGATGATGACATTTCGGTCGACGCAGCCGTTGGAGGCAACGCGGCTCGTTTCATCAATCATTCGTGCGATCCCAATTGCGAAGCTGTCATAGAAGATGATCGGATCTTCATTGAGGCAATAAGGAACATCCCGCCGGGCACGGAGCTGGTTTACGACTATCAGTACGAGCGCCCGGGTCGGTTTCGCGCGTCCTGGAAAGAACTGTACGCCTGCCACTGCGGTTCGCCGAAGTGCCGCGGCACAATCCTGAAGCCGCGGAGAAAGCGGAAACGCCCGACGGCAAGAAAAACCACGCGTAAGCGGCCGTCAGCATCAAGGACGACGCGCCAGCGACCGGCAGCGCACAAATCGACTCGCAATCGGCAAGTCTCACATAAGGGAGTGTCTCCGCGGTAGCGCACCATCTCCAAGCCCTCTGACAAACCATGATCGCAAATACGCGTTCCTGCTTCGCAGCTCGCAGTTCGCAGTTTTCAGCCCGCATCCGTAACGCAGCAATCCGCCATTCCCTTTCTCTCACCGGAATTCTCTCGTGATGCTAGTCAAGGAACTGCCCGATCATCATGACGCCGATCTGGTGCTCAAACTGTACGATCTCCGGCGCGAGCACGTCATGCGCGAATCAAGGAGCGCTATCAACTCCAAGTTCTGGCCAAAGAGCTATGAGGAGTTGGTAGCGTTGACCAAACCCGATGGTCCGCTCAACGCCGCATTCCGTCAGACTTCAACCTATTGGGAAATGGTGTATGGAATGGGCAGACATGGCATTGTGAACGTGGACTTTCTTCTCGAGAACAGTGGAGAAGGCCTCTTTCTCTTCGCGCGAGTTCAGCCATACCTGGATAAGCTGCGCGAAGCCGGCAATCCCCGCGCCTTCCGTAACGCTGAATGGATCAGCAAGGAGAATGCAACAGGACGGGAGATGCTGCAGCACTACAAAGCGCGCGTCGCCAAGCTGATGGAGTCGAAGTAGTCGTATAGCGGAACGGGCATCAAGAACGAAGGGTTGTACGCATGCTCCGGATCGTGACGGATCATACTGATCGCTCCTTTGGTGCGAAGGGCTACGTCGCGGACACGAGTCGATCCGTTTTATCCGTTCTATCAGGAGCATCCGTGCGAACCTTTCGTTCTTGATGCACGATTGCTTTGCTTTCCCTTGCGGCTCGCCAGCGACCCTGGGTTTGCCGCACAGCCAATTTCCGCAGGAGAAGTTCCGGCAAGCACGCTTTTGTCCGAGCACTTGATCGTGTCCTCCCCTCACGCAACTCCCACGTGAATTCAAGAATTCTGCTCATCGCAACGTGCCTGCTCGTGGCTCCTGCCGCGCTCCGGGCTCAACACAGCCTGGCAACCGGCGGCGGATACGAAGCAGGTGTACCAGCCCCTCAGGCGATATTCGGCTACGAGATAGGTGACCGCTTCACGCCGCATTCGCTTCTGATGCGATACATGGATAGGGTGGCGGCAACGAGCAGGCGTGTGCGCCTCGACACAATGTCGCGCACTTTCGAGGGCCGCGAGTCCGTTCTCGCGGTCGTTACAAGCGAAGCGAACCATGCCCGAATGCCGCAGATACTTGCTGATGCCGCCCGTCTTGCCGACCCGCGTGGCGCGTCGTCCTCGGAGCTCACTGCGGCCGTGTCACGCATGCCGGCCATCGTTTGGCTCGCGTATACCGTACACGGCGGGGAGGCATCCGGCACAGAGGCAGCCATCGCGCTCCTGTATCAGCTCGCCGCCGGGTCGGACGCTGACACGCGCACGATCCTGGACAGCGCGGTCGTGCTCATCGATCCGGTGCAGAATCCGGATGGACACGAGCGGCACGCACAGGACGTAGCTCGCATGCGGTCCGCCTGGGGCATTCCCTCCACTCCAGGCGCGATGATTCATCAGGGCTCATGGCCCGGACCGCGAACGAGTCACTATCACTTCGACCTGAATCGTGACTGGTTCATACTATCGCATCCGGAGACACGCGGACGCGTCGCTGCCTTCAGAAAATGGTACCCGCACGTCGCCGCTGACCTGCATGAGATGGGCTCCAACTCCACCTACTTCTTTGCGCCGCCAATGGAGCCCGTCAACAAAAATGTTCACAGCAGCATTCTGAAATGGTGGGACATCTTCGCCGACGCCAACGCGAAAGAGTTCGATCTTCGCGGTTGGTCGTTTTTCCGCCGCGAGGGATATGACGAGTTCTATCCGGGATACGGGGTATCGTGGCCGATACTGACGGGCGCGGTTGGAATGACCTATGAGCAGGCCTCCAGCGCCGGTGGCGCAATCCGCCGGGTGGACGGAAGCGTTCTCACTTTACGCGAGGCGGCGTCGCACCACTATGCCGCGGCGTGGGCGACCGCGCTTACATCCGCGCGACGCGTGCGTGAGCGCGTCCGAGATTACCTGGTGTTCAGGCAGTCGGCGGTAACGGATGGATCTCGCGGTCCGATGCGCACAATAGTCCTGGAGCGTGATTCCCAGGGACGCGCGGATACACTCGCCGCGCGTCTCGCCGAAAACGGCATCGAGGTTGGACAGCTGGAACAGGCAGTTAATGTCCGCGCAGCCACGGACTACGCATCCGGCCGATCGCGCGACGTACGGGTTCCCTCAGGTGCATGGGTCATAGACCTGGCGCAGCCGCAGGGCCGCCTCGCGAAAGCGCTTCTGGAACCGGATGCGGAGCTGGACTCCGCATTCATCAAGACCGAGCTGGAGAACCGTCGCACGGCACAACCAGAGCGCTTCTACGATCTTACTGCCTGGTCGCTGCCACTCACGTATCGAGTGCGCGCCTGGTGGACGGGCGCTCCAATTGCCGCGAAGCGGACGGCATTCAACCATGGTGATCCTCGGCAGATCCACATGCGCCAGGACAGCGCAACTATGCCGAATCTCGCCGCACCACGTTACGGCTACGCGTTCGAGGCAGGGAGCGAGACTTCGCTTCGTCTCCTGGCAGGGTTGCTGGCTGACAGCATCCGCGTCTGGTACGCGCCACACGGGTTTCGCGCCGGCACAAATGACTTTCAGAACGGTGCGTTCATAGTTCGCGTGGCCGCAAACGACAGCGTGCGCGTGCATGAGCGAGTGCGTGCCAACATTGCCCGGTCAGGCGCCCGTGTCACTCCAATCTCATCCGCGGCCGTTGACGCGGGCACGGACCTCGGCAGCAACAGCGTCTTCCCGATCCGCATTCCACGCGTCGCCATGCTCGGAGGCGCCCCTGTTTCGGGCAACTCCTTCGGCTTCGCGTGGTACGCGTTCGACCAGCGGCTCGGTTATCCCGTGACATCCGTCGACGCAAATGCCGTCGCAGGCAACGCCCTGGAAGATTTTTCCGTCCTCGTAGTGCCCTCGGTGTCGGCAGCGGCTCTGGAGCGCGCGCTCGGCGACGCGGGACGCGATCGCGTTGCTGCATGGGTGCGCGGTGGCGGAGTGCTCGTGACGCTCGACGGCGCGACAGCGTGGTTGGCATCCGAAAAGCTCGGCCTCGCGCGGCTCAGGCTCCGTCGCGACACCGTTCGTGCTGACAGCGCTGGGGGTGCCCCGCTGCCGGCCGAGGTACCTGGCGCAATCGTGCGCGCAACCGCCGACACGCTCTCACCGCTTCTGGCAGGCGTGCACGACACTGAACTCCCCGTGCTCGTCTTCTCGGATCGTATCTACACCACGCCCAAGGATCTGAAAGCAGGCGAAGCGGTTGTCCGCTACGCACCGAGGTCGAGGTTGCGGCTTTCGGGATATCTCTGGCCGGAAGTACCCGAACGCCTGGCTGAAACCCCGTATCTCTGGACTGAGAAAGTTGGCCGCGGCCGGGTAATCGGGTTCGCCGGTGACCCCAATTTCCGCGATCTCTGGCGAGGATTATTGCCGCTGTTCGCGAACGCGGTGTTGCTGGGGGGAAGTTACTAGAAAGCGCCAGGGACCAGGAACCAGGAACAGGGAACCAGGAACTCCGTCGTGTAGTCGTTTAAGCCAAACAGCTGTCGGGCTTCCGAGTTCGTGTTCCTTCCTGGTCCCTGGTTCCTGGTCCCTGCTTCTCAATGCCTCACTCCGTGAGGTTCGTACGGACTTTCCAGCGTGGTAATCTCCTCGCTGCTCAGCTTGAGATCGAGCGCTTTCACTGCCACGTCCAGGTGTTCAAGCTTGGTGGCACCGACGATAGGAGCCGCAACGGCCGGCCGGGAAAGAAGCCAGGCAAGCGCAACCTCCGCTGATGATACGCCTCGCGCTCCGGCAACCTGGTCAACCGCCTCCACCACGTTCCAATCGCTGGGTGAGTCGTACATCCTGCGCGCGAATTCATCCCGCTCGGCGCGCTTTGTGGATGTCCTGTCATCGAGAGATTTGCGAGCTCCGGCGAGCATACCGCGAGCCAGCGGTGACCACGGTATGACACCAATACCCTCGGCTGTACACAGCGGAATCATTTCCCTCTCTTCTTCACGATAAATCAGGTTGTAATGATTTTGCATCGATACGAAACGGGCCCAACCGTTTCGCTCTGACACGCTCAAAGCCTGCGCCATTTGCCATGCGTAACCGGAGCTCGCACCGATGTAGCGCACCTTGCCTTGTTGCACGAGCTGATCCAGCGCAGCGAGTGTCTCTTCGATGGGAACGCGGGAGTCGAAGCGATGGATCTGGTACAGATCGATCGTTTCAACGCCAAGTCTCAAGAGGCTGGCCTCGCAAGCCTGGACGATATGTTTTCGCGACAGGCCACTCATGTTTGGTCCATCGCCCATGGAGAAGTTGACCTTGGTGGCGAGCACGATTTCTTCGAGCTTCGCGAATTCCCGAAGAGCGCGACCGGTGACTCGTTCGCTTTCGCCGAAAGAGTACATGTCGGCGGTATCGAAGAAGTTGATTCCGCTTTCGATGGCTTTCTGAAAGAACGGGCGTGCGGCGTCCCCGTCGAGTATCCATGGTCTCCATTCCGGCGTGCCGTATGACATGCAGCCGAGACAGATTCTGGAGACGGCGAGACCGGATTTACCGAGGTTTGTGTATTGCATACGCGATTGTGTGTTGTTTCACTCCTACGGTTCCCTGCCCCCGCCATTTGCCCTTACCCGCCGAACCAGCTCGCTAGCCTGTGAAGCGCCTCGGCGCAGGTCAATCTCAGCCGCGCCGCCAATCTTCAACAGCATCCCCCGATCGCCATCCGCAAGCAGAACCGCTTGCGGATGCAGGAACAGCCCCGCGGCATTCACGGTGTCCATCGCTATCGACCCTTGCAGATCCCCGACGTCTCGAACCCGCCCTCCGGTCCGCGCCACGGGATCGTCGTAGTTGATCGCGACATCAGCCGCGACTGGAGCCTGTTTCGGAAGCACGAGCTGCCCGCCGAGAATGAGTAAATCACTCGCGCCTGATGTGTTGTACGGCAGCGCTTCGTATGCCGCCTCATCCGCGTCAGCGTACTCGCCCGTCGCAATCGCGTCGAGCGCGATTAGAATGGCGCCGACGTGCAACGCGCGCAGCCGCTGCTTTTGTGGATCGCCGGGGAGAGCTCCGCTCTCGATGAGGACGGTGCTGGTACCCCACTGCTGCATCAGATCGCCGAACGCACGCGGATTGAATGAATCGTCGTACTTCGCTATCCGTCCGGGAATTTCCCGGCCGAGCGCCTGCGCGATAGTAGCGGCGACCAGCCGGGCGCGAGATCGCACGTCATTGTATCCTCGGGAGTCATTGAACGGCGGAGCCAGTAGTGCTATCGCCGCCTGCGGTCCGCTCGTTCCTGCCCGCGTGCGCGCGCCCTGGTCGTGCAGGTTGAAACCGAAACGAGGCTGCAGCTTGTCGCGCAACTCCTTGAGAGCCCTCGCCTCGGGAGTGACCAAACGCCGGGCATCGCGATTGATATCTATCCCAGCGGCGTTCTCGCGCTGAAAGAGCTCAGCGCCGTCCGGGTTCAGCATCGGGACGAATACGACAGTCAGATTTTTCCGCAGACGCTCGCGGAGACCGTCCTTTTCCCCTTCCGCAAGGAAGCGGAAGATGTCGGCGATTGCCATGGTCGCGGTGGACTCGTCGCCATGCATCTGGGACCAGAGAAGCACAGCTACGGGACCCTCGCCGAATGACACCGACCTGATCTCGCGACCGAGCATCGATCGGCCGATTACTTCGGCTCGCAGGGCGGGACGCGATACGGAACGAGAGACCGCGCGCCAGAACTGTGCGTGCGTGAACCTTCGTGCAGAAATGCCATCCGTCCGATATCGCTCAGCAATACTCAATCCGCTTGCCAGAGCACCGGCTGTGCAGCAACCCGATGGGGCGTTCACGGATCGAGAGCGCGCGGCTGTGCATGCTGATACGGCTAGCGTTACCAGCATCGCGGTCGTCGTACGCGCAACCACTCGGGTGATCACCTTCGGGTCCGCTTCCTTGTCGCTGCCGTTTTCTTGCCAGTCCTTGAAGGTGCTTTTCTCTTTTTTCTTCCCACAACAGGTTCGGCGCTCACTCCCCATTCGAACAGCCGGAAGTTCGGATCGCCGTAGTGCTGATACGCGCCCCATGTCGTCACCCCACCTGGCGTATGCGCTATCGCCAAGCGGGCCGCGCGCATCGCCACGTGCATTTGTTGTGGACCATTCCAGGTCGTCGCGCGTTCCCGTTCCGTCGACGCGTTTTTCCTGTGAGGGCGGGCTTTGACTGACGCGGCTGACGCTGACTCGGCCTCGCGTGAAAGACCTAGCAGGTTGGCGTACATCGTCGCCGCGAATTCATGTGCCGCGAGGTCATCCACGGGCCAGGCGGTGCATACGAAATTCGAAACTCCACGTGCGAAGAACGACTCCGCAAAGTTCGGGGCCAGCCCGGAGTCGCGCCGCTCGGCATCGTCGGGTGTGATACCGGACTCGCAGGCATTCGAGAACACGAATTTCGGAATGCGATCTATGCGATTGAGCTCGTTCGCGCTGAGCAGCTCACCGTCGCCAAAAATCCATCCGGAGCGGCCAGGCTCATTGCGAGTGTACTGGCAATGACCCGCGAAATGCAGAACGTCGAACTGCTTGAGAAAGAGATGACCCAGGACGTTCGCGCGCGTAGCCTCGCGCGGACCGAAAAGACGAACAACCTCCACGCGGTTTCCAGTCGTGGCGCTCATGATGGTGTTGTAGCTCTCCAGGAGATCGGCTACCAAAACGCCTTCCTCCTCCGCACCATTGAGATGCCACTGTCCGATGCCGGGGTCGGCCACGACGAGAACTCGCAGCGTCCTTCGGGCAGGCGGTGGCGGTTCGGGAGGTGGAGCCAGGGTCGTCCGAAGCTGACGCGTCAGCCCGCGGCTGAGACTGAAGAAGGAACGCTCTTCATCGGCGCGACGCTCGGCGTCCGTGAGTACGCCATCTCCGTTGGAATGCGCCGCGGCGCCGCGGCTGATAGCGGGAAGTGTAAGCGCCATCATCTCCCAGTGAACGCGCGCCGTTACGCTATCCACCATGACCACAAGCGGTGCCTGACCACCAAGCTGGTCACGCAAATCGGCCGGGATTAGGAGATGGCCGAGGAGTTTGCCGCGCTCACACTGGGTGACGATATCTCCAGCGGAAACAAGCTGGTCGTTCACATCCATTACGAGCTTTGGATCGATGGTAATGAGTCGCTCGGGAATCGACGCGACCGCGGTGATTGCCCCAAACCGGTATTTGTCGCTCTCCAGTCCGACCGAGAGCCGGGTGGGAGGGGTATCCGGGGCGGAATCCGCTGTGTCGCGCTCGAGTTCGGCCTTGGCGCGCTGCCGCGCTTTCGCAATCGCTTTCCGCCGAAGTGCCGCGCGCTTATCCGCGCCAAGCTCCTTGTAGACTATCGCGAAGGGTTGCAACTCTGCGCCGGCTTCGCCCATCGCTCTGGAGCGCCGCGCGCCGACATTCGCATCGGTGCGGCAGGGATGCCTTCGCAACGCCTCGTCGATGAGCAGCGTCTTTCTCTCGTCGAACTCCACGAAAGTCACGCGACGCAAATGTTGTTTCTCCGCCTGCCGGGGGTTGCTGCTCGCCTCCTCGAGGCCGCGCACCCACGCGCCAATCGCTTCGTTGTCGGACAGATTTCCATTGCCCGCGCCGATCAGCACCGACGCGAGATGCTCCTTACCCATGCGGCCCAGCGACCAGCACAGCTCGCGCACGGTGACCGTCAGCTCGGGTGCACCACAGCGCCCCGGAATGCCCAGCCCCGCGATCGCTATGACGCGGCTGGCGGCCCCGGCTTCTGCCCTCGGATCCGGAAGAAAGAAAGGTTGTCCCAGCTCTCCACGAATGATTCCGCGTTGAGCATACTGAGTGATAATGTTCAATTCCGACGTGCCAATGCTCTCGCCATCAGCGACAAGCGCACTACTGATCGCTGCATCGATGGCGCCTTCGGCATTCACAGGCTTGACGCCGAGGTAGTGTCCGACGGCTATCGCGTCCACCGGCATGTCGGACGTATCGAAAGAATCCGAGTTCTGAATAGCGGCGTGAACGAGCCGCACCTCGATCCGTACCGGCAGGACATCAGTCTGCATCGGCGCAACAATCCCAGCCGAACTACCGCGCTCATCACTGGGCGACCTGAGGAAGCCGCGGGTGATCGCCTGCGCCACTCGCTGTTCTTCCGCCAACACCCGTGGGGGGGTGGTGGCCCCATCGCGTCGCGTCTGCATTCGGCGCACGAATTGATCGATGCGCGTTTCATCGTCCGCGTCGCGTGCCAACTCCACGTTCAACGCGGCGCGAGCTCGCGTTTCCGCCGCCGGTCCGGCTCGGGCACTCCGCTCGGGCATGGCCGTGCCTAGCCGGCTGGTCGCTCCGTGTTCCAGCAGCTCCTCCAGGGCGGCAAGCACCTGCTGATTGGATGGCAGATCGCCGTGAAGTTCGTCCACATAGTAGGTCGTCACGCCTTTGAGTTTTCCCAGCGCGTGGGGGACACGGCCGTCACCGTCGAGCGTAACCTCGAATGCATCGAGCGAATCAAGTGACTTCCAGTTTCGTTCCCTTATATCGCATAGGGTCGGCCGGTTGTATCCCGCGATGTACGTCATGCGGGCAGGATCGATAGCGTCGCGCAGCCACTCGTGAAATTGTTTGGCGTTGTCGAGGTGTCGCTGCGGAACGCTGAGAGGCTTCCGAAGCGAGCCCCAGGTTTCGGCGTCATACAGGCGTGCGATGTTCCCCATCTCCCGGGGCGAGGGAAGCATCTGATACGACCCGACGAACGAGTGCAGGACCTCGAGCACTTCGCCGAGGTCGTGCTTGATGTCGCAAAGCTCGAGCTTGCGTACCGTCTTGTCCGCACCGGTGAGCACGGCTGGAATGTCGAACGATCCATGATTCGGCGTGCCGAGCATTACCAGCCGTCCACGCATCGCCTTCCAGCGCTTTGGGTATTGCTTGATGAACGTTCGCGCCACGAGACCGCCCATGGAGTGCGCGACAATGTGAACCGGTGTACGGTCTCCGAACCATTCCGAGATTTTTACGTCGAGCTGACCGGCGGCTGTCCTGATATCCTTGCGCCAGTCGAACCAGAACGGCTTGACGTTCCAGTTCTCCGCCAGCGAAAGGAGAAGCTCGCCATAGGTGTTCTTGAGAATGCCTGTGGCCCGGATCTCACGCACTGCGTCCGCGTCTCCGGAGCCATCATCGTTGAGGCGGAGATTGACGATGCCGCCCAGCAGGAGACGCAGCACACGCATCCAGATGCGATTGGGCCGCTCGCCATCGAAGGCGCTCAGTTCCGCACCCATGATGCCGTGAATAACCACGACGTTCCCCTTGTCGCCGCGCTTCCCTCGCGTGCTCGAGCGACGAACAGCCAGTCCGTGCAGTCGCTGGTAGCGCAGATCACCGAAGTATGTTCTGAGGACCCGCTCCTCTTCTGGTGCCGGGTGCAGCAGGAGCTGGCTCAGCTTTTCGGTGTCGGCAGCCTCGAGCCGTTCCAGGAAGGCATACTCGTCGAAGGACGTTGGGTCAGCTGGAGTGGGCACAGTCTATCTCCCTTGATGGTGAGCCACGTTTGCGGCGAGAGAGAATAGTGTCGCGTTTGTCGGGAAACGGGAATCGGGAAACGGGAATCATTCCCGGGAGTCGGGAAACGGGAATCCGGACGAGGCGAGACAGGAGAGGAGAGGTGGGGAGACAGCAAGCGGAAGCCGAAGTGCTGAGTCTGCAGGGCCGATTCAAGTACAACGTCAGGTGATATCTTTTCAGGAATGTTGTTTCGTTCCCGATTCCCGATTCCCGATTCCCGATTACGTGATCGAAGTTCAACTCCTCACCAAGCTCTACGGCGACTTCACCGCCGTCTCCGACCTGTCATTTGCCGTTCTGCCGGGTGAGGTATTGGGACTTGTAGGCCCAAACGGTGCCGGAAAGACAACGACTCTCCGCAGTCTGGCCGGCATCATTCGCCCCACCAGCGGAACGATCCGAATCGCGGGGATCGACCTTGGCGCGAATGCTGTGGCGGCAAAGCGCGAGATGGCCTTTGTGTCCGACGAGCCGCATCTGTTCGACTATCTCACAGTCACCGAGCACCTGCGCTTCATTGGCCGTCTATACGGCGTCGCGGATGCAGAGGCACGCATTGCTCCCCTATTGTCCGAAATGGAGCTGTCGGACAAGCGCGACGCGCTCCCGGACGAGCTCTCCAGAGGAATGAAGCAGAAGCTGGCGATTGCGTGCGCGCTCCTGCACGATCCCAAAGCGCTTCTTCTCGACGAGCCCCTCACTGGGCTGGATCCCGTCGGAATCAGACGAATGAAGCAGACAATCGCCGAACGCGCTCGATCCGGCACGGGTGTCATCCTGAGCTCCCACCTGTTGCATCTGGTTGAGGAGCTGTGCACGCGCATCCTGATCATTCAGAAGGGCAAGCTGATGGCGATCGGAAGAATTGATGAGATCATAGCAGAACGCCCCCAGCTCGCAGGCCGCGGCCTCGAGGACGTTTTTTTGGCGGTGACGAATAGTGGGGAGTAACGATTGCAAGAGGATTGCGGATTTCGGATTGCGGATTGCGGACAACTGCAACTGCGAACTGCGAAGAACGACCACGCGCGTGAGGTGCAATAAAGCGTAGTCCGCAACCACGATCACAATTCGTATCAAGACTTGCTATTGCAGTCATCCGCATGCTCACTCTGCGTAGTCTGCTTCGCAGTTCGCAGTTGCAGTTGTGCAGTTGTCCGCAATCCGCAATCCGAAATCCAGTTCGCAGTCCGCAACCCAGTTCGCAATCCGAGTCCATGCCCTCCTCTCTCCTCTCCACTTACTGGTATCTCGCGCGCCTCTCGATGCGCAATCGGGTGAAGCGGCAGTTCCGGCGAATGCGGAAACCGCGGTACGCGATCGCGTTCCTGTTGGGGGGAGCATATCTGTGGTTCATCTTCCTTCGGCCGGGGGGTGCACAGGTTTTGCCGTCGGGCGGCTTTGGTGGCGGCGGCCTCGAAGTCGCCGCACTGGTGGTGGCTCTCTTTTCGGCGCGATGGTGGATTTTCGGCAACGAGCGAAATGCTCTCGCCTTCACGCAGGCGGAAGTGCAGTTCCTTTTTCAGGGGCCGTTGTCGCGCCGGAGTCTCATCTCGTACAAGCTCTTTCGCGCGCAGTTCGCGATTCTATTGAGCTCGTTGCTCTGGACACTTCTAGTGCGCGGTGGGAGTCCGCTTCCGTTCGGCTTGCGGGCGCTCGGCTTCTGGATGCTTTTTTCGACGTTCTACTTGCACCAGCTCGGAGTTTCTCTCGTGCGGACCAGCGCGATGACCCAGGGGCGCGCCGGATTGCGGCGCAACGGCGTCGCAATAGGACTGTTCGGAGCCGGCGCCCTGGCGTTGGCGTGGAGCGTGTACGCGGTCGTTCCTGATCGGCAAGGGGGCAGCTTTCTTGAGACGCTGGGACTTGTGCTTCAGGAGCCCGGAGCCCGGCTGGCCCTCTTGCCGTTTCGGCTTGCTATGGCGCCAGGATTCGCCCAGGACACCGCTTCGTGGTTTGCGGCGTTCGCGCCGGCTATCGCAATGCTGGCCCTGCATTATGTCTGGGTAATCCGAAGCGACGCGGCATTCGAGGAGGCGGCCGTCGAGGCCTCCGCGAAAAGGGCGAAGCTCGTTGCGGCGGTGCGCGAACGTGGCGCCTTTGGGGCTTCCCTCTCGAGAGGAAAACAGCCCCTGCGCGCGTGGCTGCCACTGGCGCCAAATGGAACTCCAGCCGTGGCGATAATTTGGAAGAACAGCATCGCAATCACACGCACATTTCGCCTGGCGATGGTAGCGCGTATCCTCGTAGGCCTCGCCATCGGATTCGCCATCGCATCATTCAACATCGAAGGAAGCATAAGCGAATTTCTCGGTACGTTTCTCATTGCCTGGGGGGGATTACTGGTTGTCGCAGGACCTATTTGGGTGCGCAATGATCTCCGCGCCGATCTTTCCAGGCTGGAGCTGTTGCGCTCCTATCCACTCAGCGGAGCCTCGATCGTAAGCGCCGAGGTGGCGTCTTCGGCCATTTCGCTTACTGCGCTGCAGCTGTCCTTTTTTGCGCTCGCTTACCTGCTGCTGCTCGGCAATGTCACCATTCAGACCGCGCTGTCCGAACGGACGATGCTAATAGTCGCGGCAGCTGCCATTCTGCCGGCTGTTAACGCAATCGGAATGTGCATTCAGAATGCGCTCGCTCTGCTGTTTCCTGAATGGGGAAGGCGAACCTTGCAGGGCGCGGGAGGAATAGAGACGATTGGCCAGCAGATGGTGATCATGTTGGGCTCGTTCATACTGCTCATAATCGCTTTGCTCGTTCCAGTTACTCTGGCCATGACGCTTCGGTGGGGAATGCCGCACATTTCTGAAGAGTGGAGCATTGCCATAGGTGCCGCGTTGGCCCTGATTGCGCTCGTGGTCGAAGTGCTATTGTGCGTTTGGTGGTTGGGCAGAGTATTCGAGCGGACGGAACCTTCGGTGGCGACGTCCTGAACTCTCGGCGTCGGTCGGCTTTGGATCCGCAACGAGTGTGGTGCCCGGTGCCCGGTGCGCGGTGCCCGGTTGGTGAAGCGCGGTGAACGGGAGCAACGGGTTCCGGGAAACGGGACTCAGAGTGTTGAACAGAAAACATCCTCAGTCCTCAGCTCGGATCGATGAATCGTGCTGGGAGTCGATAGCGTTACAAGGAGCTTCGTGAAAACTCTGTTTCAGGCGAACGCCCGCGATGAAGTGCTGCGGCGATTCGGTCAATTGACACCGCAACACCAGGCGCGCTGGGGCAGCATGAATGCTCCTCGAATGCTGAAGCACATTGTCGAGGCGATGCGGATGGCTGTCGGCGATCTTTATTGCAAGCCGAAAAACACCCCTTTGAGGAGAACGCCGCTCAAACAGCTGGTCATCTACTGGCTTCCTTTTCCCAAGGGAGTTCCTACGTCGCGGGAGCTCATACAGGCCGAGCCAGGCGAGTGGGAGGCCGACCTCGCGGTTCTGCGGCAGCTGATAGATCGCTTCGCCGCGCGTGAGAGCGCTGCCGAATGGCCGGTGCATCCGGCCTTTGGGTCACTCACAGCAAAGCAGTGGGGGATTCTTGCTTATCGGCACACCGATCATCATCTGAGGCAGTTTAGGGTGTGAAAGGGATTGCGGATTTGCGGATTGCGGTTGTTTGGTTGAGAACGCAGCAATGCCAGAAAGTTGTGGAGCGCTGCAGACGGAACGAAACAGGATGAGTTGCATCAGGCCCTCGGGAGCAAGTCGCGGTAGACTGTGGCCATTGCATCGTCGAAGACGCAGGCAATGATTCGGCTGAAGCCTGCTTCGTTCTCACGCATGATCTCGACCGCGATTCCGGCGGCGGCGTCTTTGGGATATCCGTATACGCCGGTTGAGATTGCGGGAAACGCGAGTGTGTGAATGTCTCCGTGATCCGCCGCGATTCGAAACACGCTGCGGTACGCCTTGCGCAGCAGCTCAGCCTCCCCGAATGATCCGTCTCCCCACACCGGTCCGACAGTGTGAATCACATATCGAGCCGGCAGACGGTAGCCGAGAGTCAGTACCGCGTCCCCGGTCGGGCAGCCGGGATGACGCTTGCACTCGGCGAGCAGCTCGGGGCCAGCGGCACGATGTATGGCGCCGTCAACACCACCGCCACCGCGCAGCGACTCGTTCGCCGCATTCACGATCGCGTCGACTTGCAGCTTCGTAATGTCGCCGCGGATGATCTCGATCACACGCGGCGCGCAGCCGGCTCGCCGCAGCACTCCACCATCGGCAGTCCGTACATCCGCTATTCTGTTTCCGCAATACGCCAGCTACTTCTCCAGCGCGACTTTGTCGGCTCGCTCCTTAAGAACGGAAGCCGCATCCGTGAACTCGTCCAGCGAGATGGTACGCACGAGCCGGGGATGCAGCGGTTTGAGTGTAGACGAGAATGGTAGCTGGCTGACTGAAGGATCATCGCTCGCATATACGGAGAGCACTATCAGTCCAACGATCGCGCCAGTCACCGCAACGGTCGAACGCCAAAGAACCCGGTGAGCGAGTGTAGTGACAAGCAGCAGATGGCCGTATAGATCTCCTCCAAAAACAATCAGGCCGACAGACGCATCTATTACGGGAAAACCGTCGGCGGA
>JACMME010000303.1 GCA_014379205.1 Gemmatimonadaceae bacterium
ACCTGGCACCAGGCACCAGGCACCAGGCACCAGGCACCAGGAACGAGGAACGAGGGGTGTGGGATAGCTAGGTCCCGGCATTGCCGCTGACCAACCTCCTGGTTCCTGGTTCCTGGTTCCCGGTTCCTGGTGGTTCCACTCCCCATCCCCCACGCCCCACTCCCCAAGATGGCGCACCCGCGAATTCCACGAATGAGCACAACGAGCACCGAGCAGCCCACCTGGCGTGAGCGTCTCAAGGCGATGGCGTACGTTCCTAAGCTCGTAAGGCTGGTCTGGGCTACGCATCGAGGGTACACGGCCTCGATGGCGGTACTCCGCATCGTTCGTTCGGCGGTTCCGCTCGCTACGCTGTGGGTGGGCAAGCTCATAGTCGACACCGTCGTCGCGATGCGCGATGGTCCGGCGGATTGGCGCGCCCTCTGGAATCTCGTAGCAATTGAAATCGCGATAGTGCTCGCAGGGGAAATTCTCGCGCGGTCGTCGTCTCTCATAGAAAGTCTCCTCGGAGACCTGTTCTCCAACCGGATAAGCGTGCGTCTCATGGAGCACGCGGCCACGCTCGATCTGGCCCAGTTCGAGGACCCGGAGTTCTACGATCATCTCGAGCGCGCGCGCCGTCAGACGGTCGGACGGATTGCCCTCCTTTCCCAACTGCTCGGGATGGGACAGGACCTGCTTACGCTCGTGTCACTTGGGGCAGCACTAGTGGCTTACAGTCCGTTGCTGCTGGTTCTGCTCATTGTTGCGATCCTTCCCAGCTTCGTCGGCGAGACGCATTTCGCCTCCCTCGGGTATTCGCTGCTGTTCCGATGGACGCCCGAGCGGCGCCAGCTCGACTACCTGCGTTACGTTGGAGCGAGCGACAAGACCGCCAAGGAAGTGCAGATGTTCGCGCTCGCCCCATGGCTCATCGAGCGCTACCGCGTGCTGTCGCAGCGGTTCTACGACGAGAACAAGGCGCTGTCCATTCGAAAAGGGGTGGTCAGTACCGCGCTTTCCTTGCTTGGGACGCTCGGCTACTACGCCGCGTACGTACTGATACTGATTCGAACTGTGCAGGGCTCGATCAGCATTGGATCACTCACATTTCTCGCCGCCAGCTTCTCGCGCAGCCGCGATCTGATTCAGCGCATCCTGCTCGGCGCCAGCGACATCGTCGAGCAGAGTCTATACCTGCGTGATCTATTCACGTTCTTCGAGATGCGTCCCGCTATCGCGTCCGCTTCAGGGGCGCTAACGGTGCCTCGTCCCATAACCCGGGGCTTTGTCTTCGATGACGTAGGCTTTGCCTATCCTGGCAGCGAGCGATGGGCAGTGCGGCACGTGAGCTTCGAGTTGCTTCCCGGAGAGCGCATAGCCCTGGTCGGGGAAAATGGCGCTGGCAAGACGACGCTCACCAAGCTGCTTGCCAGACTGTATGAGCCGACCGAGGGGCGCATCCTGCTCGACGGCGTGGACTTACGGGAGTACGACTTGACGTCACTGCGCCGGGCCATTGGCGTAATCTTTCAGGATTTCGTGCGCTACGACATGCGCTTCGACGAGAACATCGGAGTCGGCGAGATCGCGTCGGTGCAGGATTACCTCGACAACCGCGCGATCCCGCTTTCGCGAGACAAGCGCGACATGGTCGCACGAGGGCGCGTTACCGAAGTCAGTCCCAGGAAGGAGCTTTCCACGGCGGATGTCCCGAAACCTCTTCTCGCTGCTGCCGAGAACTCGCTCGCCACATCGCTTCTGCCACGCCTTGCGGAGGGCTACGGCCAGATGCTGGGGAGACGTTTCGAGGATGGTGTGGATCTTTCAGGCGGGGAGTGGCAGAAGGTGGCGCTCGCCAGGGCGTACATGCGGGACGCGCAGGTGCTCATCCTGGACGAGCCCACGGCCGCGCTCGACGCGCGTGCCGAGTACGAGGTGTTCATGCGATTTTCCGACCTTATGGCTGGGCGTATGGCCGTGCTGATTTCACATCGGTTTTCGACAGTCCGCATGGCCGACCGAATAGTGGTTCTCGAGAGCGGCGAGGTGGTAGAAACCGGCACGCACGCCGATCTCGTGTCACGTGAAGGCGTGTATGCGGAGCTCTTCGCGTTACAGGCGGCGGGATACCGGTAAGGGATTGCGGATTGCGGATTGCGGACTGTCTGAGTTCTGAAGTCGGCGGCTGGTTTGAGTCCGAGTCCGCACGACCGCCTTGTTAGTCCGCAATCCGCAATCCTTTCGCAATCCTCTCGCGTCCGCGATCCTCGTCGTTGGCCCCTCTCTTGCCCCTCTGCGCCTCTCACGGAGGAGACAATGAAGACCGCCATCTTTTCGCTGTGCATCGCCAGCATGCTGACTGCGTGCGAGATAATTCCAAAGGACAAAACCAAGCAGGACACCACCACGGCAATTGCCGATAGCAACACGCTCGCCACTTCGCGGCCGCTCGTGGATTCCACTGACACGTTGCGAGGGGTGCCAGCTATTCCGTCCGACAGCTCAGTACGCACAACCACCGGGCCGGACACTGGCGTAGTGACTGTGTTTCCGGATACACCGCGGCGAGGTGGTGTCGTATGGATCTCGGCTGAAGGATTTTTCCCGGACGCCCCCCACTGCACGTGGAAGGGTGCGGCGCTCCCCTGCTACCGCACGGGCTCAGGCGTTCAGGCCATCGTCCCGCTATCGGCCGATGCACCCGCGGGTACGTACAGCTTTACCATCGATCGCCCAGCCGGACGTATCACGCGACAAATCACGGTAACAAACCACGACTTTGGCCGCGAGCTCATCTTCCTCGACTCCATCCGGTACGCTTTGGTGAAGCGCACGGCGGATATATCTCGAGACGCGCGGACCCTCCGTCAGCTACTGAGAAGCGAGAGCCCGGAGCGGCACTGGACCGGCGATTGGCGTCCGCCTCTCGCTCGAGGCAGCAAGAGCTCCGCCTACGGCGTGGAGCGTTTCTACTTCCCGGCCTCTGATTCTTCCCGCTCAGTGACGGTAGCAGCGTCACTCAGGGTGCGCGGCGCCTTTGCCGCGGATACGCTAACCTCGCCAGCCACGGACGCTCCCGGCTGGCGGCACGCCGGCGTCGATATCGCCATGGCACGCAGGGCGCTTTTGCGCGCACCTGCAGCGGCAATGGTCGCGGAAGTAGGTGACTACACTCTTTCGGGGAGGACCCTCATACTCGACCATGGGCAAGGCGTACTCTCCGCCTACTTCTACCTCGACACCGTACTTGTACGCCGAGGCGAATTGGTGGCGCGAGCCGATCAGATCGCCCGTGCTGGCAGCACCGGCTTATCCACCGGACCGCATCTCCACTACGGCATCTACGTGCACGGAGAGGATGTAGACCCGGTAGCCTGGGCCGAGATGCCGAAGTTCGCCCGAGGGGAAGCGAAGCGCCCGTAGCGACAGGATTGCGGATTGCGGACTAAAGAACGCGCCTTTGTAGTTCGAGGTTCAGTCCGCAATCCGCTATCCGCAATCCGCAATCCTGTCGCTACGCAATCCTCTCAGCTGCCGCCTTCCACCTCCTCCATTCCCAATTCGTAACCCACCCCACGAATCGTACGAATCATCGGACTCCGCCTGTCGTCTCCGAGCTTCTTGCGGAGATAATTGATGTACACATCAACAATGTTGGTTCCTGGGTCGTAACCGGACTTCCAGACATGCTCGCCGAGCTCCGACCGTGCAATAGCACGCCCAGGGTTTCGCATTAGGTACTCGAGCAGCGCGTACTCGGTCTGCGTCAGCTCTATGGGGACCGCTCCGCGCGTTACTTCCCTGCTGATGGGATCCAGCACCATTTCTCCAACCCGAATCGCGGGAACTCCCTGCATGGATGCACGCCGAAGCAGCGCCTTGATGCGTGCGAGCAGCTCATCGCTCTCGAATGGCTTGGGCAGGTAGTCGTCAGCACCCGCGTTGAGACCGTTCACCCGATCCGATACCGAAGCATGAGCTGTGAGCATGAGCATTGGTACGCGGAATCCCTTCTGCCGAAGCTCGCGGGTGAGCTCTACCCCGCTCTTCAGAGGAAGATCTACGTCGACCAGCACCAGGTCAGGGTGCGTGGAGAGAGCCTGCTGTAAACCTGACTCACCATCGCTCGCCCCGCGGGCGACGTACCCGCCGTCAGAGAGAAGGCGGATCAGCAGTGTTCGGACCTGGTCGTCGTCCTCGATCACAAGGATGTGCTGGCCGCTTTCCTGGTGAGAGATCATGCTGGCAATTATAAGGTGTAGGGTTGCGGAACCAAAGCGCGCCCGCTTCCCTTTGAGCACTAATTACCAGGCGAGCTTTCTTTCCCACCGTGCAACTATCGAGAACGATGGCCGAGCGCTTGCGCAGCGGACTCTTCGCGGGATTGACGGCGGCGGCGGCGACGGCAGGAGTACTGATCGGTTTCGGCTTCGCGCGCGGCGCGCCTTGGCGACTCATCAACTCCGACGCCGCGATCGTTTTTGGTAACAATGCTCGTCTTCACGATGACTTCAACACCACAGTCACAGTTACCGGATTGGTGGTGCATGTCCTGTCGGTGTTGCTTTGGGGGCTGCTCTTTGCGATCGCGACACGGCGCGTACGCGTGTTGTGGCTGGCCCTGACAGGAATGCTCTTCGCGAGCGCCGTCTACGTTATCGACATAGTCCTTCTGCCTGGCCGTCTCGCACCCGGCTTTGAGAACGCCTTGAGCACACCGGAATTGATTGTGGTCTTCGCCACTCTCGGTTTTTCCCTCGCCGCAGGCGCCGCCATGGCGAGGGGAAAAATTGTGACGAACGATCCAGAATTTAGAGCATCGCAAGCCAATCCTGGTGGCGACTGACGACACAAATGTGCGCATGCGGGTAACTCCGAGTCGACCTGTCCATGCCTGCTACCGAAGCGAAGCAAAGCAGACCAAATGCATTGACGCCGGAATCACACGCCGCGAACGCGGCTGACCAAGCAGGCGCTCAAGGCGTATCATGGCGGGCATGGTTCCCTT
Organism: Gemmatimonadaceae bacterium; assembly: GCA_014379205.1. GTDB lineage: Bacteria > Gemmatimonadota > Gemmatimonadetes > Gemmatimonadales > Gemmatimonadaceae > JACMME01. Next base: position 4,991 of record JACMME010000303.1, read on the forward strand.
GCTCAGAGGCATGCCACGAGTTGCACACCGTCTCAAAGCGACCCGCAATTCCGTCTCACCGCCTGCCTCTTCTGAATCTCGCATTAGGCGAGAATGCCACGCTGATTGCGGCATTCCCGCAACGATCGACCCTCGATAGAACCAGGCGCGGGCTACGGAACTTTGTCTCCATCATTGGGTTGCATGGGCAGACGACTGCCGCGCTAGTTGGGCCTTGCTCTTGCTTTCCACTAATGCGCAAAGCGTGTCTGCCGCGGCGCCACTCCGGCGTCCGGTCTCATGTTCCAAACAGGGAGGGGTACATGGATGTCCTCGTGCTGCTCGAGGAAGCCCCCGATCCTTCGCCGGTGTTGGCTCGCGTCGATTCGGTTCCGGGGTTCACGTTTGAACGCCGCGGTCGCGACGTGGTCACACTGTACGGCACGCCGAGCACCGAGTCATTGGCGCTGGCGCTGGCCGCAGTGGTTGAATCCCGCCGCGCCGAAGGGTATGGACAGGGTGCTTTCCGTCATCTTGGGGTTTGGCCCGGCCGTGGTGCCGTAGGGGATACAGCGTGGCGTGATGCCGTCACCGGCGAGCTCGTCACCCGTGACCTCGACATTCCGCTCGCCGTCCTTACCGATATTGCACTGCGCCTGCGGGATGAATGCGGCCCGCTGCTTCAGCGCCTCGTCGCCGGCCTGCAGATGGCCGACTGGCCGGAAGGTATGTGGCGTGGAATCACTCTCACCTTTGATCCAGACGAAGTGAACGGAACGGCTCTTACGGGGGCCGGAATGGACTCCCTGCTCGACACGGTTCGCTTAGCCGATGGACTCTCCTACGAATACGAGGGCGACTGAAACCTACCTGGTCTGCGAAGGATGAAACTGAGGTGTCTGGTGCGGTGTCAAGCTGATTGACACCGCGTTTTTTTTCCGGGCAAGCCGGCAATAAGTGGACGAGAGCACAGGCTGTGGGAATGGGAAACTCGAGTATCACGAAGGGAATTTCGTCACGAATGATCCGAGGCCCAACACAAGCACCTTTTCAGACCCAGTCCACCGGCGCTACATTGAACGCTATGCCACGCCGCCCAATCCATTCCACGCCCGCCGCGCAGCCTGGCGACCGGCTATTCAACGACGCGGCGGGCCGGCTTTGGTGCGCGGCTCGCGAACGGGCGGTCAGAAGTAGTGATGCAGTGGTCTTTACCTGCTTGAGCGATGCTCGGCAGAAGTCGCGAGCGCTTGCCGCCGCTGGAGATCTCGAATTGTCCGAAGCGCGCGATGATCTCCTGCGCACTCTCCTTGTTCAGGCGCCACGGTTGGGCCGACTGACTTAGCAGTGCCACCGCGTAGTAGCGGCTTTGGACCATGGAGAAAGTCCGCCAGAACTGTCACTGACCTGCCGTAGTACTCGAGCGCGGCTGTAGACTCGAGGTGTGAAAAGCGACGAGGTCTCCTCCACAGCACTTGAGAAGCCCACGCTGGTCACCAGCCCGCTTGCCCTGCTCAGCCTTGCTGAGTAGGATAGCCCTTAGACGCCCTCGCCTATCGGGGGCCCCACACCGCGCACGAGGGTTTGCCATGCGGGACTACGATAGCTCCAACATTCGCAATGTGGCCGTCGTCGGACACGGAGCGAGCGGGAAGACCACTCTGGTCGACGCGCTCGCTTTCGTTTCTGGATCCACCAAACGGCACGGTTCCGTGAAGGATGGAACCGCAATTACCGATCACTCACCCGAAGAAATCGAGCGCGGCTACTCCATAAGCCTCGGCTGCGCAACCGCGGAGTGGATGGAAACCAAGATCAATTTCATCGACACTCCGGGATATCTCGACTTCCACGGTGATGCAGTCGCGGGACTTGCGGCGGCTGACGGCGCACTGATTGTGATAAGCGCTACAGGGGGCGTAGAAGTAGGCACCGAAAAGATGTTCCGTGAGGCGGTCGAGCGCAGCGATCCGGTCTTCTTCGTCATCTCGCTCATGGACAAGGAGAATGCGAGCTTCGACCGGATCTATACGCAGGTAAAGCAAAAGCTCACGTCCAAGGTCGTTCCCGTTGAGGTCCCCATCGGAGAGGGACCCTCGTTTCGTGGGGTGATGAACCTCTTTTCGAAGAGAGCCTACATCTATAAGAAGGGAACCAAGTCGGGCGAGCATGAGGAAACCGACATCCCGGCCGAGCATCAGGCCTCCTTCGATCGCTACTATCAGGAGCTGATCGAAGCGATCTCGGCTACCGATGACACGCTCCTGGAGCGGTATCTCGAGGGATTGGAGATCGGCCGCGACGAGGCAATCGGTGGGATGAAGGAGGCAATGAAGCGCGGCGATCTCTTCCCGCTCTTTTGCGTGTCGCCCGAGCTGACCTACGGCGTGCCTGCGCTGCTAACTGAAATCGTTCAGCTCATGCCATCGGCCTACGACATGGAGGAATTGCACGCGTTCAAGGGAGCGGAGGGGGATAAAACCGTCGAGATACACGCCCGAGACACAAACCCCTTCTGCGCCCTGGTATTCAAGACCCTTTCGGAGCCGCACGTTGGAGACGTGTCGTATTTCCGGATCTTCTCTGGTTCGGTGATGACCGGCCAGGAAGTTTTTAACGCTACCCGAAATGGCACCGAGAAGCTTGGCCACCTTTCCGTCGCGCAGGGGAAGGATCGGATTGAGGTCAACAGGCTGCGTGCCGGGGACATCGGATGTGTCGCCAAGCTGAAGAATACCCATACCAACGATACACTCTCGACTCGCGAGCATCCGGTGCGGCTGCCACAGACCCGCGTACCCGAGCCTCTGGTGAGCTTTGCGATTCACGCCGCGGCGCGCGGGGAAGAGGAGAAGCTGCAGAGCGGGCTGCACCGCCTGCACGATGAAGATCCCACCTTCGGAACTCATTACAACTCCGAGACGCACGAGACCATCGTATCCGGCCAGGGCGAGCGGCATCTCGAGGTGGCGCTTGGCAAGCTGAAGCGGAAGTATGGTGTGCAGGCCGAACTTACCAAGCCAAAAATCGCGTACAGGGAGACACTCAAGGGTCGTGGAGAAGGGCAGGGCAGACACAAGAAGCAGACGGGTGGCCGCGGACAGTTCGGTGATTGCTGGGTGCGCATGATGTCCGCGCCGCGTGGCTCGGGGTACGTGTTCGATGATCAGATTGTTGGGGGAGTCATTCCAGGCAAGTTCGTGCCAGCGGTCGACCGTGGAATCCAGGAGGCCGCAGTGCGAGGAATCGTAGCGGGATATCCACTGGTGGACTTCAGGGTGGAGCTGTTCGACGGCTCGTACCATTCCGTGGATTCGAACGAGATGTCGTTCAAGATGGCTGGAATCCAGGCATTCAAGACTGTCGCACCGAAATGCCGGCCGGTACTACTCGAGCCGCTGGACGAGATCATGGTCGTGACGCCTGATGAATACCTGGGCGATGTGATGGGTGATCTGTCGTCCAGGCGCGGGCACATTCAGGGGACGGAGGCCGCTACCGATGGACGCGGCATGCTGGTCCGCGCGATAGTGCCGCAAGCCGAGCTGCACCTTTACGCAACGGACCTCAACTCAATGACGCACGGCAGAGGGAGCTTCTCCTGCCGCCTGCGAGGGTACGAGGAAATGCCGGCCGAAGCGGCGCAGAAGGTGATCGCGGAATCGAGCAAGGAGCACAAGGAGATGGTTGAAGTGTGAAGAAAGCAGCCTGAAAGTAAAGCTTTATCCATCTCGCTTTTTCTGTCGCACGCCTTGTAGGTTGCGATTGGGCTAGCTCGCCGATCGCTGTGCGCACACAGACGTTCCTCTCTTCTTGACACTCTCCCGTCCCACCCCCTAGCATGCAAAGGCTTTCGACATCCACCCAGAAGGGAGGCAGCATGCACCTCGCATCCGTTCGGCTGATACTTGCCGTTCTGGCCGCCAGTCCCAATGCTCTCATGGCCCAGGCCACCGGCTCGGTTCGTGGCATAGTCACAGACGCCGGCACTGGACAGCCAATCGCCAGCGCGCAGATTAGAATCGACGGAACGACAATCGGCGCACTGACCGGCCAGAACGGAGAGTACCTGATCCCGTCCGTGACCGTTGGTCCGCATGTCGTGATCGCGCGGCGCATTGGCTACGGCGAGCTTCGCCGAACGGTGAGCGTCGAAAGCAGCGGAACCGCCACGGCCAACTTTGCGATGAGCGGCGTCGCTGTGACGCTGGGTGAGGTGGTCGTTACCGGCACCGGTGCGCCGACCGAAAAGCGCGCCGTCGGCAACAGTATTGGCAGCGTTGACAGTGCTGCCATTCAACGGGCCGCCGCGACGACGATCGACCAGGCACTTCAGGGAAAGATCGCGGGTGCTCAGATCTCCCAGAACTCCGGAAATCCCGGGGGCGGCGGGATCAGCGTACGCCTGCGCGGCACCAGCTCGTTCATTTCCGGATCCGATCCATTGTACATCGTCGATGGCGTCATCGTTGACAACAGTTCCGCGACGCTACGCGACCTCGGAGCCCGCAGCAACGTTCAGAACCGCCTCGCTGATCTCAACCCGGCGGACATTGCGCGCATCGAAGTGATACGCGGTGCCGCGGCGGCCGCGTTGTACGGCTCACGGGCGAACAACGGCGTCGTCCAGATATTCACGAAGCGCGGAAGTGTCGGAAAAACCAGAATCACGTACCAGACACGCGTGTCCACCAGCGAGGCGCCGACGGAACTGGGCATCAACAACTTCCCTTCCGATGCCGCGGGCCTGCCAGTGGCGACCCGCATCGACCTGCAGGATCAGCTCTTCCGTCGTGGCTCCACCTACGAGAATAATCTCAGCTTCGACGGGGGAACCGATCAGACGCGGTACTACATCAACGGGACGTGGACCGATGAAAAGGGGATCTTCGAGAGTACTTCATCCTCCCGGAAAGGTGGACGAATCAACCTGACGCAAACGATCACGCCGAAGCTGAATCTGGATCTGGGCGCAAATTTCGTTAACACGCACAACGAGTTTCAGGTCAATGGCGAGGCGACCGGCGTGCT
>JACMME010000304.1 GCA_014379205.1 Gemmatimonadaceae bacterium
GCTCGCCTCCCTCCGGCATTCAAATAAGGGGCGTGTATGGAGCACGTGACCGAGACCAGGTCTAAAGGTTTTTTCCGTTCCTCTCCCTCCACAGCGTTCGATCAGTACCTCCACGACATCCAGAAGCTCCCCCTCATAAGTGACCCATTGGAAGAGCGGCGGCTAGCGCGCCGAGCTCAGAAAGGGGATGAGAAAGCAGCAGAGCGACTGGTCACAGCTAACCTTCGATTCGTTATTTCGTACGTCAAGAAGTATCAGGGCCACGGTCTCGATCTTAGTGAACTGGTCGCGATCGGCAATGAAGGTCTTCTCAAGGCTGTCAAGAAGTTCGATCCCGATCAGGGGGTCAAGTTTATCTCTTATGCGGTATGGTGGGTTCGGCAAGCCGTTCTCAAAGCCCTGGCCGAACAAACGCGCTCCGTACGCATTCCACTCAATCAAAATTCGCAGCTAATCAAGCTGGCTCGTGCCGAAACGGTGCTTGCCCAAGTCCTCAAGCGAGATCCAACAGACAACGAAATCGGCCGCCTTATTGAGGAAACGCCCGAGTCTGTTCGGTCATCGCGCCAGATGTCTGCCTCCGAAATTTCACTTGACGCACCAATCGATCGTTCGGACCGCGAGGCCTCCACGCTGGGAGAGCGCTTTGTCGGAGTCGAGGGCGGCGACATCGAGGAACGAACTGACTATCATCTCATGCGCGAGTTTATCGACCGCGTCTTCACCAAGTATTTGACGCCGCGGGAGAGAAAGATCCTATACCTTTATTACGGCCTTGCGGAAGGCTCTGAAGCACTGACCCTCGAGAAAATCGGCGCGCTCATGGGCGTTACGCGCGAACGCATCAGGCAGATCCGGGAGCGGGCGTTCGAGAAGCTGCGTGAATCGCCGGACGGCTCGGCACTCGCCGGCTTCTGGACACCAGATTGATAACCGGCCGCTTGCGGATGGAATAGCGCCCTTTCCATAGGATCTGTGACATGACGGCCCGGCCTTTTGGTCGGGCCGTTTCTTCTCCATGCGTGAGAGGAAACGGGTGTTGCAGAGGATCGTCATCCTCATAGCGAACTCACGGAGACGCGTCTTGCGATCCGCGCGGTCTGCTGTTGGAACCGCACCCAGTCTCCCAAATTGTGAACCTCCGAAGCGCCTTGTCGGGAAAGCGCCCAATATGGTTGCTGGCGGCCATCCCGGGGTGCGTATTGCTCCTGGCCGCAGGCTGGCTACGCGCACGCTCAGTCCATCATAGCCGGCTCGCGCTGCGGGAACAGGTCCTCACTGGCAACGTCAATGTCACCAGGAATGCCGTTGAGGCCTGGCTAGGCGAGCGCACGCTCGACGGGAAAATTCTTGCGGCAAATGCGGCGACTCTTTCCGACGGCATTGCTTACGAGCGCGGTTCCACGCCTTCCCAACGTTACGAACTCGCGCTGGCAAGGTTGATTCGCACCCTGAACGCGACAGAAGAATCCTTCAAATACGATGCCGTCTGGGCGTTCGACACGGTGGGGACCGTCGTTGCTCAAGGCAATCGGAGCTCGGCTCCCAGCCAGCGCGAACGCGCACTTGCTGCCGAGGTGTTTCGGGCGGGGGAGCCGCGAATACTGGACGCATATCTCGACACGCCTGGCCGAGTCACGCTGACCGTCATGGTCCCGGTTACTGGCGACACAGCCACCGACCAGCCCATCGCCGGCGCAATTGGACTTCGGGTAAACGCTTCGAGCCAGCTCTTTCCTCTGGTAGCTTGGCACCACGTCAACGGAACAACGGTCGAAAACGGAATCGTCGCGCGGTCTGGCAATCGCCTGGTCATTCTTACCCCAACACCGCATGCTGACTCGCTCTTTGGCAATAGCTTCTCATCAGATCGAGCGCCAGCCATAGCGTGGGACGCAGCGACTGGAATCGAGCGAGCCGGCGCCTCTACCAACACGCACGGTCAGGCCGTCACTGCCTCCGGTGTTCACATTGCAGGCACCGGTTGGGGGCTGGTTCGACAGATCGATCGCAATGAAGCGCTGGCGCCGGCGAATGCCCAGTTGCGTACGGAAGGACTTCTCGTCCTCGCGCTTCTGTCCGCAGGAACTCTGGCCTACCTGATGACGAGGCGTACCCGGCGACGCGACAATCTGCGTAGTCTGGCGCTTTCGGAAGCGCGCCTCAGCGGCATCATCGGCGCCGCGCTGGATTGCATCGTAACAATGGATCACCTAGGCAATGTTACGGAATTCAATCCCGCCGCAGAACAAACTTTCGGATATTCGCGCGAGCAGGCAATCGGCAAGCAGATGGTCGAGCTGATCGTTCCCGAACGCTTTCGAGATGCACACCGAAAAGGGGTGGCACGTTTTCTGGAAACCACCCAGAGCAGGATCATGGGAAAGCGCATGGAGATTTCAGGGTTGCGCGCTGACGGGTCCGAATTCCCGGTGGAGCTGGCGATTGTGCGCATTCCCGGTTATGGAGCACCCAGCTTCGCCGGATATCTCCGCGATCTCACCAAACCGAGGCTCGCCGAGCAGGAAATGGCCCGGCAGAAGAAGTTCTACGAGCGAATAATCGAAGACATCGATACCGACATTGCCGTTCTGGATGGCGAAGGCCGGTACGAGTATGTCAGCCCGTCGGCCGTCCGTGATCCAGCGGTTCGCCAGTGGTTGATAGGACGAACCGACGAAGAATACTGCCAAAAACGCGACAGGGATCCGGCTTTGGCGCGCATGCGCGCGCGTTCCATCAACAGCGTTTTCAGCACTGGTCAGGCAATCGCCTTCGAAGAGCGGCATGAGAACGTCAGTCGCGAAACACGGTATGTGATACGGAAGCTTTGCCCCATGCTCGGGGACGACGGCAAGGTCGCCAAGGTCATTGGATACGGCTTTGACATAACGGACCGCAAGATCGCGGAAGAAGCACTCCGTCTTTCCGAAGCCAGCTCGCGCTCCTTTGTGGAACACTCACCGTACGGGATATACCGGTCCTCGATGGAAGGCTCTTTCATCGCCGTTAATACCGCGCTTGTGATGATGCTGGGATACGAATCCGAGAAAGACCTTCTCGCAGTCCGGTTAATCAGCGACGTGTATCAGAATCCGGCGGAGCGTGCTCGTCTCATCGCCGAGGAGCAGTTGCGGCCGCGAAGGGAACCTGGGGAGGTTGTGTGGAAACGAAAGAACGGAGCGCCAATCACTGTTCGCATCTGGGCGCGCTCGATTCTCGATTCCACTGGCAAGCTGCAATGCCTCGAGGGGTTTGTCGAAGACATTTCCGCATGGCGAGATGCGGAGCGGGCCCTTCAACAGGCTGAAAAGCTGGCGGCGATCGGGCAGCTGATCTCCGGCGTCGCACACGAGCTCAACAACCCGCTGTCGGCCATTCTGCACTTCGCCGAGGACCTCGAGCGGGATGAACGTCCGGCCAACGACATGGAAGCGCTGGGCATCATTAGGGCTCAGGCTGAGCGCTCAAGGACAATCGTTCGCGATCTCCTCGCTACCAGCCGCGGACGTGCCGACGCGCGTGAACGCATAGATGGACGTGAGGCAATAGCGCGCGCCGCTAGCGCCGTGCGGCCAAGAATCGCGGACATCGGCGCTTTGCTGCAAGTCGACACCGGATCTCAGGAAGTACCGATAGAAATAGACCTCGCAGGCGTGGAGCAGGTGGTTACGAACCTGCTCGTCAACGCAGCACAGGCTTCGGGGAATGGTGGATCTGTCATCATCCGGGTACGCAAACGCAACCAACTCTGCGAAATAACGGTGGACGATAGCGGTCCGGGGATACCTGCTACCATCATGTCACGCATTTTTGAACCATTTTTCACGACCAAACCCACGGGTACGGGGACGGGACTGGGATTGTCAGTATCGCTGGGAATCGTCGAACAGCACGGTGGCTCCTTGCGTGCTACGAATCGGCCAGCCATCGAAGGCGGCGGGGCTCGCTTCATAGTGACGCTGCCGTGCGTGAATGGCACGAATGTGCCGGGCGCGACCGCGGACTCTGTAGTCATGCCGGAAGTTGAAAGCACACCAAACGGGTACACGCCAGTGAATGAATCAACCAGTGACAAGCCACGCGTCCTGATAATCGAAGACGAACCCGCCATTCGCGCGGCGCTACGCCGTTTTTTTGGGCGCCGCGGCTGGGATTTCGATGAGGCTGCTGACGGCGCTGTGGGAGGAGAGTTTCTATTCTCCAATCCCGGCCGGGAATACGCCGTGGTTTTCTCCGACTTGCGGATGCCCGGTTATTCCGGAATCCAGCTACACGACCGGCTTTTGGTGGAACGACCAGACTTGCTGCAACGTGTGATTTTTTCCACCGGCGATGTCCGGTCTCCGGAAGCAGCGCAGTTCGTGGCGCGTACCAAGTGTCTGGTACTGGAAAAACCTTTCAGCCTGAAAGTTCTCGGAGAGGCCGTGGATCGACTGATTGAAGAGGCTCTGGTGGTGTCGCTATAGCCTCGTTGGCTTCATGGATTACCAGGAAAGCACCGAATTTCGAGAAACGGCTGTATGTTGTTGCTCCATGAGCTACGATCCGCAAACCCCCGGCGGGAACGCCGGCCCTCGCACCGGGGTGGTTAATGCTTCAGGTACATCGGCGCGCGACGTGCGCGCGGCGATTCCAGCCTTTATCAACCCAAAGGCCGGTAGCGCCGAGCAGATCGAAGAGGCGCTCAAGGAATCCGGCGGTTTCGACTTGCGGCCTCCCGACGAGCGCGATTTTGCAATTGCTCTCCGCGAGGAACTGGAGCGCGGGACAACGCGAATACTGGTAGCGGGTGGCGATGGTACCGTGCGAAGCGCAGCTGAGGTTGTGGCGGGAACGACGGTTGAGCTCGCAATAATTCCGGGTGGCACCCTCAATCACTTCGCAAAGTTTCACGAAATACCGGAAGACCCAAAGGAAGCCGCCTCCACCGCCGCGGGCGGCGTCACGAAACAAGCTGACGCCGCCTACGTCAACGATTCGCTATTTCTCAACACCAGCTCCGTAGGCGCATACGTGAAGTTCGTGCGGGTCCGCGAGCGCCTCGAGAAGCTTCATATCCCGTACGCGATCGCGAGCCTGGTCGCGGTGCTGCGCACGCTGGTGTGGTTGCGAACTTTTCGAATTACGCTGAACGTGGACGGCGTGCGCCGTGAAATCGACACGCCGCTGGTCTTCATAGCGGTCGGGGAGCGCGAGATGCAATTTCCCACGCTTGGCGACCACAAGGAAGGCGGCGCTCGCGGATTGCACATCGTTGTAATCGAGGGAAGAGGTCGCGCGCGCCTAATGCTGATGAGCGCAGCCATTGTCGCCCGCGGAGCGGACGGTACCACGCGAGCACCGGCGTCGGGCGTGCAATCCTTTATGAGTGAAAGCCTGCGAATCGACACTCGGCGAGCACGCGTGGGAGTCGCTCTGGACGGCGAAATCAAGGAGATTGGCGATCCGCTGGAGTATCGGTTTGCCCGCGACACGCTGACAGTAATTGTGCCAGGCGCAGGCGACCGCAATAACAGCCGGAGTGGAGAGGGGTGAGCGGGCGGCCAACCGCTTCCTGTGTTCCTGCGCCCGGCTAACTTTATCGGCGTGACTCCCCTTTCAATTCCGCTCTTTCCCCTGCCGCTCGTACTCCTCCCCGGCGTCACGATCCCGTTGCATATCTTCGAGATACGATATCGTCGCATGCTGGCGGATTGCATCGCGAGCGACAGGAAGTTCGGAATCGTGTATTTGCCATCGGGGCTGGATGAAAAAGCCATTGAAGCAGGATACGTAGGCACCATCGGGCGAATCGAGGCCGTTGTTCCCTTAGCCGACGGTCGCAGCAACATCGTGATCGTCGGAACGGAGCGCTTTGCCTTTCGTGGCTTTCTTGATGCTGGAGCTCTCTACCACGTAGCCCAGATCACTGGCTACGACGATGAGGACGAAGATCCGGCCGCCGTGAATGCAGCATGCAGCGAGGTTCGCAATCAGTTTGCGCGCGTCGCTGCCGCTGCCAGGCTGCTCGCCGGGGATGACAGCGAGCCGCCAACTTTGCCGGATGATCCCGCGCTGCTTGCCTTCTTCATTGCGTCCCTCATCGATCTCGATGCATCGGCCCGACAGCAGCTCCTGTCACTCCGCTCACCATTGAGCCGGCTTGTCCGCATTGAGGCACTCCTGTCGGCCGCTGTCGAGCCGCTTGAACAACGAGCGATGGTGCATTCCTCCGCCAAACAGAACGGTCACGGACCACGTGTTGTCTCGTGACTACGAGCGAGCGCGACACCGAGCTTGCGGCCAAACTGCGCGGTATCACCGGGGAAAGCTCCGTGCTTACCCGCAGAAGCCAACTCTTGACTTACACGTCGGACGGACTGCCAACGTATCGCAAGTGGCCCGCACTCGCGGTATTTCCAAACACCAGGAATGAGCTGATAGAAGTGGTTCGTGCGCTTGCCCTCGCAAAACGTACGTTCGTCGCACGGGGGGCAGGGACGGGCCTTTCGGGTGGCGCGCTGGCCGAAGGCGATGCGGTGGTAGTGGGGCTCAACCGTCTCAATCGCATTCTCTCGATCGACGCTGAGAACAGGCTGGCGGTTGTCGAGCCAGGCACCGTGAACGCTCACCTCACGCGCGCGGCGAATGCCCATGGACTTCATTACGCCCCCGATCCGTCCAGCCAGACTGCGTGCACCATCGGTGGTAACGTCGCCGAGAACGCGGGGGGCCCGCACTGCCTGAAGTACGGCGTGACGCTTAACCATGTCGCAGCGCTTACGGTGATCCTGCCCGAAGGGGAACTCGTGACGCTGGGCAATGCCGATGGCGAAGATGCTGGATATGACCTGCTCGGCGCCTTCATCGGATCTGAAGGCTGCTTTGGCATAGCGGTGGATGTGACCGTGAGACTCACACGCAATCCGGAGGCGATAGTCACGCTGCTGGCAGATTTCACAACCGTTGAAGCGGCTGCTCAAGCAGTGTCGGCGATCATAGCCTCAGGAATCGTCCCGGCGGCACTCGAGATGATGGACAACGCGACGATCCGCGCGGTGGAGGCTTCCATCTACGCTGCGGGATACCCGGTGGACGCAGCCGCGGTTCTATTGGCGGAAGTCGACGGACTCAAGGCTGGACTGGATGTCGATGTACGGGTTATCGAACATCTGTGCGTTGAGTTGGGTGCCCGGACCGTGCGGATCGCCAGGGAAGAAGGTGAACGCATGCGGCTCTGGCAGGGGCGCAAGAAGGCTTTCGGCGCCATGGGACGAATCGCTCCTGATCTCATCGTGCAGGACGCCGTGGTTCCTCGCACCAGGTTGCCCGAGATTCTTGCGAAGATCGGGGAGATAGGCAGGCGTCACGGGATAATGATCTGCAACGTCTTTCATGCCGGAGATGGCAACCTGCATCCGAACATCGCGTACGATGCGCGCCATGCGGGGGTGGAGGAGCGCGCGCACGAAGCCATGCGAGAGATCATGACGGTCTGTATCAGTGCCGGAGGAACCATCACCGGGGAGCACGGAGTCGGACTGGATAAGCTCGACTACATGCCCCTGGTTTTCACTCCACAAACTCTCGACGCGATGTGTCAAGTGCGGCAAGTGTTCGATCCGGAACGGAGGTCGAATCCCGAGAAGGTTGTGCCAGTTCACTCGTGCCGCGAATGGTACGCGGTGCGCGGAGCTCGCGCGTGATTCTCCGAAGCGAGCAACTCGCTGCATGCACCGTAACCGAGGTGCGGGAGGAGGTTCGCGATGCACGTCGTCGCGATGAAGCCATCCGCATAGCTGGAAGCGCCACCTGGATGGATGCTGGGCGCGTCGTGCGCGCGGAGCGACTGCTCTCTGTCAGCGGGCTCAACGGCGTTATCCACTACATCCCCGGAGATTTTACCATCACTGTGCGTGCGGGTACGACGTTGCAGCACGTAGCCGCCATGGCAGCGGAAGAGCGACAGTGGCTCGCTCTGGAACCCTTTGGTGCACGATCGGGCACGGTAGGGGCTACTATCGCGACCGGCTCTTACGGCCCACTCGCTCACGCGTTTGGCACCCCGAGAGATCATGTCCTGGGACTCAGAGTCGTGACAGGGAACGGTGACCTTCTCACCGTTGGTGGGCGCGTCGTCAAGAACGTAGCGGGTTTCGATCTAACGCGTCTGTTCACAGGTTCATGGGGGACACTTGGGATCATTACGGAAGCGACGTTCAGGCTCCGCGCGCTTCCCGAAGTTGATGAGAGTTACGCCCTCGCGGTAGACAACGACCCGCAAGTCATGGATGCGCAGCTCCGGGCAATTTCCAGCGCGTCCATCGCGCCATACTCGGTTGAAATGCTGAACGCAGCACTGGCGCAGCGCCTCGGGGTCGGCACCGATACGACGATTCTTGTTCGTCTTGGCGGCAATTCCGAATCCGTTCGCGCACAGGTGAAAGCGCTCTCGCAACTGAACACTGTTGGCATCACAAGCCCCGAAATCTGGAGCTCATTTCGCGAGTGCGAGCCCGAGGGTGCAACGGTCATCCGATTTGCGCGACGCCCGTCGCATCTCGGCGGTCTGTGGCGCAGCGCCGTAAAGCGGGCGGCCGGCGCCCTGGTGCACGCGTCAGTGGGGCGGGGCGTCGTGCGCTGCATCGTAAATCGCGACAACGACGAGCAATTGACAGGCGAGAGATGGTGGGACCCTGGTTCAGCGATCGTCGAACGGGGCGCGGACATTCCGCTGCATTCGTCTGGGCCGCTCGCCGCGGTAACCTGTGTTCGCGCCGGGATTTCCCGGCGCATCAAGGACGTGTTTGATCCCTCCAACATTCTGAATCCGGGAATCATGGGAGATGTGGGTTGAGCGAAACGCCAGACAGGCCAGCGTGCGCCCTTCCTGATGCATCGCTCGCCAGCGTTCTACCGGGGATAATGACGTGCGTACACTGCGGCTTCTGTCTGCAGGCGTGCCCTACTTACCGGGTGCTCGGCGACGAGAATGACAGCCCCCGAGGCAGAATTCGGCTCATGCGCGCTGTGGTGGAAAGGGACCTTGCCCTAGACGATCCTGCTTTTCAGACGCACATAGATCGCTGTCTCGGCTGCCGCGCATGCGAAACCGCATGTCCCTCAGGCGTCCCTTACGGTCACCTCCTGGAAGCGGCGCGCGCAGCCATGCTCCAGAACGAGCGTCCTTTGCCGCTGGCCGCAAGGATCGTGTTATGGGTCTTTGCGCGCCCGGGGCCCTTGGCGTTCGTACTCTGGGGTGCGCGAGCTGTGCGAGGAATCGGCCTCGCGGCGATCCTCGCGCGGGCGGGAGGAAAGGTCGGCGCAATGATGGCAATGCTGCACGCCACGCGCCCCGTGTTCCGCATTACTCCGTACACCCGGCGCGGAAACGTCGCGCGGGGTACCGTATCGCAACTCGAAGGGTGCGTAATGAAGGGTCTGCTCGGCGGCACCAATGCCGCGACAGCAAGAACCC
>JACMME010000305.1 GCA_014379205.1 Gemmatimonadaceae bacterium
ACAAACCAATTATATGCCGCGGCGTGGCGGGGGGGGAGTGCGGATAGCTGATAGCTGATAGCTGATAGCTGATAGCGGATTGCGGATTGCGGATTGCGGATTGCGGATTGCGGATTGCGGATTGCGGATTGCGGATTGCGGATTGCGGACAGGTAATACGCCCGCGCCGCTTATGCAACGGTCTTATGGTCTTACAGTCAATCCGCAGCTTTCAGCTATCATCTATCAGCTATCAGCTATATCGCAATCTCACCTGTTCCACACCGATGCCTTCTTGGCCCAGCTGCTGTCCTGAAAGCGATCCTTGAAGTTCTGCGCGGTTTCCCCGAGTGCGGCGGGATCATTCGTTGCCTTGTATCTGGAGACACCCGACCAGTAGAGTCCTTCGGCCGCAACTTCGGACTCGGGGTACTGGTCGACGATCGCCGCGAAATGTTGTTGCGCATCACTGAACGCGCCGCGCCGGAACTCTGCGTGAGCCCGTCCGAGGGCCAGTTGTGCGAGGAAGTCTTCGACAGGTAGGAAACCCTCGATGCGATGGCGCTCCGCGCCGTCTGAGTCCAGCACAAGAATGGTCGGAGTCCACTGTGCGGCGTACTTCGCGCCCAGGCGCTTGAATTCTTCGGCTTGTTCTCGAACGTGTACGCGGACAGGAATGAAATTTTCCGCGACGAAGCGTGCTACGCGCTCATCGGGATACACCTCGGCATCCAGCCGAGCACAACCACCTCACATCGGCGCAGCGCTGAAGTCGAGTAATACCGGCTTTTGTTTCGGTCGCGCTTCCTCGAGCGCGCGCTCGAGCTCGTGCTGCCAGGTAATTTCGATTTTTGCAGCCGCCATTGTGACCTCCAGGTCATTGTTGCAAGAGAATCTGCGGTCAATCTCCATCGACGCTTGCATGCGAAAGGTGTGCCGGATCTGAGTAAAATGCTCCAGGCAAGAGCACCAAAAAGGACTCTCGGAATTGCGGCTTGCTCTCATCTGACTCCCGTCGCATCTTCGCGCCCGATGCATGCCTCGAAGATTGCTTCACCCCTCGCGGTTGGCCGTAACGTTCCCCGAAAGGATAGCGCCGAAAAAGTCGCGGGTGCGGCCAAGTACGTCGATGATCTGGTGTTCCCGGGTATGCTTTACGGCCGCACAATCCGTTCAACCATCCCGCGTGGCCGTATCGCGGCTACCCGTCTGGCCTTCGATCAGCGCGGATTCGTGGTCGCGGACTATCGCGACATTCCTGGACGCAATGTTGTTGCGCTCATTGAGGATGATCAGCCATTCCTCGCCGAACGGGAGATCCGCCACACGGCGGAGCCAATCCTTCTACTCGCTCACGAGAGTCGCGACCTGCTGCTGCGCGCCCATGTCGAAATCGGGTATGAACGCGAAAACCCGGTACTCGATCCCGAAAGCTCGCCAACGGCGTTCAAGTCGCTGGCCATCGACAAGGGTGAAATCGAAGATGGTTTTTCCGAAGCCGATATAATAATCGAGGGCGAATATCGCACGGGGCACCAGGAACATATCTACATCGAGACAAACGGTGTGATCGCCGTGCCGCAGGACGGCGGCATCACTTTACTCGGTTCGATGCAGTGCCCCTTTTACGTTCACAAGGCTCTCAAGTCGATGCTCGGTTGGAGCGACGAACGCATTCGGGTAGTGCAGACGGAGACTGGCGGCGGATTCGGAGGAAAAGAGGAGTATCCGAGTCTTATCGCCGGCCATGCGGCGCTCCTCGCGCTGAAGGCAAACCGGCCTGTGAAGATCGTCTATGATCGCGCGGAAGACATGATCGCCACCACAAAGCGTCATCCGGCGATCGTGCGGCACCGCACTGGCGTCAAGCGAGACGGGCGTCTCACGGCAATGGATATCGATATCGTAATGGACGCCGGTGCCTACGTTACGTTGAGCCCCGTCGTACTAAGTCGCGGAGCCATCCACGCCGCCGGACCGTATCGTTGCGATCACGTCCGCGTGCGTGGCCGCGCCATGATGACCAACACGCCCCCCAACGGTGCGTTTCGCGGATTCGGCGCCCCGCAGACGCAGTTCGCGGTCGAAGTGCATATGGAGCGGATTGCTGAAACGCTAGGTATCGACCCGGTCAAGCTCCGCGAGACAAACGCTTTCAGGCCCGGAGACACTACGAGCACAGGGCAGATTCTGGGAGAGGACTGCAGTGCGCTCGATGTCCTTCGGCGTGCCGTAAGAAGATCGGGGTTCCGCACCAGGCAGCGGAGGTACGCCGGAACCAATCGCGGAATTGGACTGGCCCTCTTTTACCACGGCAGCGGGTTCACGGGTGGTGGCGAGGTGCGGCTGGCATCCAAAGCATCGCTCGGTCTCACGGAGCGCGGCGTACAAATTCTGGTCGCCAGCACCGAGATAGGGCAGGGGACTCGCACCATGCATGCGCAGATAGTCGCTGACGCGCTCGGCGTCCCGTTCGATGATGTTTATCCGGTACAACCTGACACCTCTAACGTGCCGGATTCGGGCCCCACGGTAGCCTCGCGGACGTGCATGGTGGTTGGGCGCATTCTACAACAATGCGCCGAAGAAATGAAAACCAGACTCGGCGGGATGACTCCGCGCGAATTTTTCGCCGCGCACGGACCTATGATAGTTACCAGTGAGTACGAGGGCCCTTCTGGTATCAAGTGGGACGATAGCACCTATCGCGGCGACGCCTACTCCACCTACGCATGGGCGTGCGACGTCGCCGAAGTGGAAATAAACCCGGACACTTTCGAGGTCCGACCACTCAAGCTCACATGCGTGCATGACATAGGGAAAGCAATTCATCCGGTACTTGTCGCTGGACAGATCGAGGGTGGTACCGCGCAGGGAATCGGCTATGCTCTCATAGAGCAGGTGGTGATGCGCGAAGGCAGTATGGCCAATGCCCAACTCACCAATTACACAATCCCGACGACGCTGGACACACCACCCATCGACGTCGTCATTGTTGAGAATCCATCGCGTTACGGGCCGCACGGCGCCAAGGGGGTTGGCGAGCTCCCAATCGACGGACCGGCTCCAGCCATAGTGAACGCCGTACGCAGCATTGGCATTGACCTGCGAGAGATTCCCGCTGTGCCCGAAATTGTCATGAAGGCTATTGATCTGGGAAAGGGGAAAACGGACGCAAGACATGTCCCTCTCTAATAGCTCGCTTTCTTCTGGCTCCCCCGTCCCTCTTTCTGCTTTCCCCGGTTCTCCGTGATCTTTACCCTCAATGCCGCCACCGTCGACGTCGACGCGCATCCCATGAAACGGCTATTGGACGTGCTGCGCGAAGAGTGTGGACTTACCGGAACGAAGGAAGGGTGCGGGGAAGGCGAGTGCGGCGCCTGCACGGTACTGATAGACGATGCGGCAGTCTGTGCCTGCCTCGTTCCCTTCGCACAGGTCCGCGATGCGAGAGTTACAACCATTGAAGGACTCGGCGGTGATCATCCGCTGCAGCGGGCGTTTGCCGAAGAGGGCGGAGCGCAGTGCGGAATATGCACGCCAGGGATGATCATGGCGGCGCTGCCCCTTGGCGAAAAACCGTCGCTGAGAAAAGTTCGCGAAGGTCTCGCAGGTAACTTGTGCCGCTGCACCGGCTACGAAGCCATTTATCGCGCGGTTCGAAAAGCATGAAGGGAGTCATCGCCGGTTTGGAAATGCGCGAGCCTTCGTCACTTGACGAGGCATTGAGCGCCATGCGCAACGACCCTTCGCTCGTGCCCCTAGCCGGCTGCACTGATCTGTACGTGGCGCTCAACTTCGGAACGCTCGAAAGCACACGATTCCTGAATCTTTGGTCAATCGACGAGCTCCGCGTCATTGAGAAGTCCAATGACGCCCTTAGTATTGGCGCGCTCACTACGTACAAGTCGATCATCCAGTCGAAGCTCGTCAGGAAGCGACTCCCAATGCTGATTTCCGCCGCCAGGGAAATCGGAGGAGCCCAGATACACAACCGTGGGACGCTTGGTGGAAATATCGCCAACGGTTCGCCGGCTGGAGATACGCTGCCGGTCCTCGCCGCAGCGGATGCAACAGTAGTAATGCGAAGTGCTGACGCGGAACGCCGCGTGCCATTGACTCAGTTCTACACGGGTTACCGCAAGAGCGTTTTGCGGGCGGATGAGCTGATTGTGGCTGTGGAAATTCCATCTTTCAGCGGAAAGCAATGGTTTCGGAAGGTGGGGACGCGCGCTGCGCAGGCGATCTCGAAAGTCGTGATGGCGGCAGTGCGCTCACCGAGACCGCGCATTGCTCTCGGAAGTGTCGCCCCCACAGTTATTCGCCTGCCGATGACGGAGGGTGCGCTCGAGGAAGGTGCACCGATACAGGAAGCGCAGCGAATCCTGATGGACGAGATATCTCCCATCGATGACATGCGGTCGACTGAGGAGTATCGAAGGCGGGTTGCCTCCAACCTGCTTGGGAGGTTCTGGGCGGAAACGGAGTGATGCGCCAAACTCTGCGATGACGACACATCTTTCACCCCCTGCCGCGCGCTCACTCGTCATGAGAGGGCTGCGCGTACTCACACCGCGCGGAGTCAAGGCAGCGTCAGTACTGATCGAAGATGGTGTGATCGCGCGCATGGGCGCCTACGATGAGCCGATGCACGCTGCCAGGGTGGTGGAGGCCGGTAACTCAATCATTATGCCTGGCCTCGTGGACACGCATGTCCACCTGAACGAACCCGGCCGGACAGAGTGGGAGGGTTTCGAAACTGGCACCCGAGCGGCGGCAGCGGGGGGAGTAACGACGCTGCTGGACATGCCGCTCAACAGCACGCCCGCTACGACGAATACTGGTGCATTACGATTGAAACGACAGGCGGCCCTTGGCAAATGCTCGGTCGACGTCGGCTTCCTTGGCGGATTCATACCCGGCGGAACCAGGGACATCCCCTTTCTCTGGGAGGCCGGCGTCTTCGCCTTCAAGTGCTTTCTCGTTCACTCCGGGGTGGACGACTTCCCCAATGTTACCGAAGCCGATCTGCGTGCGGCGATGCCTGTGCTGTCGGAGCTCGGCGCTACGCTCATGGTGCACGCGGAACTTCCCGGCCCAATCGAAGCCGCGTCGTACCGGCGTGTGCGCGCATCCGAAGGCGCGGCCGAACTCGCTGTTCAGCCAATGCGAACATACTGCGCCTACCTCGCCACCCGGCCTCGCGCAGCCGAACAGGAGGCAATTGAACTGCTTGTTCGCCTGAGCCGAGAATTCCAGGCGCAGGTCCACATCGTCCACCTGTCGTCGGCGGAAGCCCTTCCAGTGCTGTCCCAAGCGCGTGAGGAAGGGGTGCAAATTACCGTGGAGACCTGTCCGCATTACCTGACCTTCGCCGCTGAGGATATCGCGGATGGTGCAACCCAGCACAAATGCGCCCCACCAATTCGAGAGAGTGAAAACCGTGAACGTCTGTGGCGCGGGCTCGAAGATGGAATAATTGACATGATCGTTTCTGATCACTCGCCTTGCCCACCGGCGATGAAACAGCTCCACCTGGGAGACTTTTCCGGCGCCTGGGGCGGGATTGCCTCTCTTCAGTTCGGATTGTCAGTTGTATGGACCGGCGCCAGGGAACGCGGATTCACGGCGGAGCGTGTGGCCGAGTGGATGTCGCGCGCGCCGGCACGCATAGCCGGCATAGCTGAACGGGCCGGCATGATCCAGCCGGGCAGAGATGCGAATCTCGTCATCTGGAATCCGGAAGCTGAGCTTCGAGTCGATGCGTCCGCGATATTACACAAGCACAAGATCACGCCGTATGCAGGAATGGCGCTGCGCGGCGTAGTGGAATCGACCTGGCTGCGCGGACAGCGCGTCTATCACCATGGCGAGCTCACTGCGCCGGTTGGCCAGCTCATCGAACGCCAAACTTGAGAAAACAAGCAGGGTTTCCACGGGTTCGCGCGCATCGCACACTTGGGACTCGCGCAGGAATATCATGCCTCATGGACGCGTTTTAGTATCATCATAGACCATATTCCCAGTGCAGGACCGATCGCCAGAACGGGGAACGCATACCGCCAACCGACGAGTTCTACAACAGGTGGGACAGTCTGAATGGACAGCGTAGTCAGCAGGAAGCCTATGGATGTTTGCAGCGTCAATGCCGTACCGACCGCGTGCGCGGGCACACTGCGCGTCACGAGCGTCGAGAACTGCGCGCTGTCGGCGATCACTGTCATTCCCCACACCAGAACGACGGGCGCAAGCAGGAGCAGGGATCGCCCGAATACCAGCGGTGTCAGGAGCGCACAGCTCCCGCTTATCGCGAGAGCAAAGACAACAAGTCGGGCGTGGCCAATACGGTCAGCAATCGCACCGCCCCAGACACATCCGATTGCTCCAATGGCGATCACCGAGAACGCCAATATCCAGACAGCCGAGTTGGACACACCCTGCCGGGCGGCGCTCGCCGCCAGAAAGGCCGGAATCCAGATCCAGTATGCATACAGCTCCAGCATGTGCCCGCAGTAGCCGCCCAGCACCAACCGGTATTCCCTCACTCGAATAACGCTCGCAGCCAGGGCCCAGGAGAAAGGTCGCCGCGCGAATGCCACCGGCCCATCATAGTAACCAATTGCGACTAATAGCGCGGCCACGGTCGATCCGATTGACGATGCCAGCACGATCGTTTGCCAGGAGACCCCTGGTATAGCGTGAATCAGGTACGGCGTTGCCTTGCCAACCGTCAAGGCGCCAATGATCGTGCCGATCGCCAGGCCCCGGCTCCGTTCAAACCACGTTGAGATCATCTTCATGGCGGGCGGGTAGACGCCGGCGAGACAGACCCCCGTTACAGCCCGGAGCAGCAGGGCCGCCGTATAGTCGTCTGCCACTACCAGTCCTGCATTGGCGGCCGCGGCAAGCAGCGAGGATCCGGCGAAATACCACCGGGACGGCAGGATGTCTGGAAGGTTGAGGAGCGCGGCGACAGCACTGCCTGCGACGAAGCCGATTTGCACCGCTGTGCTGAGCCATCCGGACTCGCTCGCCGAAAGACTCCAGAGGTCGGCGAGTTGAGGTGAAACAGCGCTGGCGGCAAACCACGCCGCCATGCCAAACAACTCCGCAACGCTGAGCAGCGCCAGCATCCGCCAGCGAAATTTGGCAGCCTGTCCCGAGGAAGCTTGTGTCGCGCTGTCACCAGACATGCGTGACATGACTGTCACACAATTCCCAGCATCGCGACCCCAACAGCTGCCCGGTCGTGCGGCACCTCCGCGAGAGTTCCTGCAAACATTACCACTACCCGGGAAGCGAGCGTCAGGAGCTCGTCCACGTCGACGGAGTGAAACACAACCCCAGCTCCTCTCGATGCCGCCGCCCGTAAATGCCCATGGACGGCGGCGGTTGCCATAATGTCCAAACCTCGCGTCGGATTCTCGGCGACGATGAGATCGGGCTCCCCCCAAAGTTCGCGAGCTAGTACCAACTTCTGCTGGTTGCCCCCCGATAATGTCCATGCTGCCGCCCAGGGACTGGCTGGCCGGACGCTGAAGCCTTCCAGTTGTTGCCTTGCGGCCGCGATAGAAACTCGTCGCAGAGGTGGCTTGCCGGACACGCCAGCGCCTTTGAGAGCGAGATTCTCGAGTAGTGACATCTCCATGACGAGACCCTCTCGCTGAGATAGCTCCGGGATGAAAGCGATGCGATCGGGAAGCTCCAGGAGCCCGCCTTGCGGATCGGCGATCCCGGCAAGTGCCCGGAGCAATTCTCGATATCCGGCCCCTTCCACTCCGGCGATCCCAAGTATCTCTCCGACTCGAATGGTGACTGATACTTCGCGAACAGAAACCAGGCCAGCTTCCGAGGCAATTCGGAGGTTGTGCGTACGTGCGATTACGGTGGCGTAGTTTGGATGACGGGAATCCCCCCCAGCCGGAGCACTTTGCCGTTGGGGCGCCGCCCACTCGGCGCCGATTGGAGCGTCGGCTAACTGCGCTCCGTAGCCTTCCGCACCTGTACCGGGGCTGCCCATCATGGCTTGCGCGAGCATCGACTCGGTTACTGCTGTGCTCGAAACGACCGCCACCGTCCGTCCGGCGCGCAAGACCGTCACTTCATCAGCAATACCGATCGCCTCGCGCAGCTTATGAGTGATCAGCACGACAGCACCACCACCATCAGCATAGCTTCTAAGAAACCGCATGAGGTCTTCCACTTCAGCCGGTGCCAGCACTCCGGTTGGTTCGTCGAGAATCAAAGTCCGGGCGCCATGAGCCAGCGCCTTGACGATTTCCAACCTTTGTTGCCCGCTCGCTGGCAGGGTACTCGCCAGCGCCTCAGGTTGAAGAACAAGTCCGGTCTCACTGCCTATGGAGCGAACACGGTCTGCGGCATCCGCCAGGCGAAAGCTGCCGTTTCCTCCAAGCGCCACATTCTCAGCTACGCTCATCGCTCCAACGATGGTGAAGCGCTGGTGCACCATACCGATACCGAGTCGGATAGCTTGCCTGGGGGACGACAGGCGGGCCGGTGAGCCATCGATGAACATCTTGCCGGCATCGGGCGGCACCATACCAAAAGCCACCCGCATGAGCGTCGTCTTGCCAGCCCCATTCTCTCCCAGCAAGGCGTGCACACTACCTCGCAGAACGCGAAGGCTGGCATCCGCGAGAGCCTCCAGATCGCCGAAGCGCTTGGCGATATGACAAAGCTCCAGCGCTACGCCACCGCTCACATACCCGTCGGAGCGTGCAGAAAATTCCACGGAATACCGAATTTCTGGGATGCGTAACGCGCCAGGGCCTGTACACCGAGCGTCTCGGTCGCGTAGTGCCCGGCGTAAATTACGACAATGCCGCTCTCTTCGGCTTCGATCGCTGTGTGGTGAGGACCCTCTCCTACGATCATTGTGTCGACCCCGAGCTCGGTGGCCTCTCGGATCGTCTCGCTCGAAGCGCCGGCACCGCTGCAGATCGCCCAGCGGCGCGTCTGCCGGCCGAGCTCCGTGAAGGAAGTACGAACAGCTCCGCCATGCAATTTCGCGAAAGCATCGGCGCGCATTGCGAGCACCTCTGTTGCGATCTCCGTTTCGCCCATCACTCCGATATCGATACCATTCTCGCGCGCAAATCCACGGGTAGGTGTCACACCCATCTGCTGCGCGAGGAGGACGTTGTTCCCCAGCTCGGGGTGCGCGTCCAGCGGCAAGTGCGACGAATACAGGGCTATTCCATTTTCAAGTAGAGCGCGAACTCGCCGCAGATGTGCTCCCGTCAGGGGCTGTAGACCACCCCAGAAGAGACCGTGATGAACGATCAGAAGGTTCGCGCCGGCTTCGACACAGCCGAGTATGGTTTTCTCACGGATGTCCACGGCCGCTGCAATTCCCACGATGTCGAGATCCAGATCTACTTGCACCCCATTTACCGCATTCGGATAGTCCGGAAAGTCGGCGATACGAAGCACTGCATCGAGGTGGCGCGCTATGGAGGAAAAAGATGTCATTGAGAGTAGCGGAGAGAGCTACCTGACAAGGCCCGACGCGTAGTCAGCACGGCGTCCGTCGGTGTGGCTGCCGAGCCATGAGATGAGCGGCAAGCCGACAGAAGCGTGTCGCAGTGATGCACCGGCAAACAACACACGGCGGTCGTTCGAACGAACGATCATTTGGAACTCGGTCCACTGGTGTCGACAAAATCCAACCGGGGTGGGACAATTTTCCCGCTACTCATAAGCCGCTGCACCGAGTCCATTCGCAGGCGCAGCGGCGGCTTTAGGAGATGAGCCAACTCGGGATTCTGCACTAGCTTGACCACGCCGCTGCTTGCTCCAAACCGTATGACGCGGGAAGTAAAGCGACGCTCTTTCACTTCGCGCGCCACCGATAGGAAGGCTTGAGGCAGGTCAATCACCACGCTGGCAATAATGACATCCGGTGCTACAGCATTCTGATTGCTATTAGCCCCGAAAACATACACCCCGCGCACCTCTCTGGCTGCCTGGAATGTCCCGAGTCCGGCAGCGTCCGCGTTCTGAAAAATGAAGTCGGAACCTTGCTGAATTTGCGCCAGCGCCTGTTCCTTGCCGGCGCTTGCGTCATCCCAGTTGCCAACGTAAGAGCCCAGGACGCGCACGTCAGGTTTGACGGAACGCGCACCGGCAATGAAAGCGAGGAAGAGGCTTTTTACAGGAGGAAGCTCGGTCCCACCAATGGTGGATATGATGCCGCTCCTGGTCAACGCACCCGCCATGACACCGGCGAGGTAGGCCGGTTCCTCGAGTCCAAAGACCATCGGCGAAACATTTGGCGCAACTCGGTTTCCCGAGGTCGTGATGTATACGGTTTGCGGAAATTTTCGGCCGACGCGCTCGGCGGCATCCTGAAATTCGAATCCGTGTCCGAAAACCAGATCGTATCCCTGCGAACCGTACTGCTCAAAGTTCTCTTCAAACTCGGCTGGTGTTTTGACTTGAATGTGGCTCGTTAATGCGCTTAAACTGTCGCGAATACCGAGTAAGCCGGCATATGCTCCGGCATTCCATGATTGGTCCGTTATCGGTCCCGGAGTAAGTACTGCTACCCTGAAAACGTCCTTTCCAACGTCGGCATTCTCGCCCGCTGGCGAGCACGCCGAGCTTAGGATCCCTAGCGCCAGGACCGCCGTAGCAAGAGTGCTATTTTTCGCAACATCGTAGTGCATGTGCACCTTGGAGAATCGGCGACGCGACATGCATCACCGCGGTTGGTGGAGTGTTTGGATTGCCCCGAGAAATTTAGGTGTGAGTCGGGTTGGAACCCGACTAACGCATGCTGGTCTGGAGACCTGAGATGCTCTACGAACGTTCGCCCGGGACGCCGATCCGGGTCATTATCCGCTCCAGATCTTCCGCCGAATAGAATGAAATGGACAGAGTGCCTTTCTTGTCACCGGCCATCTGCAGCCTTACGTCGGTTTGGAGGTAGGCGCGCAATTCGTCTTCGATACCGCGAATCTCGCCAGGCTGGCTCACCTCAACAGTCGAAAGGCTTTGCATGCTTTTCCTTGAGCGACGACGCTCAGGCGCTTCCTGCATGACTCGGCGTTCGACTTCACGCACGCTTAGATGCGCAGCGACAACCTCCCTCGCCAGGTCGATAATCTTCCGCTCGTTCGGTAGCAGCCCCAGGAGCGGGCGAGCATGGCCGGGAGTGATCTTGCCGTGCGAAAGCATTCCGCGAACAGCTGCAGGCAAGTTGAGTAGCCGCAGTGCGTTGCTTATGGTGACACGATCCTTTCCAACCACTTCTGCGACTTGCTGTTGAGTAGCCCCGAATTCCTGCATCAGGCGGCGATAGCCTTCAGCCTCGTCGAGCGGATTGAGATCGGAGCGTTGCAGGTTTTCGACTAAGGCGAGCGTGAGTAGCGTTCGATCGTCCGCCTCCTTCACGATTGCAGGAATGTCGGACCAACCCAATTTCGTAACCGCTCGCAATCGTCTTTCTCCAGCAATCAACTCGAAGCCGCCGTCGAGTGCGCTCGGTCGGACGGTAATCGGTTGTAATAGTCCGTTAGCCTGGATGCTGGTTTCCAGCTCGGCGAGTTCCGCGGTTCCGAAAGTTTTTCTGGGCTGGAAAGGATTTGGTCGAATTTTCCCAACGGGAATGCGAGAGAGCCCACCGCCTGGCGACTGGCCCTGCATTGAGGAGTTCATGAGGGCCTCGAGTCCTCTTCCCAAGCGACGCGGAGTATCAGTTGTCATGACTGGCTGTCTCGGTTCGGGAAAAGACGAGCTCCTCTTATGCACTCAGGGGGGCATCTCTGTCCGAACCTGCCAGGCTGCGACCGCGTTCTGGCTGACTTCGGTGCTCGAGCAGCTCGCGTGCGACCTTCATATAGGCCTGTGCCCCAACAGAATTGACATCATACAGGATTATCGGCTTGCCGAAGCTGGGCGCCTCTGCCAGGCGCACGTTTCTCGGAACAACGGTAGTGAACACTTTTCTTCCGAAATACTCCCGCGCATCAGTCGCGACCTGGCGCGATAAATTCAGACGAGCGTCGTACATGGTGAGAAGAACGCCTTCGATAGCCAACGAATCATTCACGCCCCGTTGGATGACATGTACAGTACTGAGTAGCTGAGAGAGACCCTCGAGCGCATAGTACTCGCATTGAACCGGAATCAGAACACTGTCGGCTGCAGCGAGCATATTGAGGGTGAGAAGGCCTAGCGAAGGCGGACAGTCAATAATGATGTAGTCATAGTCTCCACGTATGGGCTGCAATGCTTCTCGCATGGCTAGTTGGCGGCGCGGGTGCCCTACGAGCTCGACTTCCGCGCCTGCAAGATCAGGTGTTGTCGGAGCGACATCGAGGTGCCTGAATTGCACGCTTTTGAGCACCGTTTTTTCGAAAGGGGTGTCGCCACTCAACGCATCATACACGGTCAGTCCAATGTCCTGCCGATTCAAACCGATCCCACTAGTTGCATTCGCCTGAGGGTCTCCATCGATCAAGAGTGTGCGCTGCTCAGCGACTGCCAGACTCGCCGCGACATTGATCGCCGTCGTCGTTTTTCCGACACCGCCTTTTTGGTTCGCGATTGCAATGACTCGGGCCACTAGATCCTTTTCAAATGGAATGATTCAAAGCTCCCTAATGTATTCACCCGGCAAGAGAAACGCATAGGAATTTTGGAGACAATCGTGTAAAACGTGAAACACTGAACTGAGAGGCGGATGTAGAACGTGAAACGGGCTGCGCAGCCCGGAGCCGCCTTTTGTATTCGACTGCTTGATTGTGAGAATGTTGGCTCTCAGGCGCCATTAGTGCGGCATTTATACAGCACTACTGCGCCATTTGGCCATTACATCTCGATTGGGGCCCGATAATTAGCAAGACATTCAGTCGAGCCGAATGTTTCGTCAGGTCGAAGCTCGAAGGCGGCCCGCGATAGCCATGAGGACATCGTTCCAATGCAGTAGACAAGCAAACGCTGACTAACGCGGTTGTGCCCCCGTCACCGACAGATCGCAGCTATCAGGTAGTCCTTCGCGACTCTTCCATTTCCGCTGCAGCAGATTGGACACATGTTCGAGCCCGCTGTTATCGTCGTGACGGGCATGCCTGGGCGGGGCGCCGATCGAGCTTCCACCTCCCTGTCACCTGAACGGTTACCGTCAGCTCTCCCGGAGTGATCGGAGTGGCGTCCTGCGCCGCACCGCGCGCGAGAGATTTCTCCATGAAAATAGGACGATAGCCGTCCTGGGTAGTCAACTCGATGACTTCGCCTAGGCAACCTCCGCCTGCCCTGGCGATTGCCAGCGCGTCGGCTTCCGCCCTGCTTACGGCCAAACTCAGAGCCTCCCTTCTCGCAGAATCAGCGTTCGAAGAAGTGAACTGCAGTGAGTTGATTGCGTTCGCACCCTTTGAAAGCGCCGCATCGAGCAAGGCTCCGATCTGTTCGATCTGGCGCACCTCTACCCGGAGCGTGTTACGCACCACATAGCCTACGATTCTCGCTGTTCGGTCGCCCTTGTCCGGCTCGAATACCTGCTCAGGATAAACGCTGTATTCTGATGTGCTCATCTGAGCCGGGGTAATGCCGAGCGACCTCAGCGCCTCCATGACCGCGCGCAGCTGCCGCGCGTTGGATGCACTCGCTGCCGCCGCCGTGGGAGCCCGGCTCTCGACCCCGACAAAAATCGTCGCTCGGTCCGGTACTACGCGCACTTCGCCAACGGCGCTCGTTGCGACATGAGGCACAGTAACGAACGTGGGAGAGGGCTCCTGGGCCACGATTGCCGAGCTAATAAAGAGCATAAGGATACTAATTCCGTAAAATCGCATTTCCAGCTCCTTGATTTCGAATTGTTCCTAAAGCAGGGGGTTGCCTTATGCCAGCCTCGGTCCGTCGCGCTTGAACAAAACCAACCGAGTGTCAGCCGGACGATTCAATGATACTGTAACGCAAAGGGCCTTGCCTTCGCTATGCGCGTGAGTCACCGCCTGTCTCCAGCACCGCGCATCAATCCTGACAAGTCTGACTCAAACCATTCCGCCGATGAGTTTCGAGAACGAGATTCTGCAAGTCGCTCGGGCTTACGCCAGGAATGCGGGAGGCCTGTGCTATGGTCAATGGCCGAGCGGCTAGAAGCTTCTGCCTCGCCTCATACGACAGCGACCGCATCTCACCATACGCGAGCTCCGGATCCAATGCGAGGTGACCCATCCTGCGGAGCTTATCCGCCTGAATTCGCTCGCGTTCGAAGTAGCCAGCGTACTTTATCTCCAGTTCGGCCGTCATAACAGCTTCACGCGACAGAATACTCCCTACGCCAGCTGCCGCGAAAAGGTCACTTAGAGAGATGCCTTGCCGCTTGGCTACTTCGGCGATTCTCACCGCGTGAGGAAGTGGTGACGCACCTGCCAGCTTAAGCAGTGCGTCAGCCTCACTGGGTCGTACGCTCGTTTGCCTGGCGATGGTAATGGATTCGCTTTCATCGGACAACCGACCGTCCACCGCAGCTACTTCCGGGTCGCGCAACATGCCGAGCTCGATCGCCTTGGGCGCCAGACGCCTGAGTGCGTTGTCCTGTCGCACGGTAAGCCTGAACTCGGACCGCGATGTGAAGAGGCGATACGGCTCATCCACTCCGCGTGTTACCAGATCATCTATCAAAACACCGATGTAGGAAGTTTCTCGCCCCAGAACGAGCGATGGACGGCCTAGCGCTCGCAAGCCCGCGTTTATGCCAGCTATGGCGCCCTGTCCGGCCGCTTCCTCGTAACCTGTCGTACCGTTGATCTGTCCCGCGAAGAACAATCCACCAAGCGATTTGACCTGCAAGGTGGAATCGAGCTGCGTCGGTGGATAGTAGTCGTACTCAATGGCGTATCCCGCACGCGTCATCAATGCATGCTCGAGACCCGGTACCGCGTGGAGGAACTCCAGTTGTATGGCGGCGGGAAGTGACGTCGACAGCCCATTAACGTATAGCTCCGTCGTGTCGTGGCCTTCCGGCTCCAGAAAGATCTGATGGCGATCTACGTCCGGAAATTTCACGATCTTGTCTTCGATCGACGGACAGTACCGCGGCCCGCGGGACGCAATAGCGCCGCTGTACATTGCGCTCTGATCGATGTTTTTCTGAACGACCTGCTTCACCTCGCGCCCGGCAAAGGTAATCCAGCAGGGCATCTGCTCTGGATGCCGCGTTTTCCCATGAACGTCACGGCGCTGCGCGTTCCAGAAGTGCGACCAGCTGAAATCAAAAGCCTCGACCTCGCTCTCCTGGCGCTCGAGTCTGGAGTAGTCTACTGAACGTCCATCGATGCGAGGCGGCGTTCCGGTCTTGAACCGCGACACCGTCAGGCCAAGCTGCTCCAGCTGCTGCGCCAGGTGGGTTGCCGGCGGATCCCCTGCGCGTCCGCCAGCGATTTGTGTGTCAGAGCCTATGTGGATGCGCCCGCGAAGGAAGGTCCCCGCGGTAATGACGACCGCACGGGCCCCAAAACGCCGGCCTTCGAGCGTCTCTACGCCCAGCACCTGCATTCCTTTCGAGTCCATGAGCAGTCGCGCGACAGTGCCCTGCACTGTATGGAGCGTAGGATGTTGCTCCAGAAGCGAGCGGACAGCCCGCCTGTACAGGCCGCGATCACACTGAGATCGCGGTGCCCACACTGCCGGACCCTTGCTCCGGTTGAGCATTCGAAACTGCAAGGTCGCCAAGTCTGTCGCGCGGCCCATTATGCCGCCGAGTGCATCAACTTCCCGTGCTACTGTGCCTTTTGCGACGCCGCCTATGGCGGGATTGCAGGACATCTGCCCGATCGTCTCAAGCGCACTTGTTATCAGCGCTACGCGCGCACCCAATCGCGCGCAGGCAACGGCGGCTTCGGTGCCAGCGTGACCTGCTCCGACCACGATGACGTCAAGATCGAGTTCGTTGGACATGTGATGTGATTTGGGGGCCCCGGCCATTCCGGAAGTTCAGCATCCGCCTCCTATTCAACCAACTGAGGCTAAATCCACTGATCGAAAGATACCCGAAATGATGCGGGTGGTTGTCCTTGCCGAAACGCAGGAAGCGGCGACCCATGATCGCGAACAGCTCCGCAAGCGGATTACGACTGGCGCGCGCTCCGGGGCCGCGGCGCGGCCCGCTCCTGCGTGATTTTTCCATGGCGCAGAAACCCGGTCCAGTCGCATCCGTAACACCAACTCGTGCGGAACCATGGCATTAGCGTATTCCATCCTTTTGACTGCACGCGAATGGTGGGCGTGTCGCAACACGGGCATCGATCTCCTCTGGGGAGCACGCAGTAGAAGAAAAGGGTGGCGACGATCGCTCTGAGTACAAAAAAGCCGACGAACACCCAGCCGAAAATTACGTCATCGGTCATGTGCCACCTCGAGCCATCGGCAGTTGCCTAGCGCTTCAATCGTCACAGGCATAGTTGGAGAGCGACGCATTGATGCGCGCCGCTGGCCCTCTGTTTCGATAATAGCCCACCTCGTTCAGATCCCCTTACGCAGGTAGCTCCAGTTCCCTCGCGATGGTGCTCCAGGGAGCAACGTGCGCTATGCCGTCTTCGATTCTCTCTATGACAACGTCCACCCCAGACTCGATTTGCTGGCCGTCGAGCCCAAGGGCCGGAAGAACGTGGCGCGTGCCCCCTTGCTCGTAACTGATTTTGCCTGAGGCGCGAACGCCAATCTCTTCCGTGACGCGGCCGAAATGTCCCTGGAGGGCGAATCTGACATCCTGAACATCGCGCGCGGCACTCGGAACCACCCAGCCAGCCAGCAGCCCGAACATCCCAATGGCTCCGGCGAGACCGCTCGCCGCCGCGATCGTGGAGACGGTTGATATCTCCAGCTGCGAGTAGCGCGCGAGTGGATAACCCACGGCCCCTGCGACGGTCGCGAATGCGGCGATTGAAGGCGTGTTGAACAATGCCACTCGCCCTTTGCGCTGGAGCTGCCGGTCAATCCCCCGCAGCATCGCCGTCACGCCAAGTACGAGACCAAGTATGAGGGCAATGAGAAACGGAGATACTGTCAGGAATCTCGTCATTTCACTCAGAATCCTGAAAGCACGCTTGCTGCGATGCCCTGGCTCCAACAATTCAATTTTGGGACTTCAACACAGCACTGATTCATTGTCCAACCCCGTGACAACGGCTTCGCGAGCTCCTCACCGGCACGAGACAGCCTCGCGAGATCTCCTTCGATTGACGAACGATAACCCTGCCTGCCTGGTTCCCAATAACATGCCTTTGTCTCAGCTCTCGAGATGCTTGCGGAACCACTCGATCGTTCGTGGCCAGGCGCCCTTTGCGGCCGCAAGGTTCGCTCCGTTTGCTCCATCCTGAGCTCGCAGGAAACCGTGTCCCGCACCGGTGAAGAATTGATGCTCGAACGTCTTGCCCAAAGCCTTCATGGCGGAATCCGCGGGCGGGACGGTAGCGTTGACGCGGGCATCGTTCTCACCATACAGCCCCAGCACGGGTGCACGCACCGTCCCAAGGCGGTCGGTGGACGGTGAACTTCCGTAATAAACGACTGAGGCACCGAGCGATGGGGAGTGAACCGCATGCGCAAACGATGCGCTTCCGCCCCAGCAGAATCCGACTATTCCGTACCTGGGCTGCGCCGCCGGCAGAGCCATGGCGTGCTTCGCTACAAAATCGAGTCGCCGCTGCACCTCATCCGCATCCAGCGCGCGAACGGCGGCAACCGCGGATTCACGTACCGGCCCGTCAGGGCCTTCCTGAACGTTTTTGCCGGTAAGCAGATCGGGAGCGATTGCGACGAAGCCGTCAGCGGCAAACTGATCCGCGACCGCGCGTATCCAGGGAGTAAGACCGAAAATCTCGTGCACCACAACGATAACCGGTGCCTTGTCGCGGCGTTCGGGATACACCACCCATGCCCGAACGCTGTCCGTGGCACCCGCGGCAACCATAAGCCACTCCCCGTGGCGCGGAGAGGAACGAAGTCTCTCAGCGGCGTCGCCCTCGCCAGCAGGCAAGCCGGGCGACGACGAAGGCGCACTCAATGACGTTGCGCGCGTACTCTCTTCCGCCGAAGGTGCAGAGTTGGAGCGCGCGCAGCCGAGCGAGAGAAAGAGAGCTGCTGGCAAAACCGTGAAGCGCGTTAGCATGGAAAGCGCGTGAAGGCAGGAAGGAGAGAAGGCGGCGAGGTACTGGAATTTAGTTGTCTACCTCGCAAAAAAGGTAGCGTTTGATCGACTGGTGAATGGCGCTTTTCGTTGTCATGGATTGGATCGAGAGGACGCCCCACAGCGCTGTGCTCATGAAAGTTGATTGCTCAGAAAGTCCACTACCCGCCGCTCCGCGTAGTAATCCGGACGCCATGGCAGAAATCCGGATACGAACCCGACATGACCTCCGCGCTGCACGAACTCAACGCGCAACGCGGCGTTGTCTTTCGCGATCGCCCTTACTTCCTCGAGCACATTTTCGGGTAGAAAGGGGTCATCAGCCGCGCTCAAGAGAAGCGTTGGAAGGCGGATGCGCGACAGAAAGCGAATTGAGCTGGAGCGATGGTAGTAGTCCGAAGCATCCCGGAAGCCGTGCACTGGGGCGGTGACAGCATCGTCGAACTCAAACAGCGTACGCGCACGTCCAAGTGCGCCAGCGGCGATCAGTCCAGGGAATCGCCGCTGCTTTTCCGCGGCTTTTCGCCGCAAGGAACGAAGAAAATGCGCCTGGTACACCCGCGAAAACCCATGCTCAATGCTGCGCGCTCCGCGCTCGAGATCGAAGGGGACCGAGACGGCCGCCGCACCCATGACCTGCGCCGGAAAAGCGTTGCCGAGCTCACCAAGCCACTTGAGCAGGACGTTGCCGCCCAGGGAAACGCCGGCAAGCAGGACCTGACTGTCTGAATCCATTTCGATCAGGCGGTTGACCACAAAGTCCAGATCAGTTGTTTCGCCCGAGTGATAGAATCGCGCGGTTTGGTTGGGCTCGTCGCCGCAGGAACGCCAGACAAGGATATCGGAAGCCCATCCGCGCGAGCGAGCCTCGTTCAACATTCCAAGTGCGTAATGCGATCGCGCTGATCCCTCGAGTCCGTGCAGGATGATCAGGCGTGGACTGCCGGGAAGCGCGTCCAGCCGATGTACTTCAATGAAATCACCGTCGGGGGTGTCCCAACGTTCCCTGCGTGTCGCGACGCGTGGACGAGGACGGGCGAGCTTGCCCCAGAGGGTCTTTAGATGCCCGCCGGGAAGCCACCAGGCGGGTCGATACTCGCTGGCCTTCACATGCTACCAGTCGCCGCGCTTCTCTCCGCGGCGGTAAGCGGCCAGGAGGGTAAAGACAATTCCGCCGTTTCCTATTCCCAAACCGCTGAAAAAAGCGATTCGCCCATATACGATGCTGGTCGTATGGGCACTCCATAAAATGCAGACAATTCCGAGCGCCGACCAAAGGACGCAGACGAGCGCAGTGCGCAGGTAGTCCCACAGTTTGTCGCGCTCGGCAAGTACGGCATGTTGCTCGTACCGACTTGCCATCTCTTCAAGGATCTCTCTGGGCAGCGGCATGGCTGCATATTGCGCGGTATTGTCTCATGGCGAAAGGGAGGATGAGGGACTAGGCACCAGGGACCAGGAACAAGGCACCGGGCATGCAGCCAGGGCTCCGACACCTAGTGCCTGTCTCCCTGGTCCCTGGTTCCTGGTCCCTGGTCTATCTATACTTAGGGTGCACCGGCCGGACGGTCGCGATCATCGGTAGCCGCAAGGAGACTGCTGACCGAGGAAAGTCCGGGCTCCGCAGGGCGGACCGCCAGGTAACCCCTGGGCGCGCTTAACGGCGTGACGGAAAGTGCCACAGAAAACAAACCGCCCGTAGCCGTTTAGGTGCGGGTAAGGGTGAAATGGTGGGGTAAGAGCCCACCGCGCGACTGGCAACAGGAGCGGCACGGTAAACCCCGGTTGGAGCAAGGCCAAATAAGCGGTGAGGGACGGCCCGTCCCGACTGAGCCGCGGGTAGGCTGCTTGAGCGCGCGGGTGACCGCGGGCCTAGAGAAATGACCGTCCGGTTGCCGCCTCGATTCGTCGGGACGACAACCGACAGAACCCGGCTTACAGGCCGGTGCACTGATTGACGCAGGACCGAGCCTCTGGCAGTGTGGCCTGATTCGTCAGGCCGCACGGCAGTCAGAGGCTCGTGTTTTATAGCAGGAAGGGTTGGTTGGTTCGGAAGCCGGAGCCAGGACAAGCTGGATCTCGTGTTGTGGTCTCTAACCCCGACTTTATGACTTGCCGCATTCTTGGTTCAGTATTCGTGGCGATCGCCTGCACACAAGGGGCGGTTGCTTCGCGGGCGCTCGCGCAAAACGGGGCTAGTCTGCCCGACACCATCGCACGACGCGTCGACTCTGTCTTCGTTGCTTACGACAAGCCAGACTCGCCTGGTTGCGCCCTCGGCGTCTATCGCAATGACGCGCTTTCCTACGTGCGCGGATACGGCATGGCGAACCTCGAGCATGCCGTCCCCATTACGCCGAAAACGGTCTTTGACATTGGATCGACCTCCAAACAGTTCACGGCAATGAGCGTCTCGCTGCTTGCAAGGGACGGCAAACTTTCACTCGACGACGACATCAGGAAGCTGATTCCCGAGATGCCCGTCTACAAGCGACCGGTCACTGTTCGTCAGCTCGTGCACCACACCGGAGGCGTGCGCGACTACCTGACGTTGATGGATCTGCGCGGAATCGACTTCGATGGCGTTACCACCGACAAGGATGCCCTCGACCTCATCGTACGGCAGAAAGAGACCAACTTCGAGCCGGGAAGCGAGCATTTATATAGCAATTCGGGCTATTTTCTGCTGTCGGAAATTGTCAAACGCCAGACCGGAGAGACACTAAGCAAGTTTGCCCAGACGAACATTTTCACGCCACTTGGAATGTCGCGCACGCACATTCACGATGATCACACCATGATCGTCCCAGGCCGCGCGACTGGGTACGCGCCAAGGGATGAAGGCGGCTTCGAGATTTCGATGTCCGGATTCGAGCAAACTGGAGATGGCGCCGTCATGACCACTGTCGAAGATCTCCTGCTCTGGGACAGAAACTTCTATTCGCCGAAAGTGGGCGACACAGCTCTTATCGCTCAGCTTCAGATCCCTGGAAAGCTCAATGACGGAAAGCAATTGACTTATGCGGCCGGGCTTACCACCGGTTCCCACAATGGAATGAAGACCGTTCGGCATGGAGGCTCCTGGGCAGGATACCGCGCCGAGTTGCTGAGATTCCCCGAACGGCATGTCTCAGTGGCGGTGCTTTGCAATCTTGCCACCAGCAATCCAAGCACCCTCGCGGACAGGGTCGCCACGATAGTCCTCGGTCCGCAGCAGGTGGCGGGGCCAATCTCAAGGCAGAAGCCGTCGGCTACGAAGCAGCCGAGTGCGGTGAAGCTGTCGTCCGCGGATCTTGCACGCTTTACGGGAAGCTTCCGCAATACGGAAAGCGGCGATGTGCTCGATATCTCCATAAAGAATGACAAGTTGCTGCTCAGTATCGCGCCTTATCTGGACGTGGTGCCTGTCGGAGCAAGTCGGTTTGAGGCGCGCGGCGCGGGAGTTCCGATAGTCCTGACTTTCGAGCCGTCAAAAAATGGCGGCGGATTGACCTTGCGCCTTGTTGCAGGAACCCAGAAGCCGTCCATTTACGCGGCGTTTACACCCGTCGTGCTAACCGAAGCGCAGCTCGCCGAGTATGCGGGTCAGTACTACAGTGAGGAGCTTGATGCGACGTACGCATTTTCAGTTGACAGCGGCGCACTCACCTTGCGCCGCACCGGCGCCGAGCGCCGCCTGCAACCTACTGTCGCCGATAGTTTTTCGGCCAGACAGCTATCGCTTCGCTTCACGCGCGGTGCGAACAATCGCGTGACGGGCGTGAGTATCAATGCCGGTCGAGTGCGAAATATCCGCTTCGAGAAGAGGTGAGTGGTTTCTTTTTATCGAACCGCAATCGTGACGAACACCATGCCACGGCATAGCCGTTTCCTCATCCCATTGGCCGTTGCCGTGGCGTGCGCTCCAGCCAGTACGCCCGAGACCCGACCTGTGCCGGAGAGAGCGCCACCAGTGCCAGGCCCGGGACCGGTAACTGCTCCACCCGCCTCAATCGTTCGCGATCCGCTGGAGGGACGCTCGGCGTTTCGATATGCCGCCGGCACGCGCAACTATGAGATCTTCAGCGAAGCGAAGATTGAGCTTGCATCCGACACTGCCGCACGGAGCGAGACTGTGCGACTATCGGCGCTGGTCACCCTCACGTTTGAGACATTATCAGACTCCTTGCTGGCCGTATCCGGCACTGTCAGCGAGTACGAAGTACTGCGCGGCGAGGCAATCCCAGCCCCGGATAGCACGCTTCCTTCGACGGCCACCTTTAACGCCTCCATCACACCCGTTGGAAGGTTGGTGAGCCTGGTAGGCGATACCGCCGGTTGCAACCCGCAGGAGCCGCTCCTCGCAGTCGGTCAGAGAGCCATAATCGCGACTCCGAACAACCTGGACGCGGGCGCCCGCTGGAGCGATTCCGTAAGCACGACCGTCTGCCGTGGTGGCACGCCTATAACAACCGGATCAGTGCGCGACTACGAAGTGGAGGCGCGCGAGATGGTGGACGGCGTTCCCGTCGCGCGCGTACGAAGGCGCGAAACGTTCACGCTCGCCGGAAGCAGTTCCGTCAGAGGACGTCATGTCGCGATAGTCGGGCGGGGGTCTTCAAGCGCGATATTGCGATTCGACCTGGCGCGCGGGCTCTTGCTCAGCGAAGAGGGGACGAGCGAGACAGCGCTTACAGTGAGTTCCCCGCGGAGCCAGGCGGAATTCCGCCAGCGAGAGGCGACGAAGCTGAGCCTGCGAAATCCGTGACTGGCTGAGCGCCGGCCCAGCTCCTGCTCGCTCGCAGCCCCTAGTCGATGAGCTTGAGAGGCATTACCAGACCCAGGTACCTGGCGTCGTCCTTCCAGCCCTCCGGCTCGATGGTCGCCGCGCGTTCGGCTGCCTTGAAAGTAAGGCGAACCTCATCGGTGGGCATGTAACGCAAAATCTCGATCAGATAGTTGGCGTTGAAGCCAATCTCGAGCGGATCTCCTTCATAATTGATAGGGACCTCGTCCTGGGCTTCTCCCAGATCCGGGGTTTGAACGCCTAACTTGAGCATCCCCGCGTTGAAAGCCAGTCGGATTCGGTGAGTCTGATCGGAGGCGATGATCGACATCCGACGCAATGACTGCGCAAGGACGTTCTTGTCGGCGAGCGCGACACGGTCATTGTCCTTGGGAATTACCTGCTCGTAATTCGGGTAGGGACCTTCTATCAGCCTTGTGAAGACAGACGTGAACGGCGACCGAAAGGCGAGATGGTTGTCGCCACGAGCTATCTCGAGATCTTCCTCCGCGGGGAAGAGCTTCCGAATCTGCTCGAGTGCTTTTGGCGGGACGATCAGATCTCCCGATGGAGCCCCCTCGGAGGTGATGGGTAGTTCCATCTTTGACAGACGGTGGCCGTTCGTCGCTACCATGCGCATGCGTTCCGGACGGAGCTCCCAGAGCACTCCATTCAGTATCGGACGACTCTCTTCGGTAGACGCCGCGAATGCAGTGTGGCCAATCAATTTCTGAAGATCCCCTGAGCGAACGCGCCAGCTTTCGTTGAACCTTACGGTGGGAAAGCTCGGGAATTCGTCGCGCGGAAGACCGAGCAGCTTGAAGCGTGACCGGCCACACTCCAAAGTTACCTTCTGCTCCCCAGCGGAGCTCATCTTGACGGGAGCGGAAGGCAGCTCGCGAGCTATTTCGGCGAGTTTTTTGGCGGGGATCGTGATGGAGCCCTGAGT
The DNA here is from genome assembly GCA_014379205.1 of Gemmatimonadaceae bacterium. GTDB lineage: Bacteria > Gemmatimonadota > Gemmatimonadetes > Gemmatimonadales > Gemmatimonadaceae > JACMME01. The sequence continues at coordinate 23,848 of JACMME010000305.1, forward strand.
CTCCACATCCGCAAGGACTTCCGTGCTCACAGCAATGTCGAGGTCGGTGCCCGAAAGCCGAATGCCCTTGTCGGTAGTTTCCAAAAGGATATTCGCCAGCACCGGGAGAGTCGTTTTCGTTGGAACGGCGGCGGTGACCGCACTCAAACCTTCCTGCAATTTCTCGCGTGCGATCGTAAAGCGCATTTCCGGGTCTATTCCTCAGATTTCCTGTACACGTGGATGACCTTTCGCTGTAACTCCGCAACATCCCGGTCTTTGGAGCTCGCAGAGGGAGATTATAAGCGGAGGAGCGACGCAGGCAACGATAGTCAGAGTGGTTTCATGATGCTAGTGTGAAGAAGGTGTCGTGCATGCACGACTACTGCATCGCGTCACCTTGGCGTCATCCCTCCGGCAGAACTCTCGATCGCCGCAGTGATGGACAGGAAGCGCAGACCACGTTACGCCTGTCCGACCGATCATACGGCTCAACACAGTCTAATGGCTAGCAACTGGCGGTCTGCCACCACTCCGCCAACTCCGCACGGTGCGCGCTATTCCAACCCAGATAGCCCGCACAAGAATCAACAGAAGGACGAGCACCGCGAGGGCGAGACCGAGCGCGATGTAGGGATGCTGCCATACCGCGATCACAAGGGCTGAAACTGCGCTGAGCTCCGCGATGTTTGCGGCTCCGTTCGTGACGGGTTCGGGAGATGCATCAATCGCGTAGCGCATTCCGAGCTTCGTCCCGTGTGTAGTGAGCCCCAGCATGGCCCCCAGCGGGACCGCAATTGGCGCGAGACCATCGGTATCCCATACAGCTGCACCTGCCAGCAGGGCGGCCAGGGGAGGGCGAATGAATGTTTGCAGAGTCTCCCACACGGAGGCAACTCCCGGCACCATCGTCGCGAGAAACTCAACCGCGTAGAGAAGTCCCGCCACTCCAATGACCCACGGACTTCCGACCACATCGAGTGCGCCAGGAAGTTGCCCAAGCCAATCCATCCGGTGGGCGATTCCGAGAACTGCGACGGTGGCAAATGGACTGATTCCAGCTGCGTAAGCGAGCGCGAGCGCCTGAGCCAGCAGTCTCACTCAGTGTTTGTGGTTGCGTGTAAAGGACGGGTGTTCACAACCAGGGCCTCTCTTCTATGCTGTTATTGTAAGAAATAAGAGATAGTAGTAGAGATAGACGTGTGTTGGAATGTCGAGAACGGAGGCAAACGCCTATCGATATGGAAGATGTGGTGCCGAGCCTAATGTTGGACCAGCAGTACGGCATGTCGTTCAATCCCCGAATATCCGCATCACGCTGTCTGGCATATGTGGATTTTCGCCGGCAGGTGTGGAAAGAAACATGATATGCACAAGTTCCGTAGGTACATGGGTGAGCTTATGCGATGTCACCTGTCTCAACTTCGAGCCTCCTAAACTCGAATCTTCTCCAGCGCTCCTCTCAACCTGGCCACACGTTCGGCAAATACGGGATTTTCCTTGAGAGTGGCTTCCGTCTTCTCGATGCTATGAATGACGGTGGAGTGATCCCTGCCGCCAAAGGCATTTCCAATCTCAACCAGTTGAGTACCAAGGAGATCGCGAGTCAGGTACATGGCGACTTGGCGGGGGACTGTCAACGTTTTGGTGCGACCCTTGGATCGCAGACCGTCCGTTCCGATGCCCCACTCTTTTGCTACCAGCATTTGGATTGTAGCGACAGTAAGCCTTGCATTCTGTTGCGACTCTGACTCTGCACTGGCGCGAAGTTTTTCTCTCAGAGCTTCACGCGCCAGCTCGACCGTTATGTCCTTTCGCCTCAGCGATGCGAATGCCAGAAGTCGGATTATAGAACCTTCCAGTTCCCGGACGCTGGACCGCACATGTTCGGCAACGAATCGGATGACGTCATCCGGGATAGTCCGCTCCAGGTGATCCAGATGAGACTTGTTTTGAAGAATGGCGATTCTGTGCTCGAGATCCGGGAGCTCGATGTCCGCCACCATTCCCCATTCAAAGCGGCTGACGAGACGGGCCTCGAGACCGGGAATTTCTTTTGGCGGCCTATCACTCGTCAGAATGATCTGACGTCCCGCTTCATACAAAGCGTTGAAGGTGTGGAAAAACTCCTCCTGTGTCGCTTCCTTGCCCTTGAGGAAGTGAACATCGTCGACCAGGAGGAGGTCGGTCTCCCGGTACCGGCGGCGAAAGTCAGGAGTGGTGCGTCCCTGAATGGAGGTGACCAGATCGTTTGTGAACTGCTCCGTTCCAACGAAGATTATTCGGGTTCTTGGGTTGAGCGTAAGGATCTCGTGCGCCACCGCTTGCATCAGGTGGGTTTTGCCGAGGCCGGTCTGTCCATAGATGAAAAAAGGATTGTACAGCTTTCCGGGTGACGCTGCGACAGCGTTTGCCGTGGCATAGGCCAGCTCATTGCTCTTTCCGACGACGAAGTTTCCGAACGTATACCTTGAGCTCAGTTGAGCGACGCTGGTCACGCCGGATCTTGCATCGGACGAACCCAGAGACCGCTCTGGAGGAGGCGCGACAAAGAGATCCATCTGTGGACGGAGCTTCCGCTCCTCATGCACCTTGAAGACGACGCTCATTGGGTGGCCGAGCGCGACAGGGGCAAGACTGGCGAGCAGGGGCGCGTGCTTGGACTCATTCCATTCGGCGGCGAACCGGTCCGGGGCTCCCACAATCAATGTGTTACCATCAACCTCTAGTGGCTCGGTGGGTTCCAGCCAGGTGCGAAAGGTCTGCTCCGGGATCTGCTGTCGGGCGCGGTCAAGGAGGCGGGTCCAGATTTCGGCTGCCGACAGCGTCATTAATGGTCCGATGTGGAAAAGTCAGAGGGGACGGCGAAGCTAGAGAGGCGGGAAGTCAAAGTCAATCCAAGCGGATGCAAAAAGGCGGCGCGCGGCGAGCCTGGACTCGACGCACGCCGCCCAGCGCAGATGCTACCGATCGTCGCCTTTTTTCGGTTGGGGGCGTAAGAAGCTGCCAGCCTGTTCGGGGCTGGTAGTCACACCAACGAGCGACAGGGCTTTAGCCATGGCCGGATCTCGGCGGGCCGCCATGTCTGCGCCGGTCGGAAGTACGAAGTGATCGGGAATCACGCCGATGTTTTCCAGGCGCTGCCCGTCCGACATCACCACGTCGGATATCGATACCTGAACCGTGTAGCTGAGCACCTGGGTAAATCCGACCTCACGCCCCAAAGTGTACGCGGTGGTGACCAACCCCGCGGAGCGATCTCCCACAATGATGGCACGCCCCTCCAGCTGCATGATGCGAGACGTTATCTCGGAGGCTGACGCGGAGTTGCTATTGACCAGAATAACCAACATGCCGCGAAAGGGCTCCTTGCCCCGCGGCTTGGCGATCATCGGCTCGCTTTTCTGGCGAGTCTTCAGGTCGTAAACGAAGACATCGCGGTCAAAGAAATGCCCGACCAAGTGAAGCATCGTGGACACCAGTCCGCCTCCATTGTTTCGTAAATCGAGAACTATAGAGCGATGCTTTTTTGCCTGCTTCATCACTTCATCGACACCGTCGGTGCCGACTGCGAAGCTCGGCATGCGCCAGATGAAAACCGAGTCTCCAAGGCTCGTGTAGTAGTGATCGGGCCTGCGCACAGCCGCATCGTACTCATCGATCAATCGCGTGCGCTGGATAGGATCATCGAAATCGATGATTCGCTCTCCCATGGTGATCTTCGCCTCGACGTCAATCTGCCTCTGCGCGGAGTCGGGTGAGCGCACCTGGAGGCGCAACCGTTCACGTGGGCTGAGCGCGCCGTATACATACTTCACGGTGCCGAACGTCTTGCGTTCGGGCTTGAACGCTTCGAACTGCAGGACCACGTCACCGCGCTTGAGGCCTTTTTTCTCTGCATCGCTGTCTTTCTTGACGGACGTAATGAATAGGGAATCCCCAAAGAAGGCAGAGGTGAAACCGTAGTCAATCTTGGCTACTCTCGAAGGCGGGTAGAAGTTGGTGTGGGAATCCTTCAATTCGTGGGTGTACTCAGCGATAATCGAGAGCATGTGGTTGTTGTCTCGGGCCGCGCGGATTGCCGAGTCCGCTTTCGCGTATCGAGCATCAAGGTCCAGACCCTTGTAGGTCGTGTCCCAGTAGAATTCCTTGAGATCTTTCCTGATCTGCGCGAGCATCTTGCGCCCGCGCTCGGTTGTTTCCTTGTTTACACCTTGAGCGTGAACCAGCGATGATGAGGAGCCTGGGATCAGGGATACCAGAGCGAGAAAACCGACCGCATTCGCGAAGCGGCGAGAAGCGAATAGAGATTGTCTCATTTACCGAAAACGTTTGGGGGCTGTGCTAATGACGGCGGTGCCGAAGGGCATTCCGCGGCCACTGAACGCCGCACGAGAATGTTCATCCATCTATAAACGATTCGCCAGTCACACTCGAAACGTGCTTGTCAGTCTGCGACTATCGGGGTAAGGTGTCGTGTGGTAAACTGTACCACTGCTCAAAGAGCCAACCGTTGACCCAAGTGTCGTTCTGGACTAGGTTTATACCTCTAAATCCGCAGGCTGGTCCCCCCAGTTCGTTTTCCGTAGCAATCACCGGCACTTAACTCTGTTCCTATATGGGCAAGCCCACTTATCGTCCCCGTAACAAGCGCCGTATCAGGACGCACGGCTTTCGCGAGCGAATGTCAACTCGTTGGGGCCGCGAGGTCTTGAGCCGCCGCCGGAGAAAGGGCCGCCAGCGACTGACGGTGAGGTTGCCGTCAAAGTACGCCGGCGCCTGATCGCCGCCGCTTTACGCGCAGCTATCGGCTGACGCGAGGCGCCGAGCTCAACACCATTGCACGAGAGGGGAAGCGCTTCCGGACCGAGCACCTAGAAATCCGGGTAGCGGCTTCCCTTTTGAATCATCCGCGCGTAGGACTCATCGTGCCGAAGCTCAAACACACAGTCGTCGAGCGAAACCGTCTCAAGCGAAGGCTTCGCGAGATTGTGCGCACCCGCCTGCTAGCCGAGTTGCCGGCGATCGACGTAGTAGTTCGTGCACGAGCGGGCGCGTATGACGCATCATTCGATACTCTGGCTGGAGAACTGACTCTCGGTGCCGCAAAGCTCCGGTCCAATGGGAGCTGATGATGCGGGGTATACTGACAGCGATGGTGCGGGGATATCAGCTGGCGATTTCGCCGCTCCTTCCGCCTTCATGCAGATATCTGCCGAGCTGCTCGGCGTACGCACTGGAGGCGATCGAGAAGTATGGTGCGGCGCGCGGAGGATGGATGGCGCTTCGCCGCATCGGACGCTGTCACCCGTTCCGCCCCGGCGGTTACGATCCTGTTCCTTGATATTTGCCACTTGATTCATGGATAGACGCTTCCTAATAGCGATTGCGCTTACAGCTTTGGTCGTTCTTGTAACTCCCAGGCTGCTTCCTGTTCCAAAGCTGGCCAGGCGGCCCGCCCTGCCGGCCGATTCGGTTCTCCGGGCGCAGTCACCCGCGGTGGATACCGCGATTGCATCAAGTGATGCTCCAGCTACTGCTGAACTGGTGGACTCCCTCAGCATCTCAGGTGCTGACACGGTCACCGTTACAACTGAAAAAGTGACGTATCAGTTCAGCACCGTGGGTGCAATGCCACTAAGCGCGAGCCTGACCGGTTATAAATCCCTGGCCCACCCAGGGGAGACGGTCCAGCTCGCGAGGCCTCGAACACCCATCGCGCGATTCGGTCTCGTCACTGCCGGCGATACCATACCGCTAGACAGGATGCCATTCGCGGTAGAGCAGACTGGAGCAACAGCGTCCGGCAATGCGCCACTCACGTTCCGAGCCCCCATAGGTCCGGCGTCTACGGCGGCCATCACCTACACCTTTGCCCCTGAAGGGTATCTGGTGGGGGTGAAGGGCCAGGTGGATGGGCCCACGGACGCGCAGCTTCTCATTACTCTGCCAAACGGGCTGCGATCGGAGGAAGTGGATTCACTGGACGACATTCGGCATCTCGCGTATGTCGTCAAGCCCGCGCTGGACGATGCAAGAAGTATTCAGTTTCCGGATCTGGACACTGCCCGCGCGCGTACCGAGACCGACGGACCGTATTCGTGGATCGCCAGCAAGAACAAGTACTTTCTCGTGGCGCTACTCGTTCCCGATTCGAGCGCTGGGGTAACGCGCCGAACTTTTACGGGTGTCAATGTAAGTCCCAAACTGCGTTCCAAGAAAAGCCTGTCTCGTGACGCTGCCGCCACGGTGACCCTGCCACTAACGAGCGGCCGTTTTGCGTTCGACATGTACATGGGTCCGCAGGAGTGGCGGCGACTGCGTGAGATTGGCCGGGACTTCGACACGGTCAATCCTTACGGAGGGTGGCTTCAGGGCTTCGTTCAGCCGTTCGCGACGATTTGCATGCGAGCGCTGCTCTGGCTGCATGATACGTTCAAGCTCAGCTATGGCTGGGTGCTCGTCATATTCGGCATAGCCGTGCGTCTGATCCTCTGGCCTCTCAACCAGAGCGCTATGAAGAGCAGCATCAAGATGCAACGCCTGCAGCCGGAGATGCAGGAACTTCAGAAGAAGCATGCCAAGGACCCGCAGAAGCAGCAACAGGCGATGATGGAGCTGTACAAGGCGCATGATATGAGCCCCATGAGTCCCGTATTGGGATGCCTCCCAATGCTTTTGCCAATGCCGGTTCTATTTGCCCTCTTCTTTGTTTTTCAGAATACCATCGAGTTTCGTGGCGTATCCTTTCTCTGGCTTGCCGATATTTCCCAGAAGGATCCGTATTACATCCTGCCGATCCTCATGGGTCTTTCAATGTTTCTGCTGAGCTGGATTGGAATGCGCAACTCGCCACCGAACCCGCAAGCGAAGATGATGGCGTATCTGCTCCCGGGGATGATGACTTTCTTCCTGCTCAATCTCGCGGCTGGACTCAACCTGTATTATGCCGTGCAGAATGTCGCGGCTATCCCCCAGCAGTGGCTGGTTGCGCGTGGAAGAGCGAAGGCCGCCGCAAAGCCAATCGCTGCCGTACCGGCTTCTGCCCGCACCGATTGAGGTGCCAGTCCCGGCGAATGCCTGGCGAATCGCATGGCAGGGATGCGCTCGTCGTTGCGTCGCGCTTTGTCCGAGCATCCGGTTGCTGACCTGCAGCTGATATTGTCCACCTGGTAATTTCGCTCGCCGCGACTGGAGCCGATTCGGTGCACATCACGTACATCGGGCACGCCACTCTGCTCATTGAGATGGCTGGAGTTCGAATTCTCACCGATCCCAATTTCGACTCCAAGCTGGCTCAGTTCCTTCCGCGGGTCAGCGCACCGGGTATTGCCCTTGACCGGCTTCCGAAGCTCGACGCAATTCTTTTGACGCACGCGCATGCCGATCATCTGAGCTTCGAATCGCTGAACGCCCTTCCAAACGACATTCCACTGATCGCACCCCCAGCGGTAGCACGATGGCTCGACGGACGGGGTTACAATCACGCTGTTCCGCTTGCACCAGGGGAGAGTCGAACGGTCGGAGTAATCACATTGTTCGCCGCAGCCGCCAAGCATATGGGTGCCCGGTATGAGATTGACCGTTGGCGAAGCGCGGCGAACATGTACCTTCTGGATGCGGCGGAGGGTACCTGTTTTTTCGCCGGCGATACCGGGCTTACTCCCGACAGTCACCGCATCGTGGAAGAGCGCCTTGGTGGGC
>JACMME010000306.1 GCA_014379205.1 Gemmatimonadaceae bacterium
CTGTTTCATACGAGCCCGTGTTCGCCGCTGTCGAAGAAGTTGACACAGCTGACGCTCAGGGTTCATCGCTTGAGCCCATGGATGCGGATGCGGACCTTGCTGGAGAGCCCCCGGCCAAAAAGCGGGCGCGTGGAGCGCGTGCAGCCTCCAAGCGGCCAGCCGCCAAGCGTCCCAGGAGTCCGGCGCGGAAGACTGCCGCAACGCCAGACGATTCTGCGAAACCGGCCGCCGCCGCCGGTGAGTCGGGAGCCGCGAAGTCCGCCAAGCGCCGGCGTCCGCGTGCTCGCAAGAAGGTAATTGCGGGGGGCGACGGGTGAGCACGAGCGCCGTGCGTGCGCCCAAAAGCGCGCAACCGGCGCGGCGTGAAAGTGCTGCTGAGTTTCTACCTCCCGTATTCTATGATCGCGACACTGAAAGAGTCGCGCGCGACCTGTTGGGTGCGATACTGCTCTGCGAATCACCTGACGGACCCGCGAGCGGCAGGATAGTTGAAACCGAGGCGTATCTTGGTCCCCATGATCCGGCATGTCACGCGGTATTCGGACTGACGCCTCGAACGCAGCATCTATTCGGACCGCCCGGCGTTTCGTACGTGTATCTCATCTACGGCATGCATTGGTGCTTCAATGCGGTGACGCGGGAAGCAGGGCACGGGAGCGCGGTCCTCATTCGCGCTCTCGAGCCAATCGAAGGAATCGCTCTTATGCGGGAGCGTCGAAGACATCCGCAGCGGGATCGTGATCTCTGCAATGGCCCGGGCAAGCTCTGCCAGGCGCTCGGCATCACACGGGCTCACGATGGAGTGTCCCTGTCGGATTCAGCACTCACGATCAGTCGGGGAGAGCGCGTTCCCGACGAAACAGTCGTGGTGACCCCACGCATCGGAATCACACGTGCCGCCGCCTGGCCGCTGAGGTTTTTCGTGGGCGGCAATGCGAACGTCTCCAGAACACCGTCTACCCTTTCGCGGAGTACTCCGGTTATATGCGAAACAGATCGATCCTTCTCTCCGTGACCGCCATAGCGTGCGCATCCGGGGGAGGCAACTCAACGCCCACCCTTGATGCCGGAACGCCCAGTACCCTGCAAGGAGTGTCGGATCGAGCGATGCGCATCTACAGGGAGTCGTATGTGGTTGACGCGCATAACGACATGCCGTCGAAGATGGCGGATGACGGCTACAATGCGGACGTGCGCCACCGGCCTGGATTCGGAAAACAGGAAGGACATACTGACCTTCCGCGCCTCATGGAGTCCGGAATTACGGGGCAGTTCTTCTCGGCGTTTGTCGATGCACCTTACGCTTTGACATCGCCGGATTCTTCGCTCGAGCGGGCCCTGCAGCTTGCCGACACCATTCACGCATTTGCAGCCAGGCATCCGGACAAACTGATCTTTGCGACGACGGCGGCTGATGTGCGGCGCGCGAAGGAAAGTGGCAAAGTCGCTGTATTGATAGGCGTCGAGGGTGGGCACGCCATAGAAAACTCCCTGGAAAATCTGCGAGAGCTGCACCGTCGCGGTGTTCGATACATGACGCTCACCTGGAATAACGGCAATCAGTGGTCGGGTGCCGCGTGGGGAGTTAACGGGACTTCCACCGGAGGACTTACAGCTTTTGGACGCGACGTCATCCGGGAGATGAACCGGTTGGGAATACTGGTGGATATCTCGCATGTTTCGGACTCGACTTTCTTTGACGCCATCGCGGCAAGCAGCCAGCCCGTGATTGCTTCGCACTCGAGCGCTCGCGCATTGCACGAACACCGGCGCAACATGAACGACGAACAGCTGCGCGCCGTAGCGAAGAACGGTGGAGTTGTGAACGTAAACTTCTACTCGGCGTTCATCGACACGAAATTCGACGCGGCGGTCACGGCAATGGAAGCGCGTCTCACGAGCGAACGGGAGTCTCTCCGGATGAAATACGCCGGCGATTCCAATCGAGTGGAAGCAGAGCTTCGGACACTGCGCACGTCGGCGTCGGAGGCTCTTCCTGGCACACCACTGTCGATTTTAGTCGACCACATTGACCATATCGCGAAGGTGGCGGGCGTCGCGCACGTTGGCCTTGGCAGCGATTTCGATGGCGTAAGCGCTCTACCGGAAGGAATGGAGGACGTGACGCGCCTCCCACGCATCGCGCAGGCGCTTCTGGACCGCGGTTACTCCGAGGACGACGTCAAGAAGGTTCTCGGTGGGAACATGATGCGGGTGATGGGGCAGGTACTGGACCGGAGAGAAGCGCCGGACAGATAGAATCGGGGATGGGGAATCGGGAATCGGGTCCTCCGGCATACCTTCGTAAACACGATCGGCGCGACGATGTTACGCTCGTCGCGCCGATCTCTTTGCTCCGCGATTCCCGATTCCCCATTCCCGATCGGTTAGCGTTCTATCGCGCTCGCTACGTTGACCCGCACGCCCGCTTCCAGAAAGTACGCCGGCCGGCCACTCAACAGGAAGTTGATGTGTGAAGGCTGGTAGCTCGCCTGAACGAAGGGAGACACGGATCCGAACTGGGTCTGCGCGCCGACCATTGCGATAAACGAAGCGCGGTCCTTGCGATCTTCGATCTCGCCGCGCACAAAGTTCTCCTCGGAAGGCTCGCTGAAGCTGTCCGTCGGACCCGCTTCACCAATGAAGTTCAGCGTGAAGCCGAGACCGGCGTATGGGCGAAGCGATCCATATTGCTTCGGGAAGACGAGCCCGCCCGCTGTGAAGCGGCGGAGGTTCTTGACTCCGACACCGAAGGAACCACCCTGGAAATCCGAGACGGACGATGTTTCGTCGAAGAATGTCTCATCGACGGCGATATACAGGCCAAATCGCTGACGCGTAATCAGCCATTCCGCTCCCACGAGCGGTGCAACCTTGTTATCGACCGTCTCGGTTGAGAAGGACGCGAGTCCGCCCTTGGCTCCCCAGAACCAGGAATCGGCGAAACCGCGGCGTGCCTGCTGTGCGCCGGCGAGCGCGGGGACGATCAGCATTGCGGCGAAGGCCGCTACATAAATCCGGAACGAACGCATAACGAAAGCTCCTCGTGGAATACGAGACGAGCGCGGTCATTGCCGGGGTGGCCGTGCACCTCCGCTCGACAGCGCGTTGAACAGCATTTTGAACGTACCGTACGACTGGCCGCGGTACTGCGGCCGAAAGCCGAACATCACTACTCTTCCTTTTCCCACCCGGGCCTCGATCACAGCGGCTTTCCCCGCGATCGATTCCGCTCCCTGCAGAAATCCACTCAGGAGAATGTCCTCTCCCCTTTGCGGATACCGTGCTACCACGCGGACCGAGCTGTCCTGCGAAACATCGAACGTCACGGAGTTCGTGAAATACGCGGCCGCGGTGTCAGGCATCCCACGTCCCACCGGATGTCGTTTGTCTACAAGCAACCGGAAGATCGACCCCGGCGCGTAAAGCTGCGCCTTTCCTCTTGCAACACTGTCAGCCGCTTTCGAGAAGTCATCGTCGTACCAATCATCACGTCGCGGCGGCACCTTGATCAGCTTCGCTCGAACACCGAGAGCCGTCGTGGCCAGCTCCGATGCCCGGTCGAGCAGAATCAGAGTTCCGCCCAATTCCGTGAAGCTTTTGAGCTCAGTCACGCCCGCGTCGCCAAGACCGCCGGCGTACCTGGGTGGAACCAGAGAATCCGCCATACCACCAGTCAACTCGCGAAGTCTCATGTCAGGGACGAGGATCACGTCAAATCGGTCACGAAGACGGCCGGCCTTGACCAGGGAATCGGTGATATTGGTGAACGGTATCCTGAACTGGTCGAACACCCAGCGAGTCCACCCCTCATCCATGTTGGCTGTCCATGGCTTGTAGATAGCGATTCGCGGAGCCTTTCCCGCAAAGAGCACCGGCTTGTGAACGAATGGCCGGCGGGGAACGATGGAGGTCTGCACCGATGGACTCATTGGCTCATTGATTTCACTTACTTTCACACCCATCAGAAGCGGTAGAGTCCAGCCAGCGACGTCGTACGGACGCTCGACGGGACCTCCGGGATATTTCTCCATTTTCGGAAAGCGCTGTGTTTCGAGCAGGTCCTTCGCGTGCGCCCTGTACGGCTGTGACATGCGCACCAGGTAAGAGGTTGGGGCATAGCTCGCACCATTCGAGGCCAGTGGAGTTACGAGCCGCTCCACTTCCACGCCTCCGAGCTGCAACACCTCCACCATTCGCTCGGCGGCCGCGGGATCATGTTGTACCGCGGGGATTACAAACGCGTAAGGCGGTTCTGTCTGGCCAAGCCGGATCTGCTTGCGACCAAGCGCCACGAAGTTTCGCACGTATGCTTCTCTCTGCTGTGACAGCATCAGCACCAGCGCTTCGGCGGCTATCAACTCGTAGTCCACAATGTCACGCTGCCGCCACCAGCCACCGGGCCATGGATTGGGGAAGTTGACGCGCCTCTCGTACCTGGGCAGTCCGCGCTCGTGTCCCGTCAGCTCGCTCAATTTCTGCTCGATGGGGGTGGCGATGTTCACGCTGGCGGCTTCGCTGAGAACCCCAGCCATGTTGTGCCGGGTAGGAGTTGAGCGTGCGCCACCGTGCCACCAGAGATCGTATGTAACCCCGTCCCCGACACCCAGCTTGCCGCGTGATTCGAGCGCCAGCGACATTTCCGAGCCGATGTGGTTGATCATGCGTACGATGAGTGGATCGACATTGGGATTGATCGGATCCACGTGCGGTGGCACCGTGAGACGCATGCCATCGTTGCCCTGCTGATGCACATCGTAGAATACCTCGGGAAACCACTGGCGATACAGCAGATCGGTTATAAGCCGGGTCTCCTTCTGTGTAACCATGTACCAGTCGCGATTGTTGTCGTGGCCCACATAAGGGTGATATAGCCACGGCAACGGCCCTCCTTCCCATTTCGTACCCAGTCCTTCACGGTACCATTTCGTGATCATGTCCTGGCCGTCAGGGTTGGCTGAGGGAATCAGGAGCACGACGGTGTTGGCGAGCGCCCGCTGCAGAGTGTCGGACGTCGCGAGGCGATAAGCGAGTTCCATCACCATCTGCGATGAGGCGATCTCGGTCGCGTGGATGTTGCACTGAATGACTACGACGCCCGGTTGAGTCGCAATGAGGCGGGCTTCCTCTGCTGAGCTCAGCTTGCGCGGGTCGGCAAGCTGAGCTTGCGCTGCGCGTATCGCGTCAAGCCTGGCGATGTTTTCAGGGGACGAGACCGTTACCACTATGAGGGGGCGTCCCTGTGTGGACGGACCGAGTGTGTCCAGCTCGACAGCGTCCGACGCCTGAGCGAGCTTCCCGAGGTACGATGTTATCTGACTCCAGTCGGCGAGCTTTCGGTCGGCACCGACCTCGAAACCAAGGTGCGACTGGGGGGAAGGCACCGTCTGCGCGGTCGCTGGGAGCGCCGTGGTGCACAGGAGCACGAGCGCGGGAAGTGTTCCGATTCGGATCATGGAAATATTGTGTGATGGCTGGCAGGGAAGCTGCTCGATCACCACACTAATATTAGAACGGCGGTTTTGTTACCCCGTGCCGGCTCCCGGCGGGAAAGGCAGCCCTATGGAAACACCGTCCAGTCCACCGCATGACGAGCACTTTCGGACGCCGGTCTACGGCACGGTGTTCGGACAGCGTATGGACGTCGTGCATCGCTTGGCGACTAACGACCGCTTGATCCTTGTCCCGGATCCGCCCGGTACCGACAATCCATTCGTTTGGGTCCACGCGCGCGGTGGAGATGTTGTGGGGCATTTGCCGGAAAGCATCTCCAACTGGATGGCGCCGTGGATGCTAGACGGTGGGCGCGCTGCGGCGACAGTCGCGAAAATCGAGAGTGACGATGTGGCGAGCTGGCGGCGACTGATTATCGAGGTGCGTTGCTACGCGGGGGGAGGAGTGGCGAGCGGGGAGTAGCAGAAAAGCGGGAATCGGGAATCGGGAATGAGACCTGGTACAGAGCGCGGTGGGAGTCGCTCGGCATTTCGTGCTTCGTGCTCATTACCGATTTCCGATTCCCGATTACCCTTCCCCAACCCATGCATTTACAAGTGCGGCGAAGCGGGGATAAGAGTGCAGTGGATTGAATGCCGCAGGGGAAAATTGATTGCGGATCGCGGATTAACCCTTTTCGCACTGCGGCCTTCTCACTTCGCGGTTCGGAGTTCGCAGCGTCCGCAATCCGCAATCCGCAGTCAACTTCTCCTGTTCCGGGTTACACGCCTTGCTATGGCTCTAGCCCTATACGCTTGAGCAGCCGATTGAAGCGCGGGTCAGGGCGCAAGGATGCAAATGACGGCAATACCTTGATCGAGGTCAAGGTTCCTGACCGGTCGACGAACGCACTATCGAGCCACTGGAAGCTTTGATCTTTCTGCCCAAGTCCTGCGTAGGCTGTAGCGATGCTCATAGGCGATACGCTACTGGATAAGCGATTGATGGCGGATTGCGGATCGACAACCGCGCGCACTTCCCATTTCGGGCGTCCAGGCTGGCACTTCGAAGTTGGCGGGTAGTCCGCAATCCGCAATCCGCCATCGACTATCCGTCGCCTATAATCGTCCCCTTCCTACACCATCCCCAGCTTCCTCCCCACTCTCACAAACGCCCCGATCGCATAGTCGATGTCTGTTCTGGTATGCGCCGCGGAGAGTTGGCATCGGATGCGCGCTTGCCCCTGCGGTACAACCGGGAATCCAAACCCTGTAACGAATACTCCCTCGTCCAGCATCATATCGCTCATCTGGATCGCGAGCGCTGTCTCCCCTACGATGATCGGTACGATTGGTGTCTCTCCGGCGAGCGGAGTGAAACCAGCATCGATGATTCCTTCTCGAAAGTACCGAGCATTCTCGTGCAGATTGGCGACTCGCTGCGGATGGTGCTCGATAAATCGAACCGCCGCGCATGATGAGGCAGCGACCGTAGGAGGAAGTGCGTTCGAGAAAAGCTGTGGGCGGGACCGCTGCGTCAAATGATCCGTGAGAGCGGTGCTCCCAGCCACGAAGCCGCCCGCCGCGCCACCCAATGCCTTTCCGAGGGTCGAGGTGATAATGTCCACCTCGCCGAGCACCCCAAAATGCTCGGCTGTGCCGCGGCCATTCTTGCCGAGAACGCCTGTAGCGTGCGAGTCATCCATGACGACAACCGCGTCGTGCTGTCGCGCTATCTCGAGGATATCGGGTAGCTTGGCGATCGCGCCTTCCATCGAAAAAATGCCGTCCGTCCATACGAGCTTTCGCCGAGCGCCGCGGTTTGCGTCGAGTTTGGCGCGCAGGTCGTCCATGTCCGAGTGCTTGAACACCCCTGTGGTGCACTTTGTAATGGACTTGGCAAGCCGCATGGAGTCGATGATCGATGCATGATTGAGCGCGTCCGAAATGACGAAATCGCCCTCCTGTACTATCGTCGCCGTGAGTCCCTCGTTCGCGTTCCACGCGGAAACGTACGTCATGGAGGATTCCGTGCCGACGAAGCGCGCCAACGCCTCCTCCAGCTCGCGATGGATCGTGAAGGTGCCGCAGATAAAACGCACACTGCCGGTTCCGGCACCGAACCTTGCCAGCGCCTGACGGCCGGCCTCGATCACGCTCGGCTCGTCAGCCAGGCCGAGGTAGTTGTTGGAGGAGAATATCAGCACCTCGCCGCGCCCTTCCATCAGAACCCTAGCGGCCTGGGGTGAATCCAGATAATTCAGTCGCTTGTAAACACGATCGTCCTTTAGCTGCTTGATGCCGGACTGCAGCTCCTGCTCGAATCGGATATTCATTCCGCTCTCGTGTGTGTCAGTTTCTGCTGCCGTTCCTGGTGCCTCGTGCCTGTGCTACGCAATCTCGAAAATGACTTTTCCAGCTTCGCCGCTCTTGATCACACGCATTGCCTCGTCAAACTCTTCGAGGGGATACCGATGTGTGATAACGGGCGCAGGATCGAACTCTCCGGAGCGCAAAAAACGAGTCATCTGATGCCAGGTGTCGTACATCCGCCTGCCAACGACACCGTAAACCGTGATTCCCTTGAAGATGATCTCAGTCGCGAAGTTGACGTCCATAGGCTTGGCGGGGATCCCGAGCATCTGAACTCGTCCGCCAACACGCACGAGGGCGAACGCCTGGTGGATTGCCGACGGAACGCCTGACATCTCGAGTACGACGTCCACGCCGAGCCCGGCGGTCCAGCGTTTGACCGTCGCTTCAGCCTCGTTCGGATGCACTGCATCGTGCGCGCCCATCGTTCTGGCCAGTCCGAGGCGGGTGTCGTTGACGTCGCTCGCGATGATGCGCGACGCCCCCGCAGCCGCACAGATGCCGACCGCGAAGATTCCGATCGGACCGCATCCCGTGATCAGAACCGTCGCACCCGGAATATCCGCGGTGAGCGCGGTGTGAAAGGCGTTGCCCATCGGGTCGTGGATGCCGCCGATGTCAAAGGAGATATTGTCGTCCAGATGCCACACGTTCGTTCCGGGCATGGAGATGTACTCCGCGAAACAACCGTCCCTGTCCACTCCGATAATCCTGGTGTAAGGACAAACGTGCGCGTTGCCCGTTCTGCAGAGGAGGCAGCGCCCATCAACAATGTGGCCCTCGGCTGTAACGCGGTCTCCCTCCCGAACGTCGGTGACCAGCTTGCCCACCTGCGCGACCTCACCCGCGAACTCGTGACCGACTACGAATGGCGGCTTGCAACGGCCCTTGGCCCAATCGTCCCATTCGTAGATGTGAACGTCTGTCCCGCAAACACCCGCCCTTCGTACGCGAATGAGAACTTCATCGTCGCGAATACTGGGTTCTGGGACATCTTTGAGGACGAAGCCGGATCCGGGCGATTCTTTGACGAGGGCTTGCACGCGGGATTGTAGGTGCGAGAGGGGCGAAACGCGTGGAAAGGTCGCATGCAATGGATACGTGCGCAACGAGTGCAGTGCATTGGGCCACATAAACAATGGCTCGTTGCTCAACGAGTGCGGTGCCCGGTGCCTGGTGCTCGGTTGGTACAGCGCGGTGCTCGGTTCGCGGTTGTTACTACGCTGGGGAACGGTACCCGGGCACCTAGAACCGCGTTGTGCCAACCGTGCACCTGGCACCTGGCACCGAGCACCATACTCGTTGCGGGGCGAACCCTTTAAATAATCCCTAAGATCTGCCCTCCATCTATCTGTATCGCCGCCCCTGTGACAAAACTCGCGCGTTCGCTCACCAAAAAAGTCACGACTGCGGCGAACTCCTTCGCCTCACCAGCGCGACCGAGCGGAATTCCGCGAACTCGCGCAGCCAGGAGCTCGTCCACGGGCTTTCCTTCACGTTCCGCCCGCATCTGCGCCAGATCAATCGCCCGCTGCGTATTGAAGTGACCGGGTAGTACGGAATTAACGAGAACATTGTCCGGAGCGCATTCTGTCGCGAGCGTCTTCGCGAAGCCCAGTAAGCCCGCGCGCGCCGTATTCGAGAGCAGCAGGCCTGGCACAGGCTGTTTGGCCGCCATCGAGGTGACGAAAATTACTCGTCCCCAACGTCGCTCCCGCATCCCGGGCACACAGGCGTGCGCGAGACGAATCGAGGACAGCAGATTCAACTCGAACGCGGCGCGATACTGATCCTCGGTGGTTGTTGCGAATGTCGTCGAGGGCGGTCCCCCAGCATTGGCAACCAGTATGTCAATGTGTCCCAGCGACTCCGTCACTCGCGCTACGCACCTGGTTACATCCTCCGCATTCGTGACATCCGCCGGCAGGGGCAACACGCGCGCCCGCGTAGCGTTCATGATGGAGGACGCGGCGCGTTCCAGCTCCGCCTTTCGCCGAGCGACGATCGCAACGGTGGCGCCCTCAATCGCCAACTCGGTCGCGATTGCGAGTCCCAGTCCACTCGACGCTCCAGTCACGAGCGCGACCTTCCCGGCTAACCCGAGATCCATCAGTCGTCCCCGGCGCTCAGAGCAACACGCCCACCGAGCTCTTCCCGCTCTTCGTATGCGTCATGAGCACGGACCGGCGCGACGCGCACAGCGCAGACCTTGAACTCCGGAATGTGCGCGTACGGATCGAGCGCAGGGTTGGTCAGCAGATTCGCGCACGCTTCTCTGTAGTGCATTGGGACGAAAATCTGTCGCCGGGCGACTCGCGGTGAGAGCCGTGCCGCGATCTCGATGCTACCGCGCCGCGACGTGATTCGCACAGGGTCGCCATCCGCGATTCCCATCTCGCGCGCATCGGTCATCGAGATTTCTACCGTTGGTGTCGGCTCTCTAGAGTCCAGTCCGGTGGAGCGCCGCGTCATCGTGCCGGTATGCCAGTGATACAGCTGCCGTCCTGTGTTCATGAAGAACGGATAATCCTTGTCAGGGAGCTCGGCGGCGGGCAGGTAGTCCACGGGTACGAGTGTGGCTTTCCCGTCGCTGGTAGGGAAACGACCGTCAAAGAGGAAAGGCGTTCCTCCGTGCGTCTCATCGTGAACAGGGTATTGGAGGCCCGCTCCTCCCAGCCGCTCGTGTGTAACTCCGCGCCATGATGGCGTAACGGATGCGATCTCCAGCATTACGCCAGCCGCATCCGTGAAGGGCGCGTGAACACCCATGCGGCGCGTAAGGTCGAGCAGGATGTCAATATCGGCACGCGCCTCGCCAGGAGGCTCGATCGCCTTGAGCGCCAGCTGAATGCGCCGCTCCGTGTTCACATACGTCCCAACTTTCTCCGCGAACGAGGCGCCTGGAAGTACGACGTCAGCGTAGCGCGCCGTCTCCGTGAGAAACAGGTCCTGCACGGCGAGAAATTCAAGTTCGCGGAACCAGTCTTCAGCGTGCGAGACGTCCGGATCCGAAATTATGGGATTTTCGCCCATGATATACATGCCGCGCACCGGGCTTCCTTCCTTCACGATCTGGGTAACCTTGAGACCGGGTTCCAGCGAAAGACGGTCGTCTGGCACCCCCCACACTTCCGCGAACATGTGGCGTATGCCGGGGTCCGTTACGGGCTGGTAGTCGGTGTACACCATCGGGATAGCCCCGCAGTCGCTGGCCCCCTGAACGTTGTTCTGTCCGCGAATCGGCATCATGGCCGAACCCCAGCGGCCTATCTTCCCGCAGGCCAGCACCAGATTCAACAGCGACGCCACGATGTCCGTACCCGTGCGATGCTGTGTTAGTCCCATCGCCCATAGCGTCGACGAATGCGGGCCGCGGGCGTACAGCTCCGCGGCTTTCCGGATCAGCGCCGCAGGTACGCCGGTTATTCCTTCCGCCATATCGGGCGTATACGGCTTCACCGCCGCGGCCACGTCCTGGAATCCGTGCGTCCGCGACGCAATGAAAGCGTTGTCCTCCAACCCTTCAGCGAGAATGTGATTGAGCAGTCCGTTGAGCAGAGCTACGTCGGTACCAGGCACGAGTTGCAGGTGGATGTTGGCCAGCGCTGCCAGCTCGATTCGGCGCGGATCGGCGACGATGAGCTTCGCGCCACGTCGCTGAGCCCGCTTGATCGCGGCGCCAAATACGGGATGGCTCTCGGTGGTATTGGCGCCCAGTATGAAAATGACATCGCTTTCGTGTTCTACCTCGCGCATGGAGCCGCTGGCGGCGCTCGTGTTCATCGAGCGCTGCATGGCGCTTACAGATGAAGAGTGGCACAGGCGCGTACAGTGGTCGATATTGTTCGTGCCAACGCCCGCGCGGAAAAGGCGCTGGAGAAGATAGTTCTCTTCATTGGAACACTTGGCCGAAGAGAAGCACGCCAGGCTGTCAGGGCCCTGATTATCGCGTAGATGCGTGAGTTGCTGCGTGATCAACTCGAGCGCTTCGTCCCAGGTTGCTTCCCTGAATGGGGCGTACCAATCGTTCGGCGTCGCCACGCGGTCTCGCGGATCGCCAAGGGGCGCGTCGAGCATTTGAAGTGGCCGAAGGGGATTGAACATTGGACGGCGCTTTTTCGTATTACCTTCGCGCTCGATCTGCTTCCACGGGCCGCCCCTGCGCCCCCACTCGGCGGAGTATCCGCTTTCCTGAGGATCCCAAACCCACCTGTTGTCGCGCTTCGCCCACCCTCGGCGGATCAGAGGCTTCGCTAGTCGGTCGCGATGCTGAACGAAGTCCAGACCGAAGCGCCCCTTGACGCACGTGGAGCCGTCATTGGGAGTGGTTTCCTCAATCCACGGGCTTGTGACGCGCACCAGGTCATTTCCGCGGATTTCCAGATCGATCTGACAGCCGACGCCGCAGTACGGGCAGACACTACGCACCTTGCTCGATGGTTTGTCCATGACGTTCGCCGCCATTTTCGCCAGCGGAACAATGTCGTGAATCGCTCCGGTGGGGCAAACACGCACACACTCACCGCACCATGTGCATCCTGCGTGTTCGGGATTTCCGTCCGCGCCAACGACGATTTCGGCGTGCTCACCTCGATGCGCTACGTCGAGCACGCCCACCACCTGGATGTCCGAGCACGCGCGCACGCACCGCGTACACAGGATGCACGTGGACATGTCGTGCTGGATCATCGGGTCGCCTTCCCGCTCGTCGCCCGTTCGTGGCGGCAGGGAGGAGCGTCGAGTAGTCGGGACGCTGTACCGCCGCACGAGCTGTTCGAACTCATTCCGTGAGCCGTTCTCGGGAATCTCTTCCGTCGGGTATCGTTCCAGAAGCATGCCCAGAACCGACTGCCGGTTTTTCACCGCTGCGGCCGATTCCGTCGCGACCACCATTCCATCCGCGACATGGAACGCGCACGCAGGCACAAGCTTGGGATTGTCGGACACCGACACCAGACAAATGCGGCAGTTGCCGACTATTGGAAGCTTGGGGTACCAGCAGAGCGTCGGTACGTCAATGTTCAGGGCGCGCGCCGCCTCCAGGATCGTCGTGCCCGCGGATGCGGTAGTTGTGCGTCCGTCGATCGTGAGAGTCGGCATGGTGCGGCGGTGGGAGAATGCCAGGTGCTTTCTGATAATACAGAGCATGCCACAAACCCGCGACCCTCATCCCGTGTGGTCGTGCGCTTCTGTCATGCCGAACGTTGCCTGCTCGGCAGCCTACCGGCTGTACTTGTGCATCATCTCCACCAGCTCGTCATACATGGCATTTGCCTCCGCATCTCCCGACCGAATTGCAGAGGCGGCGCAATGCTTGAGATGGTTGCGCATCAGCTCACGTCCGACCAGTCACTCTATTCAATGGGAGAGGTGCAAGACCTGCTATTCGGAACGTGCCAATGCAGCTTCAGCGACTCAAAACCTTCTCGGCAAGCCGTCTTCCAGCCGCTTCTCCGCTCGCCACCGCCCCCTCGATCAATGGCATCGCGAGGTAGTCGCCAGCAAGCGTGATGGGGAAGGGAAGTGCTTCAGCAAGCTTTCGTCCGTGTGCCCTGTCGGCGAGAAATCCGGGTGCGGCAATCGGGTTACCAGGATCGAAGCGATACAACCGGGCTCGCGTGATGTGATCCTTGACCTGAGGCATTAGCAGCTCAACTTCCGGCATCATCGCCGCCACGATGGCGTCGCTCGGCTCGCCTCGCAGCCTCTCAGCGGCGTCCGGTGTTGGCCACGCGAGCACGACATCCGAATCTGGCGGCGCCTCCGGTCCCAGTTTCGCTCCAAGAATCGCGCAGGCAGACACTTCCTTCGCGTCCGCGGGATGCCGCATGATTCCGAACGCATCGTGCTTCAGCACGACATCGGTCGCGATCGCCAGAGTCCATGTTGGACGGAGCCGAAGCGCTGCAAGCCAATTGCTCATTGGATTGTTCGCGCCATAGCTCTGTGTCAGGAGATTCGCAGCGCTCGCCGGGTCCGTTGCAATCACGGCTCCGTCGCCAGCCCACTCGCGACCGTCATCCGTGCGCGCAACGACTCCGGCGTCAGGCCGCAGTGACAGCGATGTAATTTGAGTGCCGAGCACGCACTCGACGCCCTTAGCGGCACCTGCGAGCGCCGCGGACCAACCTCCCGGAGCCGTAAGCATACCGGCGTCGCTGCCGTATCTGGCCAGCGTGAGATAGAACGCAAAGCTCATCTCACTGCCCCTTGCGGCGTAGAACGCGTTGAACGCCGGCTCGACCAGCGCGTCCGCGGCACGTTCGCCTACGTGGGCGGTCATATGGGTGCGCGCGCTTTCGCGGTCGATCGTCCCGTCCACCTGGAGAGCATCGGCGGTCAGACGTCCACGATGGCGCGCCAGTAATGGAACGATGTGCGCGCCGAGCCGGAGCTTTTCCACGGCGCCGAGACCGCCAAATCGCAGCAGGCTGGTCATGGAGCCGAACTGGATGGGATACCGGGCATTTCCATGCACGAATACATCCCGTCCAGGCGTCGCACGAAGAAAAGCACCTTTTTCCGATCGACCGCTGCCCAGCCCAACGTTCCCACCCGCCGCACCCCCCTTGAGGAGCGCTACCGTTTTCTCGAACGACATTGCGATGAGCTGAGCACCGACATCGATGGTCGCACCGCCGAAATCATCGCTTCGCGCACGGCCCCCCAGCGCGGCGTTAGCGTCGATAAGGGTCACGCCAATTCCTCTCGCATGCAGCTGCACTGCAGCCGCGACGCCAGCAAACCCGCCGCCCACTACCAGCGCTCTGCCCATCATCACCACCCCCGAGTGTCGTTCGGACAAAAAGTAAGCTACTGAATCCGAAGCATCCGTTCTATCCGGAGCATCTGTTCCAAGCTCTCCGTCCCTGATGCCATTCGTAGCTGCTATCGAGCATCAAGAATGCAGGGTTTCACAAGATGCTTCGGATAGAACGGATGCTTCGGATAAACTTTTGTCCGGAGCTCTCTGACCAACGCGTAGCTTGGCAGCTCGAAGAGGAGGCTTGTGCGCGTGTCCACCGCGTGCCAGGTGCGCGACTGGCTGGTGATCGGTCACGTTTCGGCTATTGCAAAACAGCTCACACCGTTTCTATATTCGCGCGCAGCGCTTCCCATGTCGCACACGAGGTGTGAGTGACTCAAACACGACGCGATTTTCTCAGAACGACATCCGCGGCCGCGATCGGAGCCGGAGTTGCCGGATGCGCCTCGACCCCGCCCGCGCCGGCACCTGTAATTCCTTCTGCGGCTTCCGAAGCCGCCTCGCCTGGCGATCCGGGCTTCAAGGAACTCGCGATGCGCGCGCTCGATGCAGCCAGATCCGCCGGCGCGAGTTACGCCGACTGTCGAATAAACCGCAATCGCACGCAAACCATCTTCACTCGCGAGCGCCAGGTCCAGGCGCTCGCCGATAATGAGACGCTCGGTTTCGGAGTTCGCGTGCTAGTTGAGGGCGCGTGGGGCTTCGCTGCGAGCAGGCAATTGACAATTGACGAGGTGGCGCGTGTCGCTCGCCAGGCGGTCGCGCAGGCAAAGGCAAATCGCGTAGCGATGCTCCGACCTGTTACGCTCGCGCCAGTGACCGCAACGCCGAATGGAAGGTGGCGCGGAGAGTGGGTGAAAACGGATCCGTTCGACGTCGCGATCGAAGACAAGGTCGCATTGCTCCTCGCCTCAAATGAAGCCGCGCTCAAGGTGCAGGGCGCGCGCTTCGTGAACTCGGCGATGTTCTTTTTGCGCGAGGAGAAGACGCTTGCTACCACCGACGGTACCTTCGTCGTCCAGACGATTTTCCGCGCGCAACCCAGCATCACCGTCACCGCCGTTGCAGCCGACTTCTCCGATTTTCAGTCGCGCCAGTCAAACGATATCCAGCCAATGGGGCGCGGCTACGAGCATGTAGTCGAGGCCAATCTCGTCGAGAATGCCACGCGGTGGGCGACGGAGGCCGTTCAGAAGCTGTCTGCCAAACCGGTGGAGGTTGGACGATACGATCTCGTACTTCACCCTTCGCATCTCTGGCTTACCATTCACGAGGCCATCGCGCATCCCACCGAGCTCGACCGCGCGATGCAGTACGAGGCGAATTATGCCGGGACGAGCTTCGTCGCGCCGCCCGAGAAGTTTCTGGGCAAGTTCAGATATGGCCCAGACTTCATGAACATTCAGGGCGACCGGTCGCAGCCAATGTCGCTGTCAGCCTGCGGATGGGACGACGAGGGGGTCAAGCCAGAAGAGTTTCTCATCGTCAAGAACGGAATCGTGAATGATTACCAGACCACACGAGAGCAGGCCCCCTGGCTGGAGTGGTGGTATGCCCAGCAGGGACGTCCGGTGCGCTCCCACGGATGCTCGTACGCCCAGTCGTGGGCTGACGTGCAGTTTCAGCGGATGCCGAATGTTTCGCTTCTTCCGGGTGAGACCGAGCGCAGTTGGGAGGACATCATCGCGGCAACCGATCGCGGCATCGCCATTATAGGGGACGGCTCGTTCTCGATTGACCAGCAGCGCTACAACGCTCAGTTCGGGGGGCAGCTGTATTACGAAATCAAGGGCGGCAAAATCGTAGGGATGCTCAAGGACGTCGCTTACCAGATGCAGACACCCACCTTCTGGAACGCGATGGACATGATTGGCGGTAAATCGAGCTACATGCTTGGCGGCGCATTTGGTGACGGAAAGGGACAACCGAGCCAGTCAAACGCAGTGAGCCATGGGTGTGTTCCAACGCGTCACAGGAACATCAACGTCATCAATACGGGGAGAAAGGCATGAGCCACTCCCGGCTCGCTGGACATGCTGGAAGACCGAAGTCGCTCTTTCAGGCTGCGAATTATCTCTCGAGATCCGACGCGGAGGCGCTAGCAAAACGAGTTCTCTCGTTTTCGAAAGCTGAGGAGGCCCGCGTAACAATAAGTAGCGGTGTGCGCGGCAACACTCGCTTCGCGGTAAACCAGATCTCGACCTCCGGAGACAATTTCGATACCAGCGTGTCAATTCGGAGCGCCTTTGGAAAGCGGAGCGCTTCATCCGCCACCAATGACCTGGACGATGGTGCACTGAAGGCAGCGGTCGACATGTCGGAGCGCCTGGCGCGCCTTTCCCCGGAAAATCCGGAGGCAATGCTGGAGCTGGAGCCGCAGCAGTATGTCGAGGCCAGGAACTGGACCGACGCAACCGCGTCGCTCCAGCCTGCCGGCCGAGCGGCAGCGGTGCAACTCATCACGGAGCCTTCCAAGCGCGCAGGACTGAGTGCGACTGGTTATCTCGAGGCCAACGCCGGTTCATTCGCTGTATCCAACTCCAAAGGACTGTTCGCCTACAACCGCCAAACTTCGGCCGGTCTGACAACTACGGTGCGAACGCCCGATGGAAGCGGATCGGGTTGGGCTGGTGTAGCCGACAATGACGTTGGCCGTATCGATGCGGCGGCACTCGGCGCCCGCGCAATCGAGAAGGCCAGGCTTTCA
Source organism: Gemmatimonadaceae bacterium (assembly GCA_014379205.1). Lineage (GTDB taxonomy): Bacteria > Gemmatimonadota > Gemmatimonadetes > Gemmatimonadales > Gemmatimonadaceae > JACMME01. The sequence continues at coordinate 17,279 of JACMME010000306.1, forward strand.
ATGAACCCTGTGGCGATCGAGCCAGGCCGCTACACGGTTGTGCTCGAGCCAACCGCGGTCGGCAATCTCGTCCAGCTGATAGCCTTCGCGGCAAATGCTCGTCAGGCCGACGAAGGACGCAGCTTTTTCACCAAGGCCGGCGGAGGCAACAAGATTGGACTGAAGGTGATCGACGAGCGCGTGACCATCACCTCGGACCCGCTGGACGCCGAAGCTTTTGCCAACACTTTTACAGGCGAAGGACTTCCGGCAAACCGCACCGTCTGGATCGAGAACGGCGTAGTGAAGAATCTGGTGTACGACAGATTCTGGGCGCAGAAGCAGGGAAAAACTCCGACGCCGCTTTCCGGAACGCTCAAAATGTCCGGTGCAACGGCGACGACTGAAGAAATGATCGCATCCACGCAACGCGGAATTCTCGTAACCCGTTTCTGGTACATCAGGTCGGTCGATCCCCGTACGATTCTCTACACCGGTCTCACACGCGACGGCACGTTCCTGATCGAGAACGGAAAGATCACCCGGGCGGTCAAGAATCTCCGCTTCAATGAATCTCCCATCTTCATGCTGAATAACGTCGAGTCACTGGGACGTCCCGTGCGCGTGAGCGCGAGTGAGGATGGGAGCCCGGGCTTTGCCATTGTGGTGCCACCGATCAAGGTTCGCGACTTCAATTTCACGAGCCTCAGCGACGCGATCTGATGAGCACTCGGCGCGATTTTCTGATGCAGGGTGGACTTGCCGCCGCAGTCCTGGGAGCAGCCAACGCGTGCAAGACCGCGAGCGCTCCACCGGTAACCGCTCCGTCGCCACAACCGCCCGCGGCTCTTGCGAACAGCGTCGACGCCTCCGCAAAAGACTTGATGATGACGGCGCTAAACGCCGCGAAGATGGCGGGCGCCGCGTACGCTGATGCGCGGATTGGCCGTTACCAGAACAATTTCGTGATCACCAGGGAGCAACAGATTGTTCAGGTAGTTGATACGAATTCCATCGGATGCGGCGTTCGCGCGCTGGTTGATGGCACGTGGGGCTTCGCGGCAACCCGGACGCTCACGACAGATGCGGTGGCCGGCGCAGCGCGTGAAGCAGTCGCCATCGCCAAGGCAAGCCGAATCGCCCGGGATCGTGCCGTGGAGCTTGCTCCGGTCGTGGCCTATCCCGACGTGTCTTACAAAAGCTCGTTCACGATCGATCCGTGGTCCGTCCCGGTAGAACAGAAGGCCGATTTGCTTCTCAAGGCGAATGCCGAGTCGCTCAAGATTGCCAATGTGAAATACGTTTTCAGCGCAATGTATTTCGTGAAGGAAGAGCGCAACTTCGCCTCGACCGAAGGATCGGTGATAAGCCAGACGATCGTGCGAAGCTGGCTACCAATGCAGATCACCGCCGTCTCCTCCGACTTCTCCGATTTTCAGAATCGCGGAAACACCGTGCAGCCGGCGGGACGGGGCTATGAGTACATCCTGGCGCAGGACGTCGTCGGAAATGCGGGGAAGTGGGCGGAAGAGGCGGCGGCAAAGCTCAAGGCCAAGCCCGTCGAGGTGGGAAAATACGATCTGGTCCTGCATCCCAGCCACCTGTTTCTCACGATTCACGAATCAATCGCGCACCCGACGGAGCTGGATCGCGCGCTCGGTTACGAGGCCAACTACGCCGGCACGAGCTTTGTCGCTCCACCTGAAAAATTTCTGGGGACTTTCAAGTACGGTCCGGAGTTCATGAACGTACAGGGCGATCGCTCGCAGGAAGGCGGATGCGCCACCATTGGTTGGGACGATGAGGGAGTAAAACCTGAGGACTTCCTCATCATCAGGAACGGGATAGTGAATGACTACCAGACCACACGCGAACAGGCCAATTGGTTGCGCTGGTGGTACGAAAAGCAGGGCCGTCCGGTTCGTTCGCATGGATGCTCCAACGCGGATTCCTGGTCCAGTGTGCAGTTCCAGAGGATGCCGAACGTCTCGCTGCTTCCTGGCGACAAGGACCTCGTCTGGGATGACCTCATTGCGGCTACGGACAGAGGCATAGCAATCGTGGGAGACGGCTCCTTCTCGATAGACCAACAGCGCTTCAACGCACAGTTTGGCGGTCAGACCTTCCATGAAATCAAGGGAGGCAAGATCGTTGGAGTGCTCAAGGATGTGGCATACCAGATCCGCACTCCTGATTTCTGGAATTCGCTCGATATGATCGGAGGCAAACGAAGCTATGAAATGGGCGCGAGCTTCTTTGACGGCAAGGGTCAACCTGGCCAGGTGAATGCCGTAAGTCATGGCTGTGTGCCGGCCCGCTTCCGCGGCGTAAACGTCATCAATACGGGGAGGAAGGCATGAGCCGCGTCTCTTCAGCCAGCGCGGATAGTTTTCCGAAGCGACTGTACACTCGTGGCCGCACTGCGATCGATCCGCGCACGCTATCACGCGAGGAATCCCAGGCGGTCATTGAGCGCGCTCTGAAGTTTTCGAAAGCGGATGCGATCGAGGTCACCCTGAGCGGAGGGTACACCGGCAATACGCGCTTCGCCGCCAACCAGATATCCACGTCCGGCGGCGTCGAAAACGCAAACCTGGTTGCCGTCAGCTCATTTGGGCCGAAACACGCAGCGGTGACGACAAACGATTTGTCCGATGATTCGCTGCGCCGAACGGTTTCGGAGTCAGAGAGGCTCGCTCGACTGGCGCCGGACGACCCCGAAGCGATGCCGAGCTTGCCGCAGCAGAGCTACGCACCGGTAGAAGCGTACTACGAAGGCACCGCGCTGCAGTCCGCTGAGGATCGAGCGCGAGTTGCGTTGACGGCCCTCGAGCCCGCGCGCGCTGCGGGCGATCTCACCGCCGCCGGGTTCATCGTAAGCGGTGGATCGGCAACAGCGATTGGAAACAGCACCGGCCTCTTCGCCTACCATCGCTCCTCGAATGCGAATTATACCTTGACCGTTCGCACGACTGACGGCACCGGTTCGGGCTGGGCGGGCGCGGAACACAACGACTGGTCCAAGGTGGATTTTGGCGACATCAGCGCTCGCGCGATCCAAAAGGCTCGCCTCTCACGCAATCCGGTAGCGGTCGAGCCGGGCCGCTATACCGTAATACTCGAGCCACAGGCGGTTGGCGACCTTGTGCAGCTCATCGCGTTTTACGCTGACGCGCGCGCAGCTGATGAGGGACGGAGCCCCTTCGTGAAGCAGGGTGGCGGAGGCAACAAGATCGGCGAAAAAATCGTGGATTCGAAGGTTACCCTCATCTCCGATCCCGCGGACGCCGAGATGCTGGCGCAGCCGTTTGATGGCGATGGCCTTCCCCTCGGACGGCAAGTGTGGATCGAGAGTGGCGTCCTGAAGCAATTGTACTATTCCCGATTCTGGGCGAAGAAACAGAATCGTTCTGCGACCGGATCGCCGTCATCCATCAAGATGCTCGGCGGTACCTCGACGATCGACGCGATGATCGCATCAACTCCTCGCGGGATTCTCGTGACACGCTTGTGGTATCTTCGCGAAGTGGATCCGCGAACGATTCTCTACACCGGCCTCACGCGTGATGGAACGTTTCTCATCGAGAATGGAAAGATCACGAAGGCGGTACGGAATTTCCGCTTCAACGAGTCACCTCTTTTCATGCTGAACAATCTCGAGGCAATGAGCCGGCCGGTCCGGCTGGCTGGAACTGAAGCGGGCGGAGCGGTTGTGATGCCGGCGATAAAGGTGCGCGACTTCAACTTCACCAGCCTTTCAGAGGCTGTGTAGATGTGAGCGCGAGCTCATTCCGGCTCGCGTCCACCATGCCGCTGGTCCACGCGGGACCTTAGCGGTACAACACCAGGCCTGGAGACCTTGACATGGCAGCAGCGACCAAGAAGAGCAGCAGGAAAGCAGGCGCAAAAAAGGCTGCAGTTAAGAGGACGGTGAAGTCCGCACGGAAGAAGGTGGGCGCAAAGGTAGGCGCAATGAAGCGCTCTGTAAAAAAGGCTACGCGCAAGAGCGGCAGCAAGAAGAAAAAGTAGATAGCGTGGTGCGAAAGGGCCGGCGAATCATCGCCGGCCCTTTCGCTGCCGGCGCGACTCTCCTAGCGCGAGTACCGCCCGTTCGCGAGCTCCACGATCCGGGCGATCAAGGCATCGTAAGAGATGCCGGACTTCGCCGCCGCACTGGCGAACTCGCTTGCTTTTTCAAGGTAGCAGTTCGGGTTCACCTCGATCACGTAGATCTCTTCCGCGTCCGTAACGCGCAGATCGATGCGCGCGTAGTCGCGCAGTCGGAGCGCATGAAAGCATTCTACGGCGACCTTCTTGATTCGCGCGGTCAGATTCTCACTGAGATTATCGGGGAATATCGACTTCGTTCCGGCGAACTCCGATCCCGAGCCGGCCCCGTCATCCCCCCACTTCGCTTCCCAGCTCGCCATTTTGGGCTTGTCCGGCGGAAATCCGGAGAAATCCAATTCGATGATCGGCAGCGCCTCGACGTCTACGTTGCCAAGTACCGCAACGTAATACTCGCGTCCGTCGATAAACTCCTCCAGCAGCACTGGCGATCTGAATTCGGTCTGTATCGACCCGATGCGCTCGAGAAGCTGCGAGATGTCATGCACAACCGACTTCGCCGTCAGGCCGAGAGAAGCGTCTTCCTGCGGTGGCTTCACGATGACGGGGAATTTGAGATCCTGTGCCGAGTCCAGCGCGCCTCGATAAAGTGATGCAAACTTGGGCGTCTGTATCTCGTGAAAATTCAGTACCTTTTTGGTTAGCGTCTTGTCTCCGGCCATTATCAAACCCGCGGGGCTGGAGCCCGTGTAGCGCAAATGCAGAAGGTTGAGCAATGCCGCCACATTCGATTCCAGCGCGCTCTTGCCATCGAATGATTCCGCAATGTTGACGACGAGGTCAGGCTTGACCTTTTGTAGTGTCTCGACCAGCGGAAGCACCTCACGGTCAACCTCGAGGCGCGTGACGTGGTGCTCCGCCACATTCAGAGCTGCTTCCAGCTGGTCGAGCACCGGATCTGCCGGTGGCACAACCGCGTCGTGGGTATGCAACAAGACAATCTTCACTCGGCTTCCTCCGGTGGACCCGCGTCCAGTGTGTCCGTATAACGATAGTTCATAATGACGGCAGTCCCAAACGCCGTGAGCTCGATGAGCGTGGATGACTCGCGGTCACGGACGCGCAGGCCGAGTTCCTTCGCCCTGTCGGCCAGCAAGTCAACGAAGCGGCGGACCATCGCTGTGCCTTCCCCAGTCCAGTACGCAATTCGTCTTACGATCTCACGCCGGTGCGCGCGCACGAAATGGTCCGCGCGCTCGCGTTCCTCGCCGGCATCCGATTCGGCGAAGATCGTGCGGAGATCGCCGTCGAAATGCCGCTCGTCCTCGAGTGGCATACCGGACTCGCTCTCACGGTAGTGATCTTCGACCGTGTAGTGCATTGATTCCACGGGAAGATCTTCCGGGCTTGGAACGAGAACCGCCGGAACGGTGCTTCCTACTTCCCGCATCACGCGATCCATGTATTCGAGCTTCGACAGCGCCGGCCAACCGGCGTAGCGTTCCCGCCAGTTACTACCAGGAGTCAGCCAGACCGCGAATGTTTCCGCAAAGTCTTCGTCAGGATGTTTTTGAGCATACCATCCGAGAATGTGCCGCACGAACGCGCGCGAGAATGGATCAACGCGAAACCGCTCTCGGTAGGGACGGGAATACGGGCCGAAGGTTTCTCGCCAGTCAGCGCGATCGTACAGCCGGTACGCGTAATTGAGCGCGTGCCCCGCCTCGTGCCTCAGATATCGCATGACGTCCAGCTCGCCTTCCACCTCGACAGCTTCTTCCTCTTCTATGCGCGAAAGACGGGGATCAGCGAGATAGAACGGAACTCCAATGAGCGGCGTGTCATCGGGGCAGCCCCATTGGTCGCTCAGGTACACTGGAGGACGAAACGCAACGCCCACCGCGGCCAGCTCTTCGTATAGCTGAGCGACGAGCGTTTCGACGAGCGTTCCGCGAATGGATAGGCCGAGGTCGGAGATGCGCCGCGTCAGAAGATCGCGGCGCTCTCCTTCCCAGGCTTCGAATGTCTCTTGCATCGGCTGTCAGACAAGCAAGCGTCATACCGATACAAGAAAAGGGCGGGCTACCGATCACTCGGCACCCCGCCCTTAGCAACCTCGAGAGCTACCTATGCAGCCTTCGTCTCAGCCAACGGAGCACGCGTCTCTGGGGCGGAGCCCCAGACATACGCCAGGAACGCTGGCACTGGCTCTTCCCGTGATCCACGTGAAATCACTATGCCAATCGGTTCCTCTTCGACTTTCCGACGAATCGCAGCCACAAGCAACTCCCAAGGTGATGGTCCCCGTAACGGTCGGGGACACAGCGCTCGATTGCACGCTGTGTGCCATCCACCCCGCTGCTCTAACTTGCTGTTATTAAAGCAGTTCGGAAATGCCGACCCACAGGAGCAAGCACTTTGTCGTAAAATGACACGTCCAAAATGGCAATGCTGCGTGTCAAAGTGCTACGCGACTTTTCTGGCGAGAAAGGTTGCAGCAGCGGAGCCGTTATGCTCAACTGTTACCTGCCAACCTGAATAGCTTGCTTCCAGCTGTTGCAAGATCGCCGCTCGATCGATGCCGCCGATCTGCTCCACCACATTTACTCCTCCGGCCGCTGTAGCTCCCTGCAACGCCTCGATTACCTGCTCCCGTTCCGCAAATGACAGGCGACTGAAGGCCGCGAAGCCACAGTAAACGGCGTTCAGAGGCACGTCGGGCGCCCATGTCAAAAGGTCCGCGACAAATCCGCGGACCTTGCCGGTGAGACCCACCTCGAGAGCGGCACGAATGATCTTTTCAACGACGTCTTCCTGTGGATCGACAGTGGTTACATCGCAGCCGTTAGCCGCCAGGAAGATCGCCGAGCCTTCATCACGAGGGTTGGCAACCAGCACGTGGCCTTCGCTCGACAAGGGCGCGGTCCTGCAGATGAGAGCATCCGGCGTGAGCCCCCAGCGCTCAGGGCGCTTGAACTCCTTCAGCGAGTTGAGCCGTCGTCGGCACCAGGTTCGATGACTCGGAATCCGGATGCGCTTCCGGATTATTCTATCTACCTCATCGCAGAGTAACAGGTCGGTAAGCGCCAGCTGTTGCTCGGAGGCCATCAGAGAGACCGCTTCATCACCAATTCGCAGCAGCACGTTTCGTGGCAGGGACTCCTTGTAGGCTTCAATCTCCTGCTCCACGTACAATTCGTACTCGTACTTGAGCGAACGTTGATGCTGGGGCATCGAATCCTGTGTCTGAGTCCATTCTTTCATGCGAAAACGTAGACCGTTGCAGGGACGACGCAAGTGCTGCCCCTGATTGTTTCGCAAAGTAGTGACAATTCACAGATTACTCGCGCGCAGAATCTGTGATGCGGATAACAAAAATGCGAACGCGTAACTTGATGAAATCGGGATCAAACGGTCGGTTTGGTGGAACTCGGTTGCTTCGGGTGGCGGCTAGTCCGAAGTGGGCTCCTCGTCGGGGACAGTCGTTATCGTCCCCGAGCCGTCAAGCATCCGCGCCGTGATCGCGGCGGTGGGACAGTGGTGCACAAAGTCTCCTTCCGCTGGTGACCACTCCACTGGCGAGGTGACCGCGTAAGCTTTGTTCTCGGCATCCATTCGCATCAGTCTCGGTGCCATGGCGACGCATGTACGGCAGCCGATGCATTTTTTGACGTCGACTTCGATGTCGACGAGACGACGAGGGAAAACTCCCGCGAGGCCGGCGAGTGCGTTGCCGATCTCGTCGAGTGCGGAGCAGGCAGCCTTGTAACCTGTCTCAATCACTTCATCGGCGTGACCGAAGCCAAACCAGCCGTGGTGCCCAACGCGGGGCCGAATCAGAAGAGTGGGAGCGCCGCGCCAGTCCGCGAGTGGTCGCTGCTGCAGTGTGTGCATCATGAGGGTTGCGGCACGGAGATAGATGCGAGCAAACCCGCGTGACGATACGTCCCGTGCGTGTGTGAGATCGGAGCTTCCCACGTCCACGGCAATTACGGCCTTCATCCCGAGCGCGGCGATGGCGATGGGGAGGTTGTCCACGGTACCTCCATCCACACAGCTGCGCCCGCCCACCCAGCCAGGAGGAAATGCCCCTGGAAGCGCGCAGGAGGCGTATACGGCGTCGACGACCGGCACGTCTCGAAGGCCAGGCAGGCCCCATACGACCTGCGTTCCCCGCTCGATGTCAACGGTGTTCACGAGCAGCCTTCCCTTCATGTCGTCGAAGGTGCCTGGTGGTATGACATCGACGCACATCTCGCGGAGCGGTTCCGCCAGGTAGAACGAAGGGGATCGAGTCTGTTCCAGCAACATTCCGAGATGGTTGATCTTGAAGAGATCGCGACGGCGCAGGCTGGAAGCGCGCTCGGACATCTCATTCGTGCCCATTCCGCCGGCGTGAGCCGCGGCAATCATGGCCCCGATACTGGTGCCGGCAATAACGGCCGGACGTACGCCGCGTTCCTCCAGCGCGCGCAGCACTCCAACGTGAGCGAAGCCTTTTAGCCCCCCGCCACCGAGAACGAGCGCAATTTTGTTTGGAATGCTCATCTTCACGATCGGACCTTACCGCACCAAGTGAGCCGTCGCAATCGCGACTCGCTGTACTGGCGCCCGAAGCAAATTCTACTTACATCGCCTCATGACTTCAGGACGACAGCGCGGGTCCGAAGGAGGACTGCTCCGGGCGATGGGGGTTTGGGCGCTCGCCGCCAGCATCATCAATATCACGATTGGCGGCGGCATCTTCCGACTTCCATCCAACCCCGACATAGCCGGCGTACTCGGTGCCGCCGCCCCAGTCGCATTCGTTGTTTGCGCGGTGGCGATGGGCCTCATCGTCATTTGCCTGGCCGATGCGGGGAGCCGGGTTCCGCTGACCGGCGGGCCGTACGCGTATGTCGAGACGGCTTTTGGTCCGTATCCGGGCTTTCTTGCGGGGGTAATGCTCTGGCTGCTCGGCACCGCGGCGGCCGCGGCCGTGGCAACCGTCTTCGCCGACAACATGGCGAGGCTCGTTCCGGTTTTCGGCGATGCGATCGCGAGAGCCGCACTGATTCTGGGAGTTCTCGCATTGCTTACAGCGATCAACATCCGGGGAGTGACTTATGGCTCGCGCCTGAATGTTGTCACCACGATACTGAAGCTCGTGCCGCTTCTCCTGCTGGTGGTGCTGGGGGCATTCGCGGTTCAGGAGCGCAATCTCGCGTGGGAAACAGCACCCTCACCCTCCAACATATCCCGCGCTTCCATCGTGTTGATTTTTGCGTTCGCCGGCGTCGAGCAGGCGCTCCTGCCGAGTGGTGAAGTGTCGGATCCGACCCGAACGGTACCCCGGGCAATTTTCCTGGCAATGACGGTCGTTACGTTCCTTTACATCGCTATCCAGCTGGTGGCCCAGGGCATTCTCGGCCCTGACCTGGTTGGCAGTGCGACACCGCTGGCCGACGCGGCCAATAGAGTCATGGGACCATGGGGAGGACATCTCCTCGCTGTCGGGGTCGTGGTATCGACGTTCGGATACCTGAGCGGGATAACTCTCGCAAACCCGCGCGCCCTATTCGCATTCAGCCGCGATGGATTTCTTCCGGGTTGGGTGAGCGCTGTGGATGCCCGATTCCATACTCCGTATGTCGCGCTTGTGATTCAGTTTTTTGTAGTTGCCGCTCTGACCATTAGCGGCAGCTTCGAGCCGCTGGTGATCATCGCCAACGTGGCTGCGCTGCTCTTGTATCTCGCATGCTGCGCGGCTTCGTGGGAGCTGCGCCGCCGGAACGTCCGCATGGGCGGAATATCCTATCGTGTTCGCGGAACCCACATCGCCGCTCCGCTCGCCATCGTGGCCATAGTTTACATGCTCACTTCCATCACCATCAGGGAGTGGAGCGTTCTTCTCGGCGTCGCCGCCATAGCGACACTTATTTTTTTCGTTACGTTGGCGCACCGTAAGCGCCTTCCGGCCTCTCAGCGACGCGCGACATCCTGACTAACATGGCCATGCTCACCCCGGCGTCCGATCCGCTCCTTCGATTTCGCGCCGAGTTCCCTATCCTCGAACGGACCAACTACCTGGTTTCAAACTCGCTGGGCGCAATGCCGCGTACCGTCCCCGAGCGTCTCGCGGAGTATGCTCGAAAATGGGCAGAGGAAGGAGTTCGTGCCTGGACAAAGGGGTGGTGGGAGATGCCGGTTGAAGCCGGCAGCGAGATCGCACCCCTGCTCGGCGCCGATTCTGGCGACGTTGTGATGTTTCCCAACGTTTCGATCGCCCAGGCCGCCATCGTGTCGGCACTGGACTACACTGCGCCGCGCGATGCGATCGTGACCACTGCGCTGGACTTTCCATCGGTGCGATATGTGTACGACGCGCTCGCCACTCGGCTGGGAGCGCGCATCGTCGAGGTTCCGAGTGAAGATGGAATTGGTATTGATCACGACCGACTGCTCGAGGCCATTGATGAGCGGACGCGCCTGGTGGCTGTATCACATGTGCTGTTTCGCTCGGCGTATGTGCTCGACGCCGACCGTATCTGCCGCAGGGCTCGCGAGGTTGGCGCACTCGTAGCACTCGACGCGTTTCACTCGGTGGGTGTACTGCCGGTAGACGTGAAGCGCAGCGGAACCGACTTTCTCACGGGTGGTGTTCTCAAATGGCTTTGTGGTGGGCCGGGAGGATGTTTCCTGTATGTCTCACCGGAAACTCGAGAGCGGTATGCTCCGGCGATCACTGGCTGGCAGGCGCACGCTCGCCCTTTCGCCTTCGAGACAGAAATGGACTTCACGACTGGCGCTTTTCGTTGGCTGAACGGAACTCCCGTGATACCAGCGCTGTACGCGGCAGTGGAAGGCCCGCGCATTGTAAGGTCCGCCGGCATGGCCGAAGTGCGGGCAAAGAGTCTGCGCCAGACCTCGCGGTTGATTACGATGGCCGACTCACGCGGCTACCGGGTGCATGCTGCGCGCGACGCCGAGCGCCGGGGTGGCACTGTTGCGTTCAGCGTGCCGCACGGCTATGAGGTTGCACAGTCCCTGCTGGCGCAGAACATAATGGTCGACTACCGCCCAGAGGCAGGAATCCGAATCGCTCCGCATTTTTATAACAGTGACGATGAGCTGGAGAGTGCCGTCGCGGCAATCGACGCAGCGCTCGAAAGCGGGGCGTGGCGGCAGTATGAGGGAAAAGCCGCCGTGGTGACATAGCAGCGAAGCTGGCCAGCAAGTGCTGGATGATTGCCCCTCTCGCGCTTTCCACGTACCTTCTCCCTCAACTCCAACCCCCCGCCCATGTCACGGCTCCCCGAAAAGCTAAGGAAGCAGTACGTCAACTCCGACTATCCGCTCGTCATGCTGAAATTCGAGGACGGGCACGAGATCAAGGTATACAAAGGGTCCGGTAAAACCTTTGACGTTTACAGTGGAGAACGCATCAAGATTCTTGCGTCCTATGACCCTACGTCGGGTGACCGCGAGCTGGTCGAAGAGCGCAAGGTGGACGACTTCGAGGACGGCACCTAGGCGGCGCACGTATGTGCCGGCTGCTCCGGTGCACCGCGCTCGCTCTTGTCGTAACGCTTCCAGGATGTGCACGCGCACAAAACGTCGCGCCTGCCCCGGTTCGCGCTGACACGGCTCTTCTGCATCGCACGCTCGACTCGCTGGCGGCTGTGCATCACGGGGTGGTCGGATACGCCGTGCACAATATCGATACCGGGGAGCGCCTGGAGCTCAGAGGCGATGAGACTTTTCCAACGGCGAGCCTCATCAAGGTTCCAGTTCTGGTGACCGTTTTTGATCTTGTACAGAAAGGGCAGCTATCGCTCGATGATCAGCTGACCGTCCTCAAGATAGATCTCGTTCCCGGAAGCGGAATTCTTCAATTCCTCCATCCAGGCATGATCATCACTGTGCGGGACGCCGCATGGCTCATGACCACCATCAGTGACAACACGGCGACCAATCTCCTGCTGGACCGGATAATCATTCGCAGGGTATGGGAGAAAATGGAGGCCCTGGGACTCCCGCATACGAAAATCCATTCCAAGTCCTTTCTACGAAGCTCCAGTGTCGCGATGGACAGTTCCGTGAAGTACGGCCTGGGCGTGACTACTCCCAATGAAATGGCGCGGCTCTTCGGGCTACTCGCAGACGGAAAGGCTGTCGGAGACGCCCCGGACTCCGTCATGATCGACTTTCTGGAACACAACACCGATGGCGAGCTGCTGCAGCGGTTTACGGCGGGCGCTCGTGCCGCGCACAAGACGGGGGCGACCGACGCGGTTCGCACCGAGTGCTCGCTCTGGTTTCTTCCCGCTCGCGTCATCGCTTGCGCGATGACGAAGGACAACGTCGATCAGCGCTGGGTGATCGACAATGAGGCACAGGTGACGCTGGCGAGAATGGGCAAGTCCATCGTAGAGGCATGGCGCGGGCCGGTTACGCCCTAGGAAACTACAGCTGTACCGGCACACGAAATGCCCTTATAGTGCCAAAACGCCGGATATCAGGAGAACACCGTGACGAAACTACTCGCTGCTTTTACAGCTCTTGCCATCAGTGCTGCCGCTCCGGCAGTTAACGCCCAATTCACCGCAACGGTGATACCGCCAAAAAAGCCCAAGCCGGAAGTGACAGTTGCAGCCGTTACGACTGTAGCAGCTGCAAAGGACACGACATTGTCCGAAAAACTGACGGACATGAAAGCCTGGGTAGATTCGGCCGCCGTGGCGCTGGCGGCCAAACCGCCCACAGCCGCAACCGATTCGACGCCCTCAACTGATAGCGTCGTGGTGGCTCGCGAACCCACGGAGAAGGCTCATGCCAGCTCAACGGCCAGGTTCAAGAGCGGGTCTCCCGCACCCGATACGGCCACTCCGATACCGATGTTACTTCTAGCTGGCGCCGCAATGTTGGCGGCTGGGCGCTGGATTCGCCGCCGTTGATGACGCGTCGAGCGATCGGCTCCGCCTTGTACGTTGTCGGGGCGGGCTTGCTCGTCTATTCTGCCGCGACGCTTGCGCGGAGCTCGCTGGCCCGTGATGAGGCTCGCAGCGCGTGGGAAGCGCTGGAGGCGCGGCAGGCGGTTGCCACTGTTGACGCCAGCTTTGCCGCTCGAGCTAGCTATGCCGTCGTTTCGGGAGCTCCCTTGGCACGCCTTATAATCCCACGGATCGGACTGGATGAGATTGTAGTGGAGGGTGTGGACGGGGCATCTCTCAACGCAGGACCTGGCCATCTCCCCGGAAGCGCTTTGCCGGGCGAACCGGGGAATTCCGTTGTTTCGGCTCACCGCGACCGGCATTTCAGCGACCTCGATGGAGTTACGGTTGGAGACACGCTTGTCACGGAGACGCTAAGCGGCCGAGTGACATGGGTTGTATCGTCCCGGCGGGTAGTCGCTCGCGGAATGCCAGCGCTCTACGAGACGCCGACCGCTGTTCTCACGTTAACGACGTGTTGGCCGGTAAGGTATTTCGGCTCCGCTCCGGACAGACTTCTCATCGTCGCGCGCCCGGTGCAGCGAACGCCGAGAGCGTAGACGTGGGAGTAGGGGATAGGGGATGGGGAGTGCCGATGAATAGGGAGTGGGGGATGGGGGATCGGGAGTGAGAAGCTGCACTTTCCGCATCGTCCCATTCCTCCCCAAATTCCCTATCTCCTATCCCCTATCCCCCACAGCCCACTCCCCAGCTTTTCACTATTGCGACACCGCCGGCGCGGGTCTCTTGCCGTCTTCACCGATCGCGCCGGTGTTACGCCAGTAGAAGTAGAATGCCAGCGCCGCTAGTGCAACTACGAGAACCCCCAGCATTACCCCTGTTTTTCCGGTAGAGTGCGAGCGGGTTGGGGGTGGCGGTTCCTGCGCGGGATTCTCTAGGTTGTCGATCATGAATGCTCCATTCAGGTGGGCGGCCTTTCGCTGAATCTCGGGGCTTGCGCAGGTCGACCATAAACGTATTGCTTTGCAGATTCATCGCAAAGATCCACCCTGAACCGCTTCCTCCGAAATGACTGGAAAAGAATTGTTGGTATTTGCGACGCTGGTCGTTCCCGTCGCGGCAAAGGCACAAGCTTCCGGAACCGGCACTGCTCGGGTCTCAACAACAACACCTCGAGCGAGTGCTATCTCACCCACCGAGATCGATGGCTACCTGCGCTTCTTGAGCTCCGATCTTCTAGCTGGGCGGGCTCCCGCCACACGAGGCGGGGAAATCACCACCGAGTACATCGCAAGCCAGCTGCGCGCGTTTGGTGTGCAGCCTGGTGCCGATAGCGGTTTCTTTCAGCGGGTTCCAATCGACATCGTGGGAGCGGAACGCTCTTCCATCTCGGTTTCCGCTTCCGGCAAGGGCACCGCAAGCTTCCGGTATCCGGAGGATGTGGTGGTATGGTCTGGCTCGGCGCAGGAAAGCAGCGCCGCGCGCGGCGAGCTCGTCTTCGTAGGTTACGGCTCCGTGGCGCCCGAATATCGCTGGGATGATTACAAGGGGATGGACGTAAAGGGAAAGGTCCTGCTGGTACTTGTAAACGACGCGCCCGCCAGCCCGGGAGAGCCAAAGCTTTTCGGCGGCAAGGCGATGACGTACTACGGGCGCTGGACGTACAAGTTCGAGGAGGCAGAACGCCAGGGGGCTGCCGGCATGCTCATTGTTCACGTGACGGAGCGCGCCGGATATCCATGGCATACCGTCGTTGGATCGTGGGGGAAGGAGCAGCGCATGCTCCCGCGCGATCCCAAGCTGCCCTCGCCCCTGGGAGTGCGTGGTTGGATTACCGACAGCGCCGCAACCGCGTTGCTGGCACAGGCCGGTCTCGATCTTTCCAAACTCCGAGCGGATGCGGCTTCGCGCGACTTCCGACCGGTGGCAACGGGAATAACCATAGATGCGTCATTGCGGAACAAGGTCGAGCACCTGCGGTCAGACAACGTCATCGGTGTGATACGAGGGCGTGACGCCAGGCTGCGCGATGAGTACGTGGTGCTGAGCACTCATTGGGATCATCTCGGGATCGGACCGAAGGTGAATGGCGACTCGATTTATAACGGCGCTCTCGACAACGCATCGGGAGTGGCCAACGTACTCGCGATCGCGCGAGCGATGGCGCAGGGCACGCGTCCACGCCGCTCCATTCTTTTCAACTTCGTAACGGCCGAGGAGTCCGGACTGCTGGGGTCGGCCTACTTCGCTGAGAATCCAACTGTTCCGGTAGAGAAGATCATAGCGAACGTGAACATGGACGGCGGCAACCTTCTCGGGGTCTCGCGGGATCTCACTGTACTCGGAGATACCAAGAGCCAACTGGGTCCCATGCTCGCCCGCCAGATCGCAGCGCAGGGGATGCGAATCTCGCCCGAGGAGCACCCGGAACAGGGGCAATTTTATCGCTCCGATCATTTTTCATTTGCGAAGGCGGGAATTCCCGCGGTCTCCATCGGTGCGGGAGACAACTATGTGGAGCGCCCGGCGGGTTGGGGGAAGCAGCAGGACGAGGACTATACTGCGCATCGTTACCACCAGCCCTCAGACGAGTATCGTGATGATTTCGATCTTAGAGGCGCGGCGCAGTTGTCGGAGATCGTAATGCGTTTTGCGGCGTCGCTGGCTAACTCGGCGGTTTATCCGGAATGGAATGTGGACGCGGAATTCAAGCGTCGATCGCTGCCCCCGCGGAGCGACTAGCGGTTTATTCGCTTTCGCAGTTCGAGTTTCAAGGGGTCAGAGTCGTTGATCACCCCAATCCGCAATCCGTCATTGTCACCCGGTATCCGTCTTTCTCCCGCCGTATCTGACGCTCTCGAACGCGGCCTCCCCATAGTCGCGCTCGAGAGCTCTGTGTTGGCGCAGGGACTTCCCCCGCGCGCGAATCGGCAGGCTGCTCACCGAATGCTGCAGGCGGTGAGCCAGGGCGGAGCATTACCGGCTATAACCGCTGTGGTGAATGGTGTGCCCTCCGCCGGGCTCGACGACGCTGAGCTCGAGCACCTCCTGCGCCGCGACGGCTGGTCGAAGGTCTCGGCTCGCGATGTTCCTGCGGCGATGGTGCGAAAGGCCTACGGCGCAACCACGGTTGCTGCAGCCTTGCTCATCGCCCGGCAAGCCGGCATCGAGGTCTTTGCCACCGGAGGAATTGGAGGTGTTCACAGGGAGCCACCTTACGACGAGTCCGCCGATCTCGCGGAGCTCGCACGATCCCCGGTGATTGTAGTGTGCGCAGGTGCCAAATCCATACTCGATCTTCGAGCTACGGTAGAACGACTGGAGTCGCTCGGCGTTCCGGTGATCGGATATCGGACCTCGGAGTTGCCGGGATTTTTTTGCGCGGAGACCGGTATTCTGCTGGACACGTGTGTGGAAACCACCGAGGAGATCGCCGACATATTCCTGGCAGGCAGAAAAATTGGGCGCGAAGCCGCGTTGCTGATCGTTCAGCCACCTCCTGCCTCTGATGCCCTGTCTCGAGAAACCGTGGACACCGCCGTTGAGCGCGCCCTCGCCAGCGCGCGGGAGGAAGGCGTGCGGGGCGGCGCTGTTTCTCCATTCCTTCTCGCCGCGGTAGAACGGGAGACAAACGGACGTACCTTGGCGACCAACATTGCGTTGCTCGAGGCCAATTCACGATTGGCAGCAGAGATCGCGGTGTCGCTAGCAGCGCGGGACTCGGGAATCGGGCAACAGAGCACGAACCTATCCTGATCGGACTTCGGCGCCGACTAGGCACCCGGATTGTCCCGATCCAGGGGTCGACGTCAGCGTTCTCGATTCCCGTTTCCCGATTCCCTATCCCCCGCTTGGCCCCACAGGCGGTGAAGGGAACCCGGATCGAGCCACCCCCAAATCCCGTCTCCCGTATCCTCTGCCAGTTGAACTTGCCACGCCCGCTATGGTACTATAGGCGTACAACCAGATGCAGGAGATCCTAACCCGATGCCCACCCCTTTTCTGAGTTCCGAGGAATACGATGAGCGCGCCCATCAGCACTACAATGAGGGGCAGTATGAAGAGGCGCTCGAAGTACTACGCGAGGGGCTTTCACTCTACCCGAACGCGGTGGAGCTGCACATCGGTGTTGGGTATGCACGTCTCGCCCGTGAGGAATTCGCCTGGGCGCGCAAGAGCTTTGAGCACGCGACGGTGCTCGACCCCGATCACGAGGACGCCCTTGCAGGCCTCGGCGAGACGCTCCTTCGCTTTGGCCAGATCCAGGACGCCGTCCAGACTTTTCGGCGACTGATCGATCTCGGCTATCAGGACGACGTAGATATAGTTCTGCAAGCCGGACGCGCTCTGTTGGCGAGCGATCTGAATGACGAGGCTCGCGAGTTTTTCGAGCTCGCGGTGAAAGAGGCACCTGGAAACGCTGAGGCCCTCTCCAATCTCGCTTACGTCCTGCACCGCGTCGGGGATGAGGATGGAGCGATCGCCAAGTTGCGCCGCGCGCTCAAGGAGGACAACGAGCATGTCGAAGCGCGCATTTACCTGGCGAACATACTTTATGACAGGAACGAGCTCGCGGAAGCGCTGCGCCACCTGGAGCGGACGTCGCCGGAAGATCACTGGCACGACATCGGAATCTGGCGGATGATCGAGCTCAAGAAATCACTGAAGCGGGCGACGGAGGGAGACGACGAGTTGCGAATCTGGGAAGAACGGCTCACCGAGATCACAGAGGAAACTGACGACATCGATGAGATGCTCGCCGAGATAGAGGCCAAGGTTGCCGAGGAGTCTCACCAGGATGTTCAGGGTCAGCTCGAGTTGTTCGGTGTCCTGCTCTCGACATTGGCGGAACAAGGCGCTGACATCAGAACCCCGCACCGCGTGCTCACACCGGAGGGCCGCCAGTTCGACGGAAGCTGGGAGGACATTGTCCGTGACATGAGAGATGCGACGCGTCCGTACGCGGGCTGCACGGTGCAGGAGTTCATGACTGTTGAAGCTCGCCGCGTGCATTCCGACAAGGGAATCGATATCCCAACGCACGATGCCGAGAGTTTCATTCGGGCCAGCGCGAATGCGGGTTTGCTGCGGATCGTGCGTTGACGGCGCAGGACCAGCGCGCGGTGGTGGCTTCTCTTTCCGCCGCGCGGCCGAGACTCGACCGACTTGATAGCGGCCGGGATACGGAGGATCTGGCGGCCGATCTCATCGAGGCGTGGTCAGCTACGGAAGGCGCCCTCCGCTCCATAATGGGTGGATCGGCTCTGGCTGGGCAGCCGCTCATAGGTGCACTCCGGCAAAAGAATTTGTTGTCTCTCGACCAGGCCCATGCGCTGCTTGAATTTCTGGCGGCACGAGATCGTGCCCAGCGAACGGAGTACCGGCCCACAACAGGTGATATCGCCGCCGCGCGGGAGGGTTTCGCAAAGCTGGAGCATGGAATCATCGCGCAGCAGATGGGCACTCCGTCGCTTGCTGACACCAGCATGTTCGCGACGGTCAAGTCGCCAGTTTCGTCCCGAGCGCAAGCGCCAGACACGGCGCCGGCCGCTGATACGGTCGTGCGCCGCCGCCGCCCTATTCCACTCTTCATCCCCGTGTTACTCCTTCTGGTTATTGCGGGATTCGCCGCCTGGTACTTTATCACTCGCGACGGCATTCCTGGCGGAGTGGCGAGCGGGATAGCGGCGTACAATGCCGGCCGCCTCGATATGGCGCGAGGCGAGTTCGAGGTTGCCGCGAGGAAGAACGACAAGCTCGCGCTACCGCACATCTGGCTCGGCCGCGTCGCCCGCGATCAGCGAGAGGACGCCCAGGCGGCTCGCGAGCTGGCCACCGCTGAACGCCTGGAACCGGGCAATCCGCTGGTGCACCGGGAGATCGGCGCATTCCATCTCGCACGCGGACGGTACAACGAGGCGAGAGAGCGATACGTGCGCGCGCTTCAGCTGGATCCCACTGACAAAAACGCTCAGGGATGGCTCGCGTGCGCGCTGACGCGGCTGGGGCGTACGGACCAGGCGCAAACATGGCTCAACCACGCCGGGCCTGGTGACTGGACCCGGTGCGCTTCTGCGCCAGCCGTGCAACCGGCCTTGCCGCCTGGATGATTGAGTTTCGCGGGGCGGGGAAAGTCTACACATCTCGTTTAGGTAAGTCAGTCCGCGCGCTGGAAGATTTCTCGCTGCGCGCGGAGCGCGGCGAGGTCCTCGGCATTGCTGGTCCCAACGGCGCTGGCAAGAGCACGCTGATCGGAATCGCTTTAGGATATCTTCGGCCATCGGAAGGCACGGTCATGCTCGATGGCCAGGCGCCGCGAGCATTCATAGAGCGAAACGGAATAGCGTACATGTCGGAGCTGGTTTCCATTCCTCCCAAATGGACGGTTGAGGCAGCGATAACGCGATATGCGCTTCTGGCTGGCATTAGCACCGCCAATATCGCCGCACGCAGACAGGAATCGATCGAGCGGCTCGGCCTTGGCGAGCATCGATCCAAAACCGTAAAGCAGCTCTCCAAAGGGAATTTGCAGCGGCTCGGGCTCGCTCAAGCACTTCTTCGCGACGATGCGATCGTGATTCTGGATGAGCCCACCCATGGACTCGATCCTGTCTGGACCCAGCGGTTTCGCGAGCTCATCCAGGAACTGCGCGCTCCGGATCGCACGATTCTCGTCGCCTCTCACAATCTGGATGAATTGGAGCGCGTTGCAGACCGGGTAGCGATCATCGATCGCGGACGCCTTCAGCGAATCGTCGCCACTGATGGGGCGGCATCGCGCGTCGCACATTCGTATCGTATCTCGGTGTCGCGTGGTGTCGAATACGTTTCAGAGGTTTTCACCGATGCGCGCGATCTTGGAAACGGCGCTTTCGAGGTGATGACGTCCGACGTCGAATCGCTGAATCGCGCAATCGGTGCATTGCTGGAGCGCGGTGTGCTGCTTACGGCGGTGACACCAACGTACTCGTCCCTGGAAACGCAGTTCCGTGAAGCCATAGGCGAGGCGTCGCGATGAAGGCGCGATTGGGACGGTACTCGACATGGCAGCTTCGGGACTTCGTTTTCGAGCGGGGCATTCCAATGCTGGTAGTCGCCGCGCTCCTGTTATTTCCCGCGGTTGCCACCGTGCGAGCCATGATCCGCGCAAGTTCAGCAGCGGCGAGCGAGCACGATATCGCATTGGGCACTTTTACAACTCTCATTGTCGGGATGCTGGGCTTTGCCATCGTTCTCATTGCTACGAACGGCATAGTGCATAACGACATTCACCGTGGCTACTATCGCTTCCTCTTCGCCAAACCGGCCGCTCCGTGGCGTTACTACGCGCAGAGCTTCGCCGTGAACTGGCTGGGAGCTATGTTCGCCGCGCTTGTCGTCCTCGCGGCATTCTGCGCTCTGACCGCTCCCTTTTTCCCTCCGCGGCTCTTCGCGTTTCTCACGCTGTACTATATCGCGCTTGGCGGGCTGGTCTTCTTTGTATCGGTCCTCACACGATTCGACTGGCTCATCGTTGCGGCGATCTGGATGTTCGCGCAGTTACTCCGCGCCATGTTTCCGGCAAGCTCGGGATTATTTGGTCGTGCTGTCGATATCGTATTTCCGCCTGCGCACCGCCTCGGTCAAGTGGGCAACGCGCTCATACGTTCCGGCGTGGCGGGGGGTGTTCGACTCGAAGATTCAGCGCTTGTGCTCTCGATGCTCTGGCTCTTGGGCTGGGGCACGGTCGCATTTATTACGGGACTCGTTCTATTGCGCCTCCGGCCGCTTGCTCGCTAAATCGTGATCTCGCTTCCGGTTCTCCCGCACGATTCCGTGCGGCGCGTGGTTCTCCCAAATGGACTGACGGTGCTGCTCCGGCGCGACGACAGCGCACCTGTTGTCGCTATCGTCACCTATGTAAAAGCAGGCTACTTCGACGAGTCGGATGACGAAGTGGGAATAGCGCACGTTCTGGAGCACATGTTCTTCAAGGGAACCGAACGGCGAGGAGTGGGAGAAATCTCCAAGGAAACGAAATCGGCCGGTGGCTATCTCAACGCTGGTACGATCTACGACCATACCAGCTACTACACTGTCCTCCCTTCCTCGAGTCTCGCCAGCGGCCTCGAGATACAGGCGGATGCCTACGCTAACTCGGTCATTGATGGCGAGGAATTGCGCAAGGAGCTCGAAGTCATCATCCAGGAAGTGAAGCGAAAGGAGGATAGCCCAGGCGCCGTTGCGGTCGAGTCCCTGTTCGAGCTGATGCACACAAGCCATCGGATGCGTCGCTGGCGAATAGGCCGCGCAGACCAGCTACGAACATTCAGACGAACCAACGTGCATGGCTTTTATAGAAAGTTTTACCAACCGGGCAACACCATTCTCGTGCTCGTGGGCGACCTAGATCCTGACAGCGCACAAAGCCATGTCGAGCGACTGTACGGCTCTCTGCCGAATACAGCGTTCAACCGCGACCGTGGGCCGGTTGAGCCGAAGCACTCGAATTTTCGATACCGTGAGATGCATGGCGACATTGCTCAGACGCAGTTCACCATGGGATGGCGGACGCCCCACTCCATGCACCCGGACACGGCACTTCTGGATCTCGCTGGCACGGTGCTCGGCAGCGGAAGGGCCTCGCGCCTGTATCGTGCGGTTCGAGAGCGGAAACTGGCTGCGTCAGTATCCGCATTCAATTACACGCCGTCGGATACAGGTGTCTTTGTTGTTCATATAGAGGGGCCACCGGAATCAGCGGCCGCGGCTGCACGCGGTGCCTGGGACCAGGTTCGCGATCTTCGGCAATGTGGCGTCGAACGGGACGAGCTCTGGCGGGCGAGGCGAATATTCGAGAGTCGCTGGGTGAAACGACTGGAAACCGCCGAAGGGCAGGCGAACTATATCGCCGAGTGGGAGGCGGAAGGCGACTGGACTCTGGCGGACCGCTACCTCGAGCGAGTGCTCACCGCAGAGTCGGGCTCGGTAACCAAAGCGATTGATGAGTACCTTGACCCGAGCCGGGCAAGCATCGTTGCGTATCGTCCCGACGGCGCCCCATCGATCGCTGCGGATTCCGGTGCAATGCTGCGGTTGCTGACCGCGCACAAGCCGGAACCACTTCCTGTTCTACCGCCCAGGGTGGCCGCTGCTTCGGGGAGCTTGAATGTCGCACCGACGCTCGAGCGGGTGGACGGCCGTGTTCGCGTGTACCGCACCTCTGGTGGTGTCCCGATCATTGTGAGGAAAAAAGGTGGCGCGCCTCTGGTGCACGTTGGGGTTTATGCGCTGGGCGGAGCCATCGATGAAATGGAAGCCAACGCCGGCATTACGACTCTGCTGACGCGGTCCGCGATCAAGGGCACCAAGCATCGCGTGGCGACGCAGATCGCCGAGGATGCGGAGCTGCTCGGCGGGAGCATCAACGCGCTCACTGGAGCGGAGAGCTTTGGTTGGTCGCTTTCTGTTCCGTCGTTTCATTTGGACGCAGCGCTTGACCTGCTGGGCGACGCTGTGCAGCACGCAACAATACCCGATGCCGCCTTCGAAACCGAGCGCGCGGTTGCACTCGCTGATCTGCAGATGCTCACTGATGACATGTACCGATTCCCGATGCGGCTCATGATGCAGGCGGCCTTCTCCGGGCATCCGTACGGTGTTCCAGCGTCAGGAACGGAGAATTCCCTCCCTTCCATAATCGCGGATGACGTGCGCGAGTGGCATCAGAAGCGCGTCCTGGATTCGGCAGCTGTCGTAGCCATCGTCGGCGACATCGATCCCGATGAAGCAGCCAGGCTGGCGGCTCGGTCGTTCCACCTGTTGCGTCATGAAGCATCGCTGGACGCGCCTCCAGCCCAGTGGCCCGGGAGCGCAGTGTCGCGTCACGACCAGCGCGAGAAGTCGCAAACCGCTATCGCTCTCGCATTCCCCGCGCCCGCGCGAGGCGAGATGGGGAGGTATGCGGCACGTCTCATAGCCGGAGTTGCCAGCGGCCTTGGAGGCCGGTTCTTCGATGAGTTGCGTGACCGCCGCTCACTGGCGTACTCGGTGCAGGCGTTCACCACCGAGCGGCGAGCGGCAGGAATGTTCGTGTCGTACATCGCGACATCGCCAGAAAAGGAGGAAATTGCGCGCGAGGGTTTGCTTCGGGAGTTCGCCAGGTTGCGGGCCGAGCCGGTATCCGAAGTTGAGCTGACGAGTGCCCAGGAGCACGCTATTGGCACGTATGCGATCCATCAGTCCAGCGGCGCCGCAGTACTCGCCGATCTGGTGGACGCCTGGTTATTCGGAACGTTGAGCGATCTGGAGGATCACGACTCCCGGATCCGGGCGGTGACGGCAGTTGAGATGCTGGAAATAGCAGAACGCTACTTCGATGAATCGCGTGTCGTGCAGGGAATTGTGCGAGGGAGGTAGAGAACGGGAAACGGGAAACGGGAAACGGGAATCGCGAATCGGCGCTCACTCCCAATCCCCCAACGCCTACTCCCCATCCCGATTCCCGATTCCCGATTCCCGACTCTCACCGTTCGCTTAACAAACGAATCGCCTGCTCGATCCGCCGCGTGGCAGTTCGAAGGCGGCCTCCGGGAGCTCGCAAGCCGACAGGCGCCTCGTAATCGCTCGCGGAGAAAACGATGAATCCCTTGATCGCTGGATGGCGTGTTGCCCACGCTACGGATGCCCACAGGGCGCGCTCCTGACTGCGTTCGCCGTGGATGGTTGGCAGACCTCCCCCCTCGAGCACCCAATGCTCTTTCGTGGACCTGGAGTCCAGCATCCACCGCTCCGCGGCACTGGTCTGGGCATCGAGTGATACACCACCCCCCGCTCCAGGCATAAGAGTGAATCCGATAGCGTCGATGCCTGAAGCGCTGTCAGCAGCCCACGCGTACATCGCGCTGTCGCGGGAGCCGTACGCGGGTACATGCGCCATCACAAGTGTACGTGGACGAATGCGGTGGGCGCGGTCGGCGGCGGCCGACAGGTAACTCATCCATTGCCCAACCGGAAGTGATGCTCCCGAAGCTGGAACGATATAGTCCGGCCGGAGGCCACGCACGAGCCGCTCGACGTCGGCGAGCCGGGCGGCAAGCTCAACGGAAGTCATTGGGCGGCCTGAAGAAAACTCGTCGATGCGCGAGAAGTCCAATGCGGCAATGAGCTTCCTTCCGGCACGGCGTGACTCCTCCAGCACACTGGATACTGAATCCATGAGAGCCAGGCTCACGCCGCCCGGTGCGATGTAAACGCTCACAATCTGCGCTTCAAGCTGCGAGGCAAGCGCGAGATCGCTCGTGAGAGCCAGCGTCTGTGGTCCACCTCCTTCGAGAGTTGGAAAGAGCTTGAGGCCTATCGCGAAATCTCCCGCAGGGCGTTCCTGCAGACGGTCCGCGCTGTGAGAGGCGTACCGCGCCACTCCGATGCGCGCACGAGGTATGGCCACGAGTATCAACACACTCCACGTGGCAGCGAGGACCGCCGCCGACCCGCGAGTGATGAGCGACAGCCGGGGAATTCGCGGTGGAATGGCGGGCGCCATGATGGGAACGAGGAGATACAGCGAACGCATAACCGCATCCGGATGCGCGACCATCTCGAGGGCGCTCGAATGAGCTGCGGCAAGCGTTGTGATCGCGGCGGGAAGCGAAACGCCGAGCGACATCAGATAACGAAATGACAGCACAACCGCGAGGATGGCATCGTATACGGCGATCGGTATGCCGATTGCGCGTCCGACGAACCCGATATTCGTCGCGTAAACGGCATGCGCGGCGATCAGGATCGCGGTTGCCGGCCAAACCCACGCGATCTGATGAATTGCTCGCCCGGTCAGCATTGAATCCGACATCACCGCGATAAAAACGGCGGGAACGATCAGAAGGCCGGCGAGTGCGCTTACCGTCGCGAGCGGTCGTGGGGAGCCGCGCCATCGCGCCATGCGCCCAGCGAGAACCAGATTCCACAGGATGACAACCGCCATCAGCGTCAGGTGCAGCGAGCCAAGATAGCCTTCCGCGGGTAGACGACTCATCCGCGCGGGTGTGTTTCTCCGTGGATCGCGCTCGGCGCCAGCCTCCTTGCGAATACGTCGATCACCTTGCCGGGATCGTGCTCGGCGTGGGCGAGCACATCGAGGAGGAGAAGCTCACGATCCGGCACGGCGTGCAGCGCGATGTGGCACCCGTCGAGCAGAAGTACGCCAGACACGCTCTCACTTGGAAGCTTGCGGACGATGGGCGGTGCGATGGATGCGAATCCAGCGGCGCCGGCGCCGGCGATCAGAAGTCCTGTGAGCAACGATACGTCGCGCAGCTTGGTACTCGACACTCCGGTGAAATCGCAGAGGACGTGCTGGTAGTGGGGAGAGTCGGATAGCCCAGGTTGCATGCGGTCAGATTATTCACAAGGCGGTTGAATGACAACAACTGAACTGCGAATTGCGAACTGCGAAGAACCAACTGCGAAGAACCAACTGCGTACTGCGCAGAACCAACTGCGTACTGCGCAGAACCAACTGCGTACTGCGTACTGCGTACTGCGTGCTTCGCAGAACCAACTGCGTACTGCGTACTTCGTATTGAACTGCAAAACAGCGTAGTGCGTATTGTGGTGGGAGGACCTTCTGCGCCCTGGCGTTTGCCGTATAGAGGCACCTAGCATGAAGGCAAGGCTCTAACATACGAAAGTACGCAGTACGCAGTACGCATTGCGCATTGCGCACTTTCGCAGTTCGCAGGTTCGCAGTTCTCGGTTCCCAGTTTTACTTTCCCGAATGGCTATCAGAGACCTGCTGACCCTGCCGAATATACTCTCAGCCAGCAGAATCCCCCTTGCGGCCGGTTTCCTCTTGATCGAGAAAACTCCGCTCAGGCTGGCGCTGCTAGGCATGGCGTCTGCAACTGATCTGCTGGACGGGTGGATTGCCCGGCGAACCGGGCGTACAACGCAGTGGGGTGCAATAATCGACCCGATTGCGGACAAGTTGTTCGTGCTTGCGGCTTTAACTGCTTTTCTGGTTCGCGACGATCTGTCAGCTCGGGATTACGTGGTGCTGCTATCTCGCGACATAGCCACGAGTATTGGGGCAGTCATGGCGCTGGCCCTGCCCGGAGTTGGTCCTCGCGATTTCGGGGCGAGACTATCCGGCAAAGTGGTGACCGTTCTGCAACTTCTGGCGCTGTTGGCGCTGTGTGTTGCGCCTCGGTCGATGGGCGTGATTGTCGTCGTCGTCGGGGTGGCGTCGATTGTATCGATCGCGGATTACACGTTGGCGCTCGCTGTCGCGCTCGGGCGCCGCAGGTGAAGGAGGTATGATATGCGCAGGATTGTCCTTGCTCTTTTGCTCGCTCCTCTCGTAGTTGCATGCGAGGAGGGTGGTACGCAGGCGATTTTCGGTACTGTCAACTCTGGTGTCGCAACAGGCTCAGTTCGCATCAGTGTAGTGGACGACCCTTTGGGCGCCGCAGTCGTCTCGACCGCGGGATCGCGTCCGACTGTGACTCTGATCTTCTCCGCCGATCTGGTTGGAGCCTCCACCATTAGCGTCACCAATAGCAATCAGACGGCGATTCAGGTGGCCGTGGACTCGGTTAGCCCAACAGTCGTTACCATAGCGAATGACACCGTTCGGGCGGGAACCTTCTCAACAGTCCGGTTACGGCTCATAAGCGCGACGCTGGCAATCCCGGGAGCGGCACAGACCATCGATCTTCTGGGCGGGACGATCGATCCTGTGATTACGCGAACCGTTTCGATCACGGTCGGTGCCAACACCATCACGAGCATAGTTGTCGACATCAATTCAGGCAGCTGGCTGCGTCCCGTGACCAACCCCCTGCCCGGGCAGCCGGCGTACACTTTTGACGGTACGACCGCGTTTCTCGCTGCGCTTTCCATTAGGGCGCAATGAGGCAGCTCCGGCGCTCTTGGTGGTTGATTCCGTAGGCACGGCAGCGCCGCGAGAGCGGTGGGCTGCGATGGAAGAGACCACTGAGAATGTGAGGCGGATTCAAGTGTGAGAGGATCCGCGCGCTGGATGGTTGCCATGGTCACCGGCACTTTGGCGCCACTCATTTCGGGCGCGCAAACGCCGGCGCGATTGCAAGGAGAGATTCGCAGCGACGCATTCGTGGCGCGCGATCTGACGCTGCATTTGGGCGCTGGTGTCAATACTCGAGTAGCCTCGAGTGTTCGCCTTTCCCTGGTAGCAGGCGCGGGACGCGTGTTCGAGGATGAGAAGTCGCGATTCAGTGCACGTGCGGAGGTAACTGGACGCTTTCTTCTCGACCCCGACATGAGGGCGAGGTGGGGAGTGTACGCCGGAGGAGGCGTTGGAGTGAGGCATGAGCGATCAGATTCACCGCACCTGGTTTTGATTCTCGCGCTGGGCGCCGAAGGATCGAGGTTTGGCTCACTTGTGCCATTTGTCGAATCCGGGTATGGCGGGGGCCTTCGCCTGAGTGCCGGCTTCAGACAGGCCCGCACAGGACAGCGCTAGCGACTCATAGGAAAAACAAACGCTCCCAGTTGAGTCAGGAGCGTTGTACTGAGATCGGATTCGATTTTACAGGCCTGCTCCCGATGCTGACCGGGTATGAAGGCCTGGTGCTGAACACTTACGCCGCGCTTACGACCCCTGTCTCGCTGGCGACCTGCGCCCTGGGAGGCTGACAGAAGCGCACGCCGAGCGTTCTCAGCTCGCTGACTTGAGCATCGTTGAGCTCCGAATACCGCTCCGCAATGTACGAAATAGTATCGTCGAACCACTCCTTCTGGTGTTCAGGGTCGGCGCCTACGACACCGCACCGCATAATGTGCTGAAACAGCTCGTCGCGAGCCTGGTCGAAGCCGGATGCGACCAATGGATTTGATTTCCGGCGATTTCTGGTCTGGTTCATGTATCTCGGTTAGAGAAAAAAGCGGAAGTACAGCATGGAAATATAGTCCTTTACGGCTGGGGATTCTACCCTGGAAGCATTCTACACCACTGCACCCCTTCGGGGTTCCTGAACCCGCGTAAGCTCCATGAGCAGAGCCGCCAGCATTTCGGGAGCATCCTCGGGGACCAACCTGCCTACGCCCGGCAGGCGGACGATCCGGCTGTCGCGAATCGAGAGATGCAGGCGCTCTGCGAGGCCATCGTCGAGCCAACGGTCTTCTTCGCCGCGTACGACCAGCGTTGGACAAGCGATCTCTCCCAGCGGGAGGGTTTCCAGGTCGCGTTCATCGAGAGCTGCCGCGAGTGCAAGAAGGTGGGTGACGCCCTCGTTGCCCACATACGGGGCGAGGTATCGAGCCACGAGCTTCATTGGCATGTGCGCGGCATTCCCCACGCTTCCCTGAAGGACAGGTGTGAGGAGAGGTGCAACGCCCAACACGCCCCGGGAAACGCGCAGCGCGAACCACGCGGTGCCGCGCTGAACCATCTTGGTCTCATCCGTCGGCCACTGGTCGAAGCCAACGCTGTTTATGAGTGCGAGCCAACCAACGCGCTCAGGCCGTTCCACAGCCAATCGCTGAGCGACGCCACCACCTATGTCGATACCGGCCACAGTGGACCGGCCAGCTCTCAATGTCGCTAGCGCAATTTCCAGATACCCTGATTGGGCCGCGACCGAATAGTCGGCACCAAAGGGGCGATCGGATTCCCCGTACCCAAGCAGATCAATGGCATAAGCACAGTACCCGTTCTCCGCCAGAATGGGTGCCACAGCCCTCCACAAAAAGCTGCAAGTGCCGAATCCGTGGAGAAGAACTACGGAATTGCCCCCCTGCCCGTATCGCTCGATGTGTAGTGACCCAGGACCTACAGGTACGCGTAGAATGTCTGAATCCATGGGTAGTAGAGCGAGGGATGAGGTACCAAGGAACCAGGGACCAGGGAGCAGGCACCGAGGGCGTTCAAGGGGTCAGAGTCATTGAAATTTCCGCGCGCTGCTCGGTTGCGCGCGGGTTCAAGGGGTCAGAGTCGTTGAAGTCTTTTACAAGATCGAAATACAAGCCGAAAGAAGCCCGTCAACCCGAGTAGCGAGCGGACAATTCAAATACGAATAACCCAGTGACCC
>JACMME010000307.1 GCA_014379205.1 Gemmatimonadaceae bacterium
CCCGGCTCCGACCATGGAAAACACTGCCGAAGACGGACCGCCACCGGCTCGCCATTCACAATGGCGAGCAGCCGGCCGTCCCCCGCGTTTCGCAGCTCGATCTTTCCCGCCCGCAGCTTCGGCGGCAGTGTCAAAGTCTCAGTCATATCAACCTCTCAGTGGTACTGGTCGGTTCCACCACCGGGACCGACCATTTTCTCTGGTCATTGCAGCTGTAACTGCATCTCGTACAACCGTCGGTATATCCCATCGTGCTTTCCAAGCAGTTCGCGGTGCGTTCCCGATTCCGCGAGCCGCCCCTTTGCGATCACGAACAACCGCGACGCGCGGCGCAGTGTCGACAGCCGATGAGCGATCGCGAACACCGTGCGACCAGCGATGAGCCGGTCCAGCGCTTCCTGAATCGCACGCTCCGTCTCGGTGTCCACGCTGCTGGTCGCTTCGTCCAGAATCAGGATTCTCGGATCGTGCAGAATTGCGCGCGCGATCGAAATACGTTGCCGCTCACCTCCGGAAAGTGTGTGTCCACGCTCACCAACGACCGTGTCGTATCCCTGTCCCAGCTTGCAAACAAAGTCGTGTGCATTGGCCGCCTTGGCCGCAGCCACGACAGCATCGAGCGATGCCTCGGGCTCTCCGTACCGAATGTTCTCCAGCACCGTACCGTGAAACAGGTATGGATCCTGGAGCACCATGCCGAGCTGCTGGCGATAGTGACCGGTGTCGAGCCTTCGAATGTCCACTCCATCGATGAGCACGGCACCACCAGTGGCGTCGTAGAATCGAGCGATGAGGTTTACGACTGTGGATTTCCCACCGCCGGACGGACCCACAAGCCCGATCAGCTCCCCCGGTTGAACCTGAAAGGACACGCCACGCAACACCTGCCTGACGCCGTCGTAACCGAACGTCACGTTCTCGAAAGTGACTTGCCCACGGACCGGTTTGAGCCGCACCGGATCCGGTACGTCACGCACCTCGGGCTCGCTGTCGAGCACCTCGAACACTCGGTGCGCCGATGACGTCGCCCTGTTCAGAGTACGCGCCATCTGCCCGATCACTTCGATTGGTGCAACGAACATCGTCGTGTACAGCAGGAACGACACGAACACGCCGGCAGATAGCGCAGGTCCGTCGCCCAGGAGGCGCGGCACCGCGAAAAGCCAGACGAGCACAGTGGTGGTATGAACCGCCAGCATCAAAAGCGGCCAGAAAGTGGTCCACATCCGGTGTATCTCGTTTGATTCCGCTGTCACGTCGTCATTCCGCTCACTGAACCTGGTGATCTCGCGCGACTCCTGGTTGAAGGCCTTGACTACCCGAATTCCCGGGATCGTGTCCGACAGTACATCCGTCACGCGCGACCATTTCCTCCACGCCCGGATGAAGCGAGCGTTGAGCGACTCTCCGTGCCGGTAGATGAGCCAGCAAAAGAGCGGTACAGGCAGCGTCATCACGAGCCCGAGCCTCCAGTCCAGCGAAAGCAGCACGACGCCCAGACCGAGGAGCATCACGAGCGACAGCGAAACGTCCACCACACCGAACGCGACGAAATCCCAAAGGCGATCTGTGTCCGACGTGACGCGCGTGATAAGACTCCCTGTCTTTTTTCGCGAGAAGAAGGACAGGCTGAGGTGCTGGATGTGCTCGTACAGCTCCGCGCGCAGGTCGCGCGCGACCCATTCGCCGAGCACCGACATGTGCCGCAACCTTACGTGAGCGGCAGCCTGTCGGAGGACGTACAACACGGCCATCGTGCCTACGACTATCCACGCAACCGTGATCGCGGTGCCTCGCGCCAACGTGCCTTCCTGCGCGCGACGCACGACACCATCGATGAGGTAGCCCGCCAGATATGGCGGGACGAGACTCGCCAACGTCACCACCGCTGCGGCCGACAGGCCGAGCGCGAGCTGGCGGCGGTAGCGTGTGAGATAGCCCAGCAGCCGCAGGAGCACCGCCGACTCACGCCCAGCCACAAGCGCCTGCGCGTCGCGAACGGGACGCGCCACGGCGTCAGCGTAGACACCATCAGCGTCAGGCGAGGTTACAATGCGGCCGGCGAGGGCCTCATCCAATACGAAGCGAATGTTCTCGAACGCACCACGCTGGCGCTGGGTGTACCGCACCACGGCGAGTGGCGGATCGTTGGGTACCCCGAGAAGCAATAGCGTATTGGCGCTCAGCCCGGGCGATTCGCGAACAGCCCGAATGCGAGAGCGTTCCACAGATTGCACGTCCCACTCGCCGCCCTGCGCTGGGCGCGCAAGTGCTACATGTTCCGGTCCAAGCGCGAGCCACGACTCGTTGAGCCGGAGCGTGCTATCGAGATCGGCCAGGGCGTACAGCTGCACCGGTTGATCGGCCCATTCTCGCTCGATCCGCGAGCGCAGTTCGCCCGGTAGCCGAGATGGTTGCCCGATGTAGCGATTGATGATTTCCTGATTTTGATCCATGTCAGTGATCCGCTGAGTGTGCAGAACAAAAAGGCCTTTCGGGTCAGTTGCACCCGAAAGGCCGGATCACGACATCGAATCCTGGACTTCTAGGGTGCTCGTCCTCCGGTGGTATCGCCGCCTGCGACCGGTGCTCCGAGACGCAATACGCCCACGCGCATAAACGCCCATGGGGCTTTACGGCGGAGGCTAGAGGTGAGCAGGTAAGAGTTTATCATTTCAGGATTCGAGGATCCCCTTGCCGGGGCGGAACTGACTGTGATCGCAAAATAGGATGTGTCATCGCGCAAGGCAAGTGTCAGCCTGGAGGTAACAGTTTAATTTCGTTAGCGAGTGAAAGTCCTTCGCACTGGAGAGACGTTGGCCAGAGGAAAACGTCCAGACATGAACGAAGTGGCCACGCGTGTCGTCGCGCAGGCGATCGATGCGGACGCCAAACCGGGCGACGCAGTTCTACACGACATGATGGCGGCAAAGCGGAAGAGTGGCAGGAAAGGCGGCTTTGTACGCGCCGCAAAGCTTACGAACCAGCGTCGGAGTGAGATCGCCTCCCTCGCTGCTGCTGCGCGGTGGAGGAATAAGCCAGCTACCTAGCCTTCCCTTTCTTCCGGTGGATCGTCAACCCTCCACCTACGTCTGGACCAAATCCAACCGTAGCTGAGTCGGTTCTTCGCGAGGTTTGACGCGGCTCCATGTATAGCGTCTTTGGGTCAACTGCAGCGTCACTTACAATCTGCTTCATCTGCTCGCCGCGATTTTTCGCAGATCTGTACATTTTTGGTTTTGGAGCGTTCTCGTCGATGTCTACCCAGTAGGTGGTCGTCGCCCCGTCGCGCGGCGCTTTGTAAGCGTGATTGGCGTGGTATGTCATCCCGGACTTGGCGTCCTTCCTCGTCTCTTCTCTCGCCGCTCGCGCAAGTCTCCTCGCGAGAAGTTCCACCGCCGTCACAGGCTTGGGCATTTTCCAGCCCCGTTGCTCTGCCCACACGGCAACATCACGCATAACTATGTCTGTCACACCAGTTTCTTTTTTGTACATCTGCAGCAAATACTTCTCTTCGGTATTTGGCATTGCTGGCCTCATCGTGTTTATCCGTTGATCTGAAAGACAGCACCCCAGCCGTCAACAGCGGCCCTTGGAGCGACAATCGATCGGATTTCCACTAGATGTTCCCGGAAGCGGTCGTACCGCGCGGTTCGGTGTTGCAACTGTCCAGCGACCAGGCCGGGGTGAACATTGAGCGCCGCAGCGAACTCCAGAATGTCCCGCTTTGCAAAGAACGGCGACTTGCGAGAGTAAAAGCGATCCATCTGAATCCTGGGAACGCAGAAATCCGCGCCTGCCTGATTCGCGACCCGTTCAGCTTCGGGAATTGCCTCTCCGATCCCCGCCCTTTCGCCTTCCAGTTCGGCATCCATCATGACGTGACTACCCCCATGCCCACGCAGAACGTGTTCGATCTCATGGCGCAATACGAACCAGAAGTTATCAATCCGATCATGCCGCAACGTCATGCCGATAACCGGAGCCATGTCATCGAGCCAGAAGCAAACTCCGTCGATTTTCGCCCCGGACAATGATTCCACCATCACAAAACGAATCCCGCACCCGGCGAGAATGTGAGGAACGTGGCTCACTTCTTCAGCAGACGACAAAAGAAATTTCAGCTTCTTGACCGCACTCCTTACGGCTGCCGGCGAATAGCGCGGAACAGACATCTGAGTCGCGATTGCACGAACACGATACAGCCACGCGAGTTGGATCGGTGTAACATCAGCAGATACGGCCGTCTTCTTCGCTGCGTGCGGAAGGATTTCAATTTCTTCGAACGAATCGGCGCCAAAAAAATTGGAAAGCGCCTGCTCGACGACGGCGAGGTCTTTGGCATCGGGAACGTCAAGCCACTCTCGCCTGATCATTTCTCGCACGGGTAGCATCCCGAGCAACTGAGCGCGCGTTGCCCGCATCGGGTCTGACCGCGTGGTAATTCGCGCCTTTGCGAGATCATAAGTTTTCTGGAGACCTAGAATGGTCTCTGCATCAACCCGAAAAACCTCGGATAATCGGATTGCCATTTCAGCACTCACAGCCCGATTATCAAGCACCAGTTTGTTTACGACGGACTCTTCAATTCCGAGCACCAGAGCAAGAAATCGCTGCGTCCATCCTCGTTCTGTAATCTGTGCCCGGATGAATTGGCCAGGGCTTCGGATATCATTGCTCAATACCATAGCCCGAGATTACTAGTCGACATAGTACAATTTGGCAAACTGACCAATATGCTTGCTTCCAAACCAAAGTAGTCATACATAGTCATACATAGGTATGAGTGAACAGGCTATCGGCTGACCGCTGTGCCGCCGTAGTTCAGGCGCTGCTCGAAGGCACTTCAATCCGCACTATCGCCCGAGCGACCGGAGTCGCCAAGAATACCGTCGCCAGGCTTCTCGGCGAAGTGGGCGCGGCCTGCCTGAAGTATCAGCGAGAGCACGCTGTAAGCCTTTCCTGCAAGCGCATCCAGTGTGGCGAGATCTGGACTTTCGCGGGCATGAAGGAAAAGCAGCCTGGCTCGTCAGTTCGCGGGCTGGTCGAGCAGGGAGACGCGTGGACCTGGGTGGCCATCTGTGCAGACAGCAAACTTGTAGCTGCCTTTCATGTCGGGAAGCATACCAGGCAAGACGCGGAAAGCTTCATTGTCGATCTTGCAGGACGCCTCGCCAATCGGGTGCAGCTGACGACAGACGGATACCGCGCCTATCTGACCGCGATAGAAGATGCCTTCGACTGGAATGGCGTGGATTACACGATTCTCGACCAAATTTACGAATCGGCGCCAGAGGGTGAGAAGCACTACGGACCTGCCGCGCGCACCGAGGCGATCAGGAAGCCGATCATGGGCGGGCCGTACGACCAGTATTCTTCATCAACCTATGTCGAGCGTCAGAAGTTCAGTATTCGAATGCAAACGCGCCGCCACACGCGGCTGGCCAACGCCTTTTCCAAAAAGATGGAGAACCACCGGCAGGCGGTCGCCCTGCACTTCATGCACTACAACTATTGCCGGCCTCACATGACGCTGGCGCAGGAGAGGAATGGCATCTACACCACTCCCGCCATGGCGGCTGGCCTCACTGATCACGTCTGGAGGATCGAAGAATTGATTTCTCTCCTACGAAACTGACAAGTCAGCGACCGGGAGGCGACACGATCATTCCTGACTGAAATCGAACTGCGAGTCGGCTTGATACACTTCGGCGCGCGTGGACGCCTGCTTGGCGCGCGTCAACCCCAACATTGGCAGCCACGCGGACGAAAGCACGGTTCGGAACCGGGAGCGGATTCCCCATCATCCACGCGATTAATGCCAACGCCTGTTGCCGTCAATTCGCAGTTCTCAGTTCGCAGTTCCTCTCACATCAGCAGCGTCTCTATTCGATGAGCTCGCACGATCGATTCACCCGGCGACCAGGCGAAGATGGTGAAGCGATTGTCCTGCGACGCCACGAGAGCGATACAGTTCCTCTGATCCTGAACGAACTGCGCCGCCGAAAAGTGTCGCGTGCCGCCAAGTTCGGTCGGATCGACCACCAGTCGGACAGAGCCCTCGACCGGCTCAGTTACGACCACATGCTCGACTTGGGCTCCGTCATCGCGGCGTTTGAGCTTCGCGCCGAACGCAAGTAGCTCGTATTGGTCGCTGATCACCGTAGCGCCGTCCACGGCGGTGAGCCCTGACACGGCGTCAACTGCGCGGCGCAGTGCCTCGGGCCATTCCGGCTGGCCTCGCTTGTGGTGGTCAGGCCGCATCAGGGATGCAATCTCCGATGACGTTGCGACCAGCGAGTAGGCGATTGGAGGTACAACTGAATCCCGCCATGTAGCGCTGCCTGTCGGCACAACAAGCAAGGCGCCGCCACGGCCGTGCGCGCGCATCGAGACGGCGAGCTGAATTAGCACGTTCACGGAATCCGCCCCCGAGTCCGGCGAACAGAAGCCAAGCAGCGAATCCAGTACGGCCGGACAATCAGGAAAGCTGTTGGCCTGCTCGTCCACCACCTTTATCTGATCACCTTCGAGCACCGCGACGTTCACGAATTTGCCCGCATCCTGGCTGCCGCGGTGCTTGACCACCAAAAGTCCCGGTCCGACGACCTCGAGCACGAAACACAGAGCCGGTATGCTGCGGGTGGCGCCCCAAACCCTCAGTTCATCGCCGCTGCGCCACACGCCGAGGTGTATGCCTGGACGCTCTACCGCGGGCGCCAGCCGCGTGAGTGCGCCAGCGGCAAGAGGGATTTGGCGTTCGAAACGGAGGGGCCTGGGGGACTGTTCGGGAGGAAGAAACGCCAGCGAGATCTTGGGCGTGTAGCCTTCTTCGCGGCGAAGACTCGCCCAGAAAGCGACATTGAGGATCGCCTCGATCGCTTCA
>JACMME010000030.1 GCA_014379205.1 Gemmatimonadaceae bacterium
CACTCCCCGCCTTACTCATGCATTCTCTCCTCCACGCTCGCCATGCGCAGCGCGTCGAGGAGTGGCTCTATCGCCCCGTCGAGGGTGCGCTCCAGCTCATGAATTGTGAAACCGATGCGGTGATCGGTGATGCGATTCTGAGGAAAATTGTAGGTCCTCACCTTTGCGGAGCGATCACCCGTCCCTACCTGCGTTCGACGCATGCGCGAACGCTCCGCCTCCTGCTCGGCGATGCGAAGATCCAGCAGGCGTGAGCGCAGTACCTCGAACCCCTTGAGCTTGTTCTGCAGCTGGGATTTCTGGTCTTGCTGGCTAACCACCACGCCCGTGGGAATGTGCGTGATACGAACCGCCGAATCGGTTGTGTTGACGCTTTGACCGCCGGGGCCCGAAGAACGGAACACATCGATGCGGATGTCCTTGTCCTCGATTTTCACATCAATCTCTTCCGCCTCTGGAAGTACGGCGACGGTTGCCGCTGACGTGTGGATGCGCCCCTGGCTTTCGGTAGCGGGGACTCGTTGAACGCGATGTACCCCGGACTCCCATCGCATGCATCCGAAAACGCCTTCGCCCTGCACCTTGAAGATGGCTTCCTTGAGTCCGCCGAGCGTGGCATCCGACATCGAGATGATTTCCACGCGCCACCCACGCCGCTCGGCGAAGCGGGAATACATGCGGAAGATATCCGCCGCGAAGAGAGCGGCTTCGTCGCCGCCCGTCCCAGCGCGGATCTCCACAATGGCGGCACGATCATCGAGCGGATCGCGAGGTATCAGCAACGGCAGCAGCATCGCCTCGATCTCACCTATGCGGCTGACGAGTCGTTCTTCCTCCGCCTGGGCTTCCCGCGCAAGCTCAACATCATCTGCGCCCACGAGCTCGCGCGTCTGCTCGAGCTCCTCTTCCGCCCTGCGCAGCTTTTCGCCAGCCTCGATCACTGGTGTCAGACGACTGTGCTCTCGCCCCAGCTCTGCAAGCCGGGCAGAATCGCGAACCGCACTGGGGCGCCCGAGCTCATCCTCTATCTCGGCGGCGCGCTTTAGCGCGTCGGCGAGGCGATCCCGAATGTTCAGCTCTCTTTCCCGGTCCCGTACTTCTGCCGGAACCGCTCCACGCGGCCCGCGGTGTCGACGAGCTTCTGCTTCCCTGTGAAGAAGGGGTGGCAGTTGGAACAGATGTCGGTGTGGATCTCATCCTGCGTGGAGCGCGTAACGAACGTATTCCCGCATGCGCACGAAACCTTTGCCATCGCATAAGGCGGGTGAATTTCTTTTTTCACGAGAACCTCGTTCCTAAAAATTGCAATAAGAAAATTAGCTGTGAAATATAGCCAGCTGGCAGCGTAAAATACAAGCGCGCAACGTCTTGCAGAGCGTGCGCGGGACGGGTACTTTCTGCGGCGAAGAGCGATTGCGGATTGCGGGCTGCGGATTCTGGGACTGCGAGCTGCGAAGTGCGCGCTCCATTGAGGTTACACGGTCGCCTCCCGCTACCCTTCCCAGGCTTAATGCAAACAACAGACTTCCTGTCCACCGTCTCGCTTCTCCACGGCCTGGATAGCACCGAGCTCGCGCGCTTCGCCGAGCTTACGCGGGAACGGCAGTACCCCAAGGGAAGCGTAATTCTTTTCGAGGACGATCCTGGAGACTCGCTTTTCATCGTGAAATCGGGCCGGGTAAAAGTCGTTCTCGTGGGCGAGGATGGACGCGAGGTAATCCTCGGCATGCTGGGAGTCGGTGAGCACTTTGGGGAGCTCTCACTCATTGACGGGAAGCCGCGCTCCGCGCACGTGATCGCCGTGGATGATTCGGAGCTGATAATCCTTCGACGGGAAGATTTTCGCAGGCGCGTGGAGGAATCACCACCGCTGGCATGGTCACTGATGTCCGCGCTATCCAAGCGTCTGCGCCGCGCAGACGAACAGATCGGTGGATTGGTTTTGCTCGATGTACACGGCCGAATCGCCAGACTCATCGTGGACTCGGCGAACGCCGCGGGAACCATCGAGAAGAAGCTCACGCATCAGATGATAGCACAGATGATCGGTGCGAGCCGCGAGACCGTCTCGCGCGCAATGCGCGACTTTCAGGACGGAGGTCTGATCACCGTGCAACGTCGGCAAATCACGCTGGCCGACCGTCCAGCACTGGAGCGAATGGCGCACCTGCGAGTGTGATCCGGTTCACGGGGTCGCGGTGATGGGGGACGGCGATGGATGGGCGCAAGGGTGAGATCTTTGGATTGCGGATTGCGGATTGCGGATTGCGGATTGCGTAACTGCGAACCGCGAACCGCGAACCGCGAACTGCGAACTGCATAACTGCGTACCTCGTAACGACGAGCTGACAAACTGAGACCTGCGAAAATAACGGAGCGCTGAACGGGCTATGAGTTTGTCGGTGCGTTTCTGGGGGACGCGCGGCTCCGTACCTGCCCCGGGCGCGCATACGTTACGCTACGGCGGCAATACGCCATGCGTTGAGGTTCGAGCCGAGGGTGAGGCATCGATCATTCTGGACGCGGGCACCGGGATCCGCGAGCTTGGTGATGTCCTGAATAGCCGCGCCAATGGTGAGCCACTCAGCGTCGACATTTTCCTTACGCACACTCACTGGGACCACATCCAGGGTCTACCATTCTTCAGCCCTCTCTACAAACAGGGCAGTTGCATTAGGATCTGGGGACCCGACTCAGTCGAAGCGCCGCTTGGTAACGTTTTTCGGCTTCTCATGTCGCCGGCCGTATTCCCAGTGTCGTCAGAGGAGGTGCGAGCAAAGGTCGACATCGGACCTGCGACCGGGGCGCCTCGAAGGACGGCCGGATGTGATATCGCGACGCTCGCCGTCCAGCATCCGGGGGGCGCCGTAGCCTACCGCGTTTCGAGTACCCGCGAACCAGGGAGTAGCCTCGTCTACGTGCCTGACAATGAGCTTGCCGGTAAAGACGCTCGTGAGCGTGACCGCCTTGTGCAGTTCGCTCGCGGCGCGGGTCTGCTGGTGCACGATTCGACATACACGTCGGAGGAGTACAGCGGACGGCAAGGGTGGGGGCACTCGACCTTTGAAGATGCTGTCGAACTCGCGCTGGCTGCGGGCGCTGCGCATCTCGTGCTCTTTCATCATGCGCCCGAACGAACGGATGTCGAGATCGACGCCCTGGTCGAGAAGGCGCGAGCGATTGAGAAGGGGAGAGGTAGCGGCCTGGTGATTACCGCCGCGGCGGAAGGGGAGACGTTGGTGGTGGGGGGAGACTGAGGCTTGGTGCGCCGCGTTATGGAGTATGCAGGCGAATCAAGCCAGTTCCCGTTCGCACATGCACTTCTGAATCAGGCTGACGTAATACGCTAGGGCTGGCTGGAACAACGCTGCGCAATCCTTGACCCTACCTCCTCAGTCACTGCCAGCCCAGTGCCCTCATTCCCGTAAACGCGACGGTGACGCGAGCGGTGCAGGAATTTGAGCCTTGCCCATCTGAGCGGACGCGCTCCTGCGCGCCCACTCAGCTTCACCTTCTGATCACTACTGAATAAAGATCACCCGGCCATTCTCATCGGGGACTACTGACTCACGAGTTCGAAACTGGTTCTCCCCACCCTCCCCCACCCGGGGTTTCGATCGATAGTGAATCTCCCGCCGCAAGCGACACGCGACATTTTGCCGCCAGCTCTACCCCGTTGAGCATGTTCCGCCCGACTTCACCCGCGCCACCACCCTGCATGCCGCGCGGAGCATGTCGCCGACGCTCGGAGAGTAGCGTAACAGTGCACGCCTCGAGTGCGAGATACCGCCGCAAGACACCTTCCCCTCCGCTAAAGAATCCAGCTCCCCCCGAGCCGTTCCGCACCGTGTACTCCTCGATGCGCAATGGATAAGCCACCTCCAGCGACTCGATCGGTGTGTTGCGCGTGTTGCTCATGCCAACGTGCACGGCGCTCGGGCCTCCGCCTTGACTGCTCGCACCCTGACCGCCACCCAGCGTCTCGTAGAAAGTCCAGCCCGCACCTCCAAACGTGATGTTATTCATCGTACCCTGCCCTTGCGCGGGCACGTCCAGCCCGGCGTCACCAAGCGCGGCGAAGAGAACGTCGGTGATCCGTTGCGACATCTCCACGTTCCCCGCCGCCACCGCTGAAGGCCATCGCGAGTTCAAAACACAATCCTCCTCGGCGACGATTTCTATGGCGCGTGCTATACCGTCGTTCGTCGGAACATCCTCGTCGAGCAGCGTTCGAAGCACGAACACCGCCGCGGCCCGCGTGACGGCGAGCGGACAATTGACATTCCCGGCGAC
Organism: Gemmatimonadaceae bacterium; assembly: GCA_014379205.1. Lineage (GTDB taxonomy): Bacteria > Gemmatimonadota > Gemmatimonadetes > Gemmatimonadales > Gemmatimonadaceae > JACMME01. The sequence goes on from JACMME010000030.1 coordinate 4,294, forward strand.
TCGCGGCGACGTTCCGGTGAAATCAATGTGGAGGAGATTGTCCCTGAGGCTTACCGCTGCCGCGACGATGATGTCCTCTGCTGTTACGCCATCGCCTTCCAGCACGTCCGTCGCCCGGCCAGTCCGGTCACCTAGCGCCGCGATCTCCGTCCGCGCCCGCCGCTCCGTGTAGTCGAGCAGGGCCTTTCCCGCGGCATCAATGCGTTCAGGACTCTCGCGGGCCCGCAGGGCACGCCACTCGGCCGCGCCCGCCGCACACGCAGCTATCTGCGCCCGAAGGTCACCGCGGCGCTCCTCCGGCGTGCGCACGTTGGCGAGAATGAGCTCCAGCATCTCCTGGTCTACGACACCGGCGCGTGCGAGCCTGACAGGCGGCAAAACAAGACCTTCCTGCACCAACTCGGTAGCGCCCTGAGGCATGCTTCCCGGACTCATTCCTCCAACGTCGGCGTGGTGCGCGCGAACGGCCGCATAACCAACGATCTCGCCACCATCCTCGATGGCTTCCACCAGTGTCAGATCGGGCAGATGGGAGCCGCCATTGTATGGATCGTTGAGAATGTAGACGTCACCTGGTTGCGGCCGCCGTAACCTCACAGCGCGCACGGCCTCGGGCATCGCGCCGAGGTGCACAGGGATGTGTGCGGCCTGCGCGATCATCGCACCACGCGCATCGAAGAGCGCCGCTGAGGAGTCGCGCCTTTCGCGGATATTGGGGGACAGCGCCCCGCGTACCAGTATGCTTCCCATTTCCTCAGCAATCGCCGCAAAGGAGTGGGACATGACTTCGAGATCAAGCGAATCGAAAAGGGGCATCAGAAAAGGATTGCGGATTGCGGACTGCGGATTGGACTTTGTGCGAAGGTTGGCGGATGCGGATTGAACTGCGTTCAGTTAACCGCGAATTCGGAATGCGATGACACGACACCATGGAAACAGGGCTTGACGGCAGTACTGCACCCCCAACTTTCTGATCGCAATCCGCAATCCGCAATCCGCAATCCGCAATCCGCAATCCGCAATCCGCAATCCGCAATCCGTATCAATCCGCCCTATCCTACCCCGCATTCTTCTCCAATAGCCAGCCTCCAATTGGTAGCGCGCGAGCCGTCCAGTCCTGGGCGACGAGCATCGATGAGTCAGCAAGCGTGACCACTGCGAGTCCGGATATTCGAACATCCAGCGGAGCATTTGTATCCAGCATGCTGTTGGCGCTCCACTCCGACCCCCCTGCCCTGCGAAGGCGCGGCTCGCGTGCCTGTCCGGTCACTGCGTGACGCGAGCTTACTATCTCGACGGGACGGTCCAGTGAGAATCCGAGGCGTTTGTGATGGTCCTCGGTGAAACGCCGTGCAATCGAGGCACCATCGTCGCCAGCCGTGAAAGGCACGTCCAGCTCGTGACCCTGGCCGACATAGCGCGTGCGCGCCCACCATTCCCGGGTGACCTCCGGATCATCCGCAGCTCCAGCGCGCTGTGACAGCTGTCGCGCCAGCGCAGCGACGTCACTCGCGCCAAGCGCCTCCGTACTGAGCATCACACTTACCATCCCTTCGCGCCGCTCCGGAGCCATGGCGAGACCGAGTGCGCTAAGCACGCCAGAGAATGGAGGAACAAGAATTGTCCGGATCGCGAGCTGGTCAGCAAGCCCGCATGCGTGCAATCCGCCACCACCGCCGAACGCCACGAGCACGCATCTTCGAGGATCTACGCCGCGCTCGACGCTCACACGGCGCAATGCACGAGCCATGGCGGCATCGGCGGCGGCGATCATCGCGGTCGCGGTTCTTTCAACAGTTGCGCCAAGCTTTCCTGCGAGAGCTTCGATCGCTCTTCGTGCTGCAGCGATGTCGAGCGTGATGCCTCCGCTCATGCGTCGCGCCTGTATCCTTCCGAGCACGATGTGCGCGTCCGTTATGGTGGCGTTAACTCCCCCGAGCCCAAAAGCAGCTGGGCCCGGACGCACCCCCGCGCTCCTCGGTCCAACACGCAGCGCTCCGCCGGCATCGGTCCAGCCGATACTTCCGCCCCCCGCTGACACCGTATCGATGAGGACGCGGGGAAGCGCGATTGGAACACCGGCTACGTCCCCGCCGCTCTCGACCAGCGGTTTGCCGCCTGTTATGAGCCCGGCGTCAGCGCTCGTGCCGCCAATGTCGATAGTCAGCGCATCGGCAAAGCCGGCGAGGCGCAGCACGGCCGCTGCACCGACGACGCCTCCCGCCGGCCCCGACAGCGCGAGCGACGCAGCGCTACGCGCCGCCTCCCCGGCGCTACGCATTCCGCCAGCGGATGTCATAACGGCTGGCGCCGGGAACCCGTCCGCCTTCAAACGGTCGGCCAGTTGGGACAGGTACCGCGCAACGCGAGGTCGCAGATATGCCTCTGCAACTGTGGTTGCCGTGCGCTCGTATTCGCGTATCTCGGGAAGCACATCCGACGAAAGGATCACGTCCACGCCGCCAAGTGAGCTGTGCAACGCCTGCGCGAGCTCGTGCTCATGTGATGGATCCCGGTACGAATGCAGGAGCGCTACGGCGACGCATTCCGGATGGAGCTCGCCGACACGGCTGGCGACGTACTCTGCACCGCCGCGCGTAAGCGCGCGAACCACCCCTCGCGCATCCAGCCTTTCCGGCACGGCAATGCACCGGTCCGGCGGCACAAGCGCCGGAGGGTGGTGACGCGTCAGGTCGTACAGCGACGCGCGTTCCTGACGCCGGAGCTCCAGAAGGCTGGTGGCGCCTTCTGTCGCGCAGAGTACCACCCGTGCGCCGTTGCGCTCGAGCAGCGTGTTTGTCGCGACTGTGGTGCCGTGCACCATGCGCGCGCACTGTGCTGGAGGTATGCCAAGAGCACGCAGTCCCGCGATCACCCCATCGCTCTGGTCGGTGGGAGTACTGAGGACTTTGCGAGCGACTACATCTCCGTCGTCGTCGATCGATACGACGTCGGTGAAGGTGCCACCTACATCGACTCCGACAGACGAGCCAGTCACTCTGTTTTCGGCAGTCCGCGTCGTCTTGCCAACACCAGACCGATAAGAGTTCCCAGGACCGACGCTGTCCCGAGCCAGTCACCAGCCAGCACGTACGGAGTTTGCGCGTCCGTCGTCTGAGCTACCCAGGTCCGCGCTTCTCGAGTAAACAGTGGTGTAGCGCCATGCACGCGGCCAAGCGGGTCGACGTACTCTGAAATCCCCGTATTGGCCGACCGTACGATGCCTACGCGGTTTTCGATTGCGCGAAGCACGAGATGCGACTCGTGCTGATAGGGCGCAATCGATTTGCCGAACCAGGCGTCATTGGTAATGTTGACGAGCAAGTCAGCGCCTGCCTTCCGGTATTCGCGGGACAGTTGCGGGTAGATGGACTCATAGCAGATGAGGACGCCAAACTTGCCGAAAGGGAGACTATACGGCGGTTGATCCACTCCGCGGCCGTAACCGCCGAAGTACTTGAGCGACTTGAACCACTCGGGATTCACGAATGGTACGCGCTCTACGATCGGAACCAGAAACTCCTTGTGGTATGCAGGCTGTCCGTCGACAGACCCGGATGAATCTGCCAGCATTGCCGCATTGAAGTAGCTGTAGTCTTCGCGCGTGCGATAGATGATGTCCAGAACGCCGAACAGAATGGGCGTGCGGTCAATCGCGCTGAGCGCGTTGAGTGTATCCCGCCACTCCGGATGCTCGCTGAGAAATCCCGGAAGAGCGACCTCGGGCCACACGATGAGCTGGGCATCGCTCTCCGTCATTAATGCACGCGTCTGCTGCGAGAGAATTCCGACTATGCGATCCCGGTTGTCCTCCTGCCACTTCTCCTCCTGCGGTATGTTGGGCTGAACCACAGCTATCGGCGCGATGTCGCGCAGCGTGATCGCACTCATGCGCCACATACCATAAAGAGCGACGAAGGCGACCATACCGGCGATTGCGGCACCACGAATCAAGACCGAACGCCGCTCGGCCCTCATTAACCATGCATCAGCCAGTAGACCATTTGTGGCAGCGATCCAGAAGCTTACGCCGCGCACGCCGCTGACCTCCGCTATCTGCGCGAGCAAAGGGATGCGCGCCATTGAGAGTCCCAGCGGTAGCCACGGAAACGAAAGGTCCGAGAGGTAGTTGAGCGTGAGCTCCAGCGAGACCCATGCGGCGGGCAGGAGAATGGCCATGGGCCATCGTGTACTGCGTCGTAACGTGAACAGAGCCGCGGCAAAGAGCGCGACGAACGGCGCAAGCCAGATGAGCGACGCAACGTAACCGAGTATGGCCAGCTTCGTGTACAGGGAAAGCGCGATCGCAATCCAGTAAAGATTGCATGCATAGCCTAGCAAGCCGAACCAGAATCCCATTCCAGCCGCTGCGCGAGGTGAGCCGCCGCTGTCAACAAGTCTTGCGATGGCTACGGCCAGCGGGGTGAGACAGAAAAACGCCGGGATTACGAATGGAAATGGCGGGAAGGCGATAGCGAACAGCGCGGCGGAGACTAAAGCAGGGATGAGGAATCGGGCATCAGGAACCAGGGATCTGAGGGAAAACCCCCGCGTGCGCCCGGCTGCCTCGTTGAGAGTCGCTGGTGCCTTTTTCCTGGTTCCCGGTCCCGGCTTACTCACAACCGAACTTCTTTCCCCTCCTCCGCCGACCGGTAGATCGCCTCCATGATCCGGTGAACAATCACCTGGTCGATGGGAGGCTCGTAACTCGCCTCGTCGCGGAGCACTGCTAGAAAGTGCGCCAGCTCGGCGCGGTAGGATTGCGTGAATGCGCTTTCGCGGGCGGCGGCGCCTGTCGGCGACACATCCATTGGCTTGGCATTCAACTCTTTCACGACACGCAGCGGCCCGAGTTGCGCACCGCCGCGAGACGCAAGCACCTCGAACCACCAGCGATCAGCCATCCCGACGTAGGCCCATGAGACGTCGAATGCGAAAATGATGCCTTGCGCGCATTCGAGGTTGACCAGCATTGAATCCTCGACGGCGCTGGCTCCCTTGCCCCGCTGCATGTGAGCGGTCACGCGAATGGGCTCGGGGAAATCGGCGAGCCAGAGCGCCAGGTCCAGGAGCGGAAACCCATGCTCCAGGAATGCGCCCCCACCGGCTTCGGCTCGCCGAAAACGCCAGCCTTCCTGCACGCGCCGTGGCTGGTACGCGCCGGCGCGCACTCCCATGAGATGACCCAGCTCGCCCCCTCGCAAAAATCCGCTCAGCGCCTGTACGTCCGAGCGAAACCGATGGTTGTTAGCCACGGCGACTTTTCGTTCCGCGCGCTGAGATGCCGCGAGTATTCGCTCCACACCGCTTGTCGTAAGCGACAGCGGTCGCTCGCACAGGACATGCACGCCAGCGGCCAGTGCGCTCAGCACGTGCGGCTCGTGCAGATGGTTTGGCGTCCCAACGATAACGGCGTCTACTTCATCGAGCTCGAGAAGGTCCTGCATGTCAGTGAAGACATCTGGAACCTCGAACCGGTCGGCGAGTGAGCGGGCCTTGAGTGCATCGTTATCGCACAGTGCAACCACCTGCGCTCCCCGCATCCTGGAAAGAACCGGAAGGTGCGCAACCTGCGTTATGGCGCCTACGCCCACAACTCCAAATCGAACAGCTGGCTTCACGGCGAACGCAGCGGCTGGCGAACGTTGAAGTGGTAGCTTCCCCCAGCACGAAATGTCAGAAAGCGCGTGTTGCTGAGAAGGGTGTAGCGACCTTGCACTCCCAGCGTCAGCGCACGAATGGGGGCGATGTCCAGCCCGGCGACTCCCGCGATCCCCGCGGCAATGTTGTCCAGCGCGCTCTCCACAAACGTGTCCGCGATGAACGGAGATTCCGCATTGATGACGTGCGCGCCGAAGGCGCCACCCAAATACGGCCGGAGCAGCGAGACTGGACGCGGAGCCCATCGCAGGTCGGTCTCGAGCGAGATGTCGGACACATTTATGCGCCCAATGCGGAGAGTATCGTCACCCGCCGGATCCGTCATCGTGTCCAGTAGCCGCTGCTCGAACTTTTCCACCACTTCGCGCTCGAACTCTGATCCCCAGTATGAAACCGTGAACACCACGCGCCAGTGACGCGTAATTTCGCCGTAGTCTGCCTGCACAGCATATGCTTGTGTCGAAACCACTCGCGACGGGTACACTTGACCTGACATCGCTCCGACCGCGGTGAGCCGCAGCTGGTCGAGGTTCAACCGCTCGAACAGCGTTCCCCTGCCTTGTGCGAGCGCTGCTTCTCCCGCGCTAAGTGCGAGAACAAGACAGATCCAGCAACATCGAACGAGCCCATTAGTACACCGTCGCAACGGCTGTTCCCGGGTAATAGGTTCCGAGGATCGTACGAAAATCCTGCCCCGCGCGCGCTCGGCCAATTGCACCCCACTGGCACATTCCGATCCCGTGCCCATTGCCAGCTCCGCGTAACGTCAGCCGCGAAACGGCGCCGGCTGCGTCGTGTTCGGCGTGGACGGTAAAATACGTGCTATTCAGAATCTCGCCACCCGGAGTGCGGAAGACGAAACGAATGTCATTCCCTCGCAAGGCATACCGTTGTCCGTCAGCAAGCACGCCGAGTGATCGAACGCGTCCGGAAGGCGTATTGCCATCGACCGTAACGTTGCGCGTGATGCCCACACCGCGGGCCGGGATGGACGTGTAGGCACCGAGATATTTTCCCAGAGTCGCCGAGAGACTATGGGCATCGAATGTCCGCGTCCAGTTGAAGCGAGGTGACACATCACAGTAATACCGTTCCGTTCCCGGAATTCGATCGCTAACGGGACGGAGAAATGGCTCGTCCGGTGACCTCCAGACTTCCGAGGCAGCCGCTGTGCTTCCGCCACAAGTCGAGTGATACGGAGCGCTGACAACCCGTCCGCGAAAAGTGAGTACCAGCCCCCTCGTCGCCAGAACCGCTTCGTCGGCGAGCGGCGTCTCGGCGTCTGCTCCGCCATAGACCTGATCGAATACGGTGGCAAGAAGATCATACGCACGAACGCGTTCGGCGCCGAGCCGGGTGTGCGTATAGCTGCGCGCGGCAACCGCCTGCGCCGCTATGGCCGCGTGCTCTCCGGCCACTCTGCGCGTCCCGATCTCGAGTGGTACCACGCCGCGAAGGTAGCTCTCGACATCAAGGCGGTTCACGACAAGCATGCCGGTGTCGGTCGGGACGATTGCGATCTCACCGCGATACCGCCTCTCGTTCACGATGATCAATGAGCGCGAATCCATTGGCCGCGCAGTGATGGGCCCGGGCCGCGCGGCCGTTGGCATCGCGTCCGCGCGGTTCGCGCGCAGCAGACGCTGGCCAGCCGGCTCCACAATCCACGCGTCGACACCGCTCGCTTGCACAACTGTATTCAGTCCGCCGTTATCGGAGATAATCCACGCACCAGTCGCCGATAGAGTGACCCGTCGAGCGTTGGTTTGCAGCGCGACACGAACTTCCCGGAGTTGACCTCGTTCGAGGGAGCCAGCATTTGTTGTGGCAGTGGTGGGACGGGCGACGCAGCTTGCAACTACCAACACTGGAAGAAATGTTGTGATACCCAGCCACAAGGTGCATGCTCTCGCGCATGCCTCTTTTTCGGAACCGCTCACCGACCGTAGCTCCCGGCTGTCGCAGTTAGCAGCGGAAGACGGCGCGACGCGCGAGGCGCCGGCGTATAGGAAGGCACGACCGACGTAACGGAAGCCTGGAAGTCGTAGTCATCGACAACTGCATCAATGCGCGCGTCGACGAAATTACCTGGCTGTGGATTGGTACCTACAAGCCAAGTGACACCATCCACGTCATCCGCCTGCCATGGCGCGCGGGCCTGCGCGGAGCCGGCGACCGTCGCCGAACGGTCGACAAGCAGGCGCACTTCACTTCCAATACGCTCCTCATATCGCTCTGCCGTAAGTGCGCGCTGCAGGTCCGTAAGACGCTCGAGTCGTTCCCGCTTTACTTCGTCCGGAACGTCATCGGCGTACGCGTATGCGCGCGTCCCCTCCTGGGGAGAGTAGGTAAACGCACCCACGCGCTCGAAGCGCACCTCCTCGAGAAAGCTGAGCAGCTGTTCGAAATCCTCGCTCGTCTCTCCGGGAAAGCCCACGATGCACGTGGTCCGAATGGCTATTCCCGGCACGGCGTCTCGAAACCGCGCGACTTTCTCGCGAATGGTTCGCCGGCGTTCGGGACGTCGCATGCGCGTGAGAACGGTATCAGCTGCGTGTTGCATTGGCATATCCAGATACCGCAGGATCCGCGGCTCCCGTGCGACAACTTCGAGCAGACGCGGAGTGATTCCGGCGGAATACAGGTACAGCATTCGTATCCACGGAATAGACGTTTCAGCGACCAGCGCCTCGAGTAGCTCCGGGAGGCCGCCGCCGGACTGCCGGTCGCGGCCGTAATGCGCAAGATCCTGAGCCACGAGATTCACCTCACGCGCACCCTGAGCCTCGAGAAGCTGTGCCTCCGCGATGATTTCACCGAGAGCGAAGGAGCGATGCCGGCCGCGCATCAGCGGGATGGCGCAAAAGGCACAGCCATGGTCGCACCCTTCGCTCACCTTCAGATACCGCACGTGCGGAAGGTCGCCTGCATAGAATCGCTCGCCCGGGTGCGGAACGGGGACGTCCGCAAGAAGCCCGCGCTCCACGAGCTCCGGGATCAGACGGCCTACCTCGGACGCACCGATGAAGAGATCGACCTCCGGCAGTGCTTCAATGAGCTCATTCTTGTGGCGCTCCACCATACAACCGATCGCGACTACTGCCTGACAAGCGCCATCGATCTTGAGCCGTCCCGCCTCCACCAGCGCATCGATCGATTCCCTCTTGGCGGCATCGATGAAGCCGCAGGTGTTCACGACTACGACGTCAGCTTCCTCCAGAAGTGTCGTGTACTCGGCTCCGTATGCGGCGAGCTGTGACAGATAGCGCTCGCTATCGACCGTGTTCTTGTCGCAACCCAGCGTGATGAGGCCGATTTTCATGAAATCAGGGACCAGGGATCAGGAACCGGGCAACACGGATACGAACCAAGTTAGGCTGGCGACTGACTATGTCCAAGTTCGTTCGATTCCCGATTCCCGATTCCCGATTCGGTTCTGGTGCCGACGCCTGGCCCTGATCTGACGCTGCTTTCTGCTCTAACGATAATTGCCAAACTTCAGCTCCACGCCGAAATCCTTGGCCTTTAACAGCGCCATTGCGCCCTGAAGGTCGTCCTTGGAAGGTGAAGTAACGCGCACCTGATCACCCTGAATTGCGGCCTGCACCTTCTTTAGCTTTGCATCCTTGATGGCTGCCGCAACTTTTTTCGCCGTGTCGCCATCCAGCGCCATCTTGAGCGTTATCTCACGGCGCACCATATCACCGCCTATCGCCTTCACCTCTCCAAAATCGAGGTTTTTCACCGGAACGCTGCGACGAATCAGTTTTGACTGCAGTACATCCAACAGTGCGCCCATCTTGTAGTTGTCGTCAGCGAGAAGCACCAGAATGCTTTCCGCCCGGTTGAACTCGATGCTCGATTTCGAGCCCTTAAAGTCGTAACGCTGAGCGATTTCTTTCTGCGCCTGATTCACGGCATTGTCAACTTCCTGAAGGTCGACGCCGGTAGTCACGTCGAAGGAGTTCTGTTGAACCATGGTCAAATATTGGGGTAGGTGAGTGGGTGGTGTTGAGGCGACTCGACTTTGGAAACTGCTGGTGTGCGTTAACGGGAAAACCCGCCTCGCAGCTGTCGAGCTTGGCAGACAATGAGGCTGACAGGCGAAACGCTGGTGCGGCTCCCTCCCGGGGGCGATTGGAGCTAGCAGGCGCAACGGATATCAAGAACGTGCAGCATGCATGATGCGGCAACCAGCAAAAGGCAGACACCCGGCATTAGGCCGCTAGTTCCCTTGCTGTTCCCTGAATCGTCTAGAGTGAATGGACGGTGTTGCTCCCACAAGTTCTTGTGCACGAAAGGGCGTCGCCTGACAAGGACCTTATGGAAGAGCGCGGGGCGGGAGATGAACAGGAAGAAGTGATGTGGCTGACGCAATGACCTCGAAAACAATCATAACAAGCATGCGCCCAGTTCCGGCGTCATGTACATCGGAGCATACGCGAATGAGCGGGTTTCGATTCTTTGAAGAATACACGGATTCGGCTCGCGCGGAGAGCACCGGCAACGTTATAGCTGTGCAGCTCGGGTTGGGCTCCTTTGTGCAGCCAGGACGCATCTGCTTTCAGGCAGTTTGTGCGCCCGCTGACGCCCGCATTCCCAACAGCGTCGTCACCACGACCTACTTCAACGTGGAGTACCTGGGCAAGAATTGCAGGCGTGTCTCCGAGGCGCGCGCCAGATTCATTCATCCCCGGTTATTCGAGTATCTGGACCTGCTGTCGTAATTCGCAATTGCGGATGCGGATTGCCGATTGCGGAACAGCTACGAAAAACTGCCAGGAAGTAAACTAAGCGTCACCTCGCCAGCTTGACGTTTAAGAAATGCCCGAACCGGCGCACCTCGCGCTTCCCGGGGTTGAGCTCGTTCCTTGGTAATCCGCAGTCCGCAATCCGCAATCCTCTTCCTACCCCAGAAACGACTCCAGCGAGCGGGCCCGCGAGACATGGCGGAGCCGCGACAGCGCCTTTTCCTTTATCTGCCGCACTCGCTCCCTGGTAATCCCCAGCAACGAGCCAATCTGTTCCAGAGTCATTGGCTCCTGATCATCCAACCCGAAATAAAGGCGCAGGATCTTGCTCTCCCGTTCGCGTAGCGATGAGAGCGCTTCCTCGACCGACTCAGTGAGTGCCTTCCCGAAGGTGAGCTCGTCCGGGGTAGGATTGAGATTGTCCGGTAGATAGTCGAGCAGCTTGTTGTCTTCGCCTGGCGTCATCGGGGCATCCAACGACAGATGCGTCTGTGAGATGGAGATGGTCCTGGAGACTTCCTCCTCCGTCAAATCCATCTCTTCGGCGATTTCTCCGTGAGTCGGCTCGCGTCCGAGCTCCTGCAGGAGCGCGTTGGCGCGCTTGCCGATTCGGTGCAGGGTCCCCGCCCGATTGAGGGGAACTCGCACGATACGCGACTGCTCGGCGAGCGCCTGGAGGATGGCCTGACGAATCCACCACACGGCGTAGGATATGAACTTTATCCCCTTCGATTCGTCGAATTTGTGCGCTGCGCGGATAAGACCAAGGTTACCCTCGTTTATCAGATCGGACAGCGCCACTCCCTGATTCTGATACTTCTTCGCGACGGAAACAACGAACCGGAGATTGGAGCGTACCAGCTTGTCGAGAGCATCAGGGTCGTCAGCTCGAATCAGCCGCGCGAGATTCGCCTCCTCATTCCGGTCGATGAGGGGGTAGGCGCTGATGTCGCGAAGATACTGGTCCAGTGAGCCGTCATCGTACGACGACTTCCGATGGGGACGCGCGGCGGCGGGCATGCGGGCGGATGCTCCTGGGTGCAGCGGAACGAGGCCACCCTCGTCAGCGTGGCTCGGTACATCGTCTTGCGTCGAGCTGGTACTACCGGATTCGTTCACCAAGCCGAGTCCAACGGATGTTAGTGAGCCAGGGAAATCGGTGAGTTAAGTCTCGCGCGTAGCTGTAATACACGACAAGAGGCCTCCCCTTCACAAGGGAGTCGGGCACAAAACCCCAATAGCGGCTGTCGTACGAATTGTCCCGATTGTCACCAAGCATGAAGTAGTTTCGCTCCGGGACGATGAGCGGTCCCCAATTATCGCGCGAGGGATAGCTCATGCTCGCAGCGGCCGACCGCACGAGATAGTCGCGTTGCCAGCGAAACTCCTCCCGAGAGGGATCACTTCCGGGCTCTGTGTGCACAACATACGGCTCGTTGAGCATTCTGCCATTCAGACGAACGGCCCCGTCTCGCATCTCGACCGTATCGCCGGGCATACCGATCAAGCGCTTGACGAAGTCTTTGGAGAGGTCTCCGGGCCACTCGAAAACCACCACATCCCCGCGCTCAGGTCGCTCGATCGCCGGAAGGTGCTTTCCCGTAAACGGCACTTCGGCCCCGTACACAGCCTTGTTCACGAGAAGAAAGTCACCCACAAGGAGCGTATGCTCCATGCTGCCAGTCGGGATCTTGAACGCTTCTACCAGAAACGTGCGGATGACCAGAAACAGCAGAACCGCGATCTGAAAGGACTTGGCCCATTCCCAAAAGAGATGCCGAGCTGAGCGTGAGCGGTTCAGCTGACGCAACAGATCCTTTCGCTGCTCTTCTGTTATCTCGGTGATTGCTACAGGGCGGTCGTTCATGTGCTGCGCGCGTCGGCGGGATCGAGAAACGTTACCAGATAGCCAAGTTGTTCGGCAAGGCGCTCGACCGCGGAACGCGCTTGGGCTGAGAGTTGAAGTGTTACGACCGTATGCTGGCCCGAGTGCCCAACACCCATGGCAATGATTGGAACCCGCTCCGCCTCCAGCTGACGTCGCAGACGCGATGCCAGATCAGGCGTCGAGCGCGCGGAGATAGCTGCCACGAGCTCGGACTTGCCGCTCGTGTCACCAGCAACCTCCGATACCGGTAGGGCGCCTACTACTTGCCTTACCGTCGATTCGATGAGTCCGCGCGTGATTCCGTGCCCAGCCACCTTCCGCTGCACACGCTCGCTCAACGCTCGATGCAGATCATTGTTGTGAGTCGGGGCCATCGCCCTCCGCAATTAACAAACGATACACAGGTGATTCAAGGGCGAAATGTACGACAGAATACATGCGAAGTGCGAAGTGCGAACTGCGAACTGCGAACTGCGAACTGCGAACTGCGTGGCGAATTTACTCAGGTAGGGTAGTTGTCAATCTGGGCCCGCTGGAGTGAACCCGAGAAATCGATGTACCCTACCTTGGTCTCCGAATAAAATTCATAAACTTCCCACCCGCCCTCGCGATGCCCGTTGCCGGTTTGCTTCACTCCGCCGAATGGAAGGTGCGCCTCAGCACCGATCGTTGGCGCGTTGATATACGTGATACCATTGTCCAGGTCATTTAGTGCCCGAAAGGCTGTCTGAACGTCCCGGGTGTACAGCGATGATGACAATCCGTACTTCACGTCGTTATTTATGGTGAACGCCTCCTCGGCGGTTCTCACACGAATAACCGAAAGGACCGGACCGAAAATCTCCTCCTGCTCCAGCCTGCTGCCTGGCTTCACCCGAGCAAAAATGGTCGGCTCGTAAAAGTGCCCCTTCGCCAGACTCTTGCCGTCGGCCCGGCGCCCGCCGCATAAAAGATCGGCACCCTCCGCCTGCCCAATATCCACATAGCGTTCGACCTTCTTTATTGCCTGATCATTGATCACGGGACCCACATCGGTATCCGCTTTCCGTCCGTCACCAAGTTTTAGACCGCGCACACGGTCAATCAGTTTGCTGAGCAGGTCATCGTGAATTCCCGTTTGCAGAATGAGCCGGCTGGTTGCCGTGCACCGCTGGCCCGCCGTGCCGAAAGCACCCCATAGAACCCCTTCGATAGCAAGATCCATATCGCCGTCATCCAGAACGATCATGGCGTTCTTCCCTCCCATCTCCAGCGATAGGCGCTTGTGCATCCGGCCGCACGTTTGCCCCACCATCCCTCCTGTCGCGGTCGAGCCGGTGAACGAGACGAGCGCCACGTTCGGATGCTCCACAATCGCCGCTCCAACTGTGGCCCCAGCACCGTGAACCAGCTGTACCACCGCGGGAGGCAAACCAGCTTCGAGTAGAATCTCGACAAAGACCGTCCCCGTGTGCGGAACGTCTTCCGCGGGTTTGAAGACCACGGAATTTCCGCACAATAGCGCCGGGAAAATCTTCCATGTAGGAATGGCGAGGGGGAAGTTGAATGGTGTAATGATCCCCGCCACTCCAATGGGACGCCTGAAGCTCATCGCCCACTTCGAACGCAGTTCGCTCGGAACTGTATGTCCGAACAATCGCCGACCTTCGCTCGCAGCGTAGTACGCTGTGTCGATCCCTTCCTGCACATCACCGCGCGTCTCGGCGAGCGGTTTGCCCATTTCGCGCGTCATGAGGTCCGCGATCTCCTCCTTTCGGTCTGCGAGGAGGTCGCCAACCTTGCGCAGGATGTCGCCGCGCGCCGGAGCCGGTGTGCGCCGCCACTGCTCGAAGCCCTGGCGCGCTGACGCCACAGCAGCATCCACGTCCTCACGTCCGGAAAGCGGAAACCGCCCGATTACATCGGTCGTATCTGCAGGATTCACGTTGTCGAAGTACGTCCCTGTGGAAGGCTCGACCCAGCTCCCCGCAACAAAATTCTTGAAGGTTTTCATGATTGTACGGTCCAGTTCAGCGGTCTTGTCATCGATTGATCCCGGCGCGTGCGGAATTGTCGCGAGGAGTAATTTCACCAGGAGCAAGAGACACGAGGCGCCGGTTCACTCGCAGAACCAGGTGGTAGGGTGATTCAAATCCGGGCGAGCGTAGCCTGACCTCGGTAGAATCTGAGTTGCGGCCAGACCAATTCCCCAGGCGATAACAACTAGTGACGCCACGTGCGCGGCGCCAGCGCGATGCCGCCATGTCCAGAGCCCGCTCCACATCCCGGCCACCGTTATGAGAGCTGTTCCGCCGAGATACAAAAAGAGATTGGGACCGCACCGAATGGGGTACGTCGCGTGCGGCCAGAAGAGGATACCCACCGCAAGGCCGAGCGCGATCAGAACGCGAAGGTAAACCGTCCATCCCCGCGTCGGCTTGACGGCAGGTGCGAGACCGCGCGAGGCAGGCACTGGAGCTGCCTTCAACTGCGCCGTTGCACCCGCCTTGGCTGGAGGAGTCGCGCTCGCACGCAGCAACTCCTCGTCGGAAACGGATGCCAGCTGCTTGTCGATCTTCGCGAGTTCCTTGTCCCAGTCCGTCATAATGCCCTCCAATCACACTTGACTTGCACCACGATTGTTCTTCCGCGAGCGGCTCTGCGCTGCCCAGGACTCTGGTGTGCTGTCGCGCAATTCTCAGCACTCGAACTTGCGCGACACCACACTAACCATTTTCCCGGGCCAGGGAGTACCGCTCGATCTTCTTGTACAGATTCGACCTCGGCATGTCGAGCGTTCTCGCAGTTTCGGAAACGTTCCAGTCCATCTCGCGTAACTTCGCGAGCAGGAAGGCACGTTCCGCGGCATCCTTGAATTCCTCAAACGTTCGGCAAGCCAGAAGCGATCCGATGCTCGCGCCTTCCCCGGATCGGCGTCCCACGAGGCGATCGATGTCCGCGGCCCCTACTCGAGGACCAGCCGACAGAATAAGCAGCCGCTCTATTGAATTGCGAAGCTCTCTCACGTTACCGGGCCAGTCGTACTCCGACAGGCGTTCCACTGCCTCGGGTAGAACTTGCCTCGGTGCCATTCCCTCGCGCTGGGTAAGCAGATTGGTGAAGTGCGCAACCAGCTGGGGAATGTCCTCACGGCGGTCGCGCAACGGTGGAACCGTCACCGGAACCACATTCAGCCGGTAATACAGATCCTCGCGGAATTTGCCGTTCAAGATCTCTTCTTCGACCTTCTTGTTCGTTGCGGCAATTACACGAACGTCGACGGCGATCGTCTTTCCTCCTCCGATTCGCGTGACCACGCCGTCTTCCAGAACGCGCAGGACCTTCGCCTGCGCCGCGAGACTCATGTCACCGATCTCGTCCAGAAACAGGGTGCCGCCGGTGGCCTGCTCGAACTTGCCGGCGCGGTCAGCGATTGCGCCGGTAAACGAACCCTTCAGATGTCCGAACAGCTCGCTTTCGATGAGCTCGCTTGGAATCGCGGCACAGTTCACTTCGATAAATGGCCCCTTGGCTCGCGGCGACAGACGATGCAGGGCTCGCGCAACCAGCTCCTTGCCGGTGCCATTCTCGCCTGTGATGAGCACGCGCGCAGGTGTTGGCGCGACTTTCTCGATCTTCTCGATCAGACCTCGAATTGCGTACGACTTGCCGACGATTTCGTGCCGCGATTCGATCGTCTCCCGAAGCCGGCTGTTTTCTTCCTGCAGATCGAGGTGCTGAAGCGCGTTCCGAAGGGTGACGAGAATGCGGTCGGTATCTAGCGGCTTCTCCAGAAAGTCGTATGCCCCACGCTGCGTGGCTTCGACGGCGGTTTGGATGGTGCCATGCCCGCTGATCATCACGATCGTCGCTGCAGCGTCGTGCTCCCGGATCTTTTGCAAAGCCTCGAGTCCATCGATTCCCGCCATCTTGACGTCCATGAAAACGAGATGCGGGCGCCAGCGATTGTATTCGGCGATTGCGTCGACGGCGTTCTCCGCGGTGCGCACGTCGTATCCTTCGTACTCGAGCAGCTGCCCCAGCGCTGCGCGCACTCCGCGCTCGTCGTCCACCACGAGAATGCGCTTGCTCACGGCACCGCTTTGTAGAGCGTGATCTTTCCCTTGGCGATGCGCACATCGCCAATGTAGGACGGGATCACGAGCGGCAATGCTTCCGGCGCCAGTCCCTCCGGTCGTTTTCCCTCTTCGATCCTGCGAACCAGCCTCGGGATAAGCTGTGGGGGAATCGAAAAGTCCCGAATCTGAAGCGCCTTCACCCGGTACTGTGCAAGTCCGGGGCGAATGACCTCGAGCGTGCCACCGAATTGCACTCGCTCCCGGTCGCTCAGCATTGCTCCGATTGGGCCTAGCGTCTGCTTGCCCCCGAAATCGCTCAACTTCACGGAGGCGCGAACGAAAAGCTGATCGCCGATTACGGCCGCTTCAATGGATTCAGCGGAAGGAGGGAGCACACCCTTGGACAGTTCCTCGAACACATATGACGAAACGCCGCCGGGCCGCAGGTTGGCGAAGACCTGGCCCCGTGGCTGGCCCAGTTTTTCTATCGCCGTGCGAGCCTGCGTTGCGGCCGCCGCTGTTAAGGGCTCCCAGACGACCGCGCTTGTAGACGCTGGTTCGTTCGCTCTGTAGTCACGCCATTTGGGATACAGAAACCATCCAGCGACCGCAACCGCCGCCAGCACCACAAGGCACCCGATCATTCGGAAGCAACCCAATCTCAATCCCCTCCAAGTGGCGCAGCATCGAGCACAGCGTAACGTGACCCGGCTGCCGACAGCTTGCTCTCCATCAAGTCCACAGTCGAAACCTCGATCGTACTCTGAAAATCCGTCGCGCGCGCAGCAGAACGCAGCGCAACGGCGATCGCCCGTGAAACTGGCTTCTTCGCCCTTCCCAGCGTCAAGTGTGGCCGAAATGCCCTGCCCTCCAACGCAACCCCCAGCGATGCGCAGGCGGATTCAACGTCGTGATGCAGCAACTCGAGCCTCGCTTCGTGCGCCACTCCCATCCATACGATGCGCGGCTGGAGAAGGTTCGGAAATGCTCCGAGTCCGCCTAATGTGAGCGTCATTGGACGAATGTTCGAGGCAACGTCGCGCATACGAGCGCGCAGTCCGTAAACCGTGCTGTCCTCTTGTTCGCCGAGAAACTTGAGCGTGAGGTGAAGACGCTCTTCGCTGACCCATGATATTACGGGAGCCGCCGCTCGCATTTCCTCTGTTGCCGCTCTGATCGCTGAACGCTGCGCGGAAGGCAGATTAATCGCGAGAAACAGACGCAACGGCGGAAGGCGAACGGTGTGCGGGGGTGACTGGTTCCGACTCGAGCGTCGGGGATTCTGAACTCCCCTCTGACGCATGACTGCCGAACTGCGGCTTCCCCACCCTGCCGTTCCCTGACGGGTGTCCATACCCTCGTGGATCGATTTCCGCATCAGCAAAGCCCGCGGCCTGCACGGTTTGTTGCAGAGTTCGCATCCGCTCAGGCTCGAGCCAGCGCTTCAGTTCGTGCTGCGCAAGCTCGACGCGGCCGACGTTACCGTGATGCCGCACGCGAAGATCTCCCGTGATGCCGAGCTCCCGCAGAGCGCGCTCGGCAGCTTCAACTTGACGCAGTCGCGCGGGTGTGACAGCAAGTCCCTGAGGAAGGCGAGACGAGAGACAGGGGGATGACGGCTGCGACCACGTTGGAATACCGCGACGGCGAGAAAGCAGACGGATTTCACTCTTGGTAAAACCCAGCTCCGCGAGGGGCGAGCGAACCTCGTGTTCGCGGCCGGCATGCATGCCCGGACGATAATCGGAGAGGTCGTCAGCGTTTGTGCCGTCCACGATCATGGAGATCCCGCGCTCGGCCGCAGCCGGCCGTAGCTTTCCCCAGAGCTCAGTCTTGCAGAAATAGCAGCGGTTGGACGGGTTGGCCGCGTAACGCGGATCATTCATTTCGTCGGTATCAATCTCCAGCACCGAAAGTCCGAATTGACCTGCAACGCGCTTCGCCATCGCCCATTGTTCAGCTGGGTACGACGCCGAGCGCCCTATTACGGCGAGCACACGATCTGCTCCCATGACGTCGACCGCAACACAGCCAAGGTATGCGGAGTCGACGCCACCACTGAATCCGAGCATTACCGAGTCCTGCGCCTCCAGCCATTCCGAGAGCTTCCGCTCCTTTTCGATGGCCACCGCTTCCGCTTCTGAACCGAGAGTCACTGGCATGCTGAAACGTAGTTTGTTGTCGGGAGACTATGGTAGTACGGCATTGGCGATCGGGACAGGATTGGCAGGCCCGGGACTGTCACATTCACATCAGCGCACCCATTCGCTAAGCGCGTTGTCAAGAGAGAACAGGGACGACAACCACCAGGCGCCTTCGAGTCAAACGCGATTCGCCCAGTCCTGCTTTGTAAAGTCGATGCGCCTGGACAACCATCGTCTCCAGAAGGGAACGTCGCGGCGAGCCAGTTTTGCGATGACGTTCCTGAACGCCATCAGCATCTCCGAAGCTTCGGAATAGCGCGCATCCGAAGCTGGAGACAGCGCACGTCTGATCCAGACCGCTACCTCTCTCTGGATCCCCTCGAGATCGGGTTTGCCCGACAGCTGCCGCGCCAGAATTGTCTTGGCGTCGTCCGAGCCAAATGGTGGAGAGCCGGTGAGCACGTAAACGACAATCGCGGCCATGGCGAAGCAATCTGCCTGCGGACCCTGCGCTTCGCCGAGCAGCTGTTCGGGCGGCGCAAATGCCGGGGTGCCGGTAGTGCCCGCTGCCTCCTCGCCTGGAAGATTGGCTATGCCGAAGTCCGCCATGCGCCAACGGCGGTACCGATCCAGCAAGATATTCTCCGGCTTGAGATCCCGGTGAACGATGCCATTGGCGTGCGCCGTGCTCAGGCCGTCAAGAACGAGATCGATCTGCGGCGCAATGTCCACGAATGCGAGCTTCCCTGACCCCGATATGAGGTCCTCAAGCGAGCCTCCCTCGGCAAGCTCCATGGTATACCAGGCGACGTCACCGCGGCGGTCCCAGTCGTAAATGGGGACGATGGCGGGATGCGCGAGCTGCGCGGCAAGGCGGGCCTCGCGACGAAACCTGCTCACTGCCCTATCGTCGCGCGACACCGACGGGTGCAACATCTTCAGCGCTACCTCACGATCGAGCGCAAGGTCCCGCACGCGCCACACGGAGCCGAAGGTACCGCTGCCCAGCGATGCCAGCACGTCGTAGTCATCGCCAAGCGCACGACGCAGGCGCGCTTCCTCTTCTTCCTCGGCAGCATGTTCAGGTACGTCACCAGTGCCGGCGATAAAGATGGGGCGCAGCCCGATCGCTCGGTCCACAGCTCGGAGCAGCGCCGCAATTGAGTGATGTCTGTCTCGTGGTTGCGGCAGCAGTGCGCGATCGAGCGCTCGCGCCACGTCCTGAGGGATGTCGGGGCGCACCCATTGCAGCGGCGGCACATCTAGCGTCGGCAGCGGCTCCCCGGTAAGCGCCGCGAAGCATGTGGCCGCCAGCTGCCACTGGTCCGACATTATGGTAGGCGCCCACTCAGCACGCTCCCACTCCGGAGGCACAGGCATCCAGCGTGCATCCGGCTTCACCCCGGATGGGATTTCAGCCCGCGGAAGTGCCCACTGCCAGTGACTCAGCCATACGTGCGCGCTCGGCGTAACCCAGACCGAATCGGGGGACATGGAACCGTACACACTACCCGCCTGGTGCATGTAAACCAGCGCCGATCCTGCCGCTCGCAGCACCTGGAGAACTGAGGCGACATCGTTCTCCGCACCCTCACGTGTCATGCGCGCGCGAATGTTCTCGCCCGCGATCCAGCGGCGCAGGTAGCCAGGACCGCGACGCGCCTCGCGATGCGATGTCCAGTAGTGATAAGTCGTCGGGATCGACGGATGCCCCAGATGCGCGAGCTGCCTCGCCTCGCCCGCGAGCCAGGTCGCATGCGCCGGATTCGGCGCTGTGACCAGAGACAGCGAACGGCCAAGTGCGTCTATTATCTCCTGGTAGTGCCGGAAGTCGCCTGCAAGACCTGATGCTCCCCATCGCCACGCGGGCGGCAGCCGCCAGTCGGCGAGATGCTCAGGCAGAGTTTCAGTTGGCGTGTAGGGGCCCAGGGCATTGGAGCTTGGCATTCCGCGAAATGTCGGCAAGGATTTCCCATCGCGCTATGCCCGAACGATGGTCTATCCAGGAGCCGTATCTTGCTCGACCGCGGAGCGCTCGGACTCTGACGCATCTGGTTGAATTGGTTCTGGTGGCTTCGCCGAGTGCAACGCATCGAAAAGAACGGCCGTATCCGACAGATCCGGCAGTATGATTGTCGCACCAGCACGGCGAAGCATTTCAGCACGGCTGCCTGTTCCAATGCCGACGAACGGCAGTGCGAGTGCCCGCGCGCATCTCACGTCCCACTCGCCATCTCCAACGCTGACGACGCGCGAATAGCTGTGCCCGCTTTGGTCCTCAGCGCGCTTACGGGCGATCTGCACAATCTCCTCACGAGAGAGCGCGTCGGAAGCAGACGCAAAGGCAAGGTCGGCACACTGGAGACCACCCGCTGCGAGCTTCAACCGCGCGGAAGATTCCCATCCACCGGTCGCCAAAGCCAAATCCCAGCCGGCTCGACGAAGAGCAAGCAATGCATCATCGGCTCCGCAAACTGGAATAAACCGGCCTGGGTTGTTTGCCAGCTCCTCCGCGAGAAGCTTCAGAAAGCGGGCGAGGATCTGGTCAAGCTCCGCCCCGTGGGGTGCTCGGCCATACTGGGACTCACAAATCCAGGTTGTAATGGCGGAGTCTGTCACGTGCGGCGCATCCTGCCAGTTGAAACGGACGGAGTCTAGCCCCAGGATTTCTGCGACCGCGCGCTGAAAGCATTCATCGTCGACCGCATTCGTATCTGTCAGAGTGCCGTCGATGTCGAAAATCGCGAGTCGTGTCATTCGCGCTGAAATTGGATGTTCATAGCCGATCTCGTACGATACCTTGCTGCGAGCTGTCAACGTGATTCGGGCGCCAGCACGCGAACATAAGTTGATTGGATCAAAGTCATAGTGGCGGAGGTGTGAGACAGACAGTTGCGGGCGTTCAAGTTGGCTCGCATGGTTCGCGTTCACTGATGCACTGCGAATAGTCGCGGGGCGGGGGTTGGCACCACGGGACGATAGCGCAGAGCCTCAGCTGCGTGCGGAACGTCGACCGTTTCAGAATCGTCGAGGTCCGCGACGGTGCGTGCGACCTTGATCACCCGATGATATCCACGAGCGGTAAGAGCGAGTCTCTCCGCGGCGCTGGCCAGCAGCTCCCGCGCGCCACGTTCAATTCTCCCGTGCGTGTTGAGCCAGCGACCCGCAACGTGCGCATTGCAAGCTACTCCCGGCATGAGCCCGTACCGTCGCCGCTGCGATGCCCTTGCACGCTCGACGCGAGCGCGGATCGAGCACGACCCTTCCGCGTCGGTTCGCGAAGAGAGGGCGCGCAACGACACCGCGCCTACGTGCACGTGCATGTCAATGCGGTCCGCCAGTGGTCCGGACATCCTGGAACGATACTTTGTCACATCCGCAACGGAGCAGACGCACACACGCGCCGGCTCGGTTGCGTTGCCGCATGGACAAGGATTCATCGCTCCAACCAGCGTGAAGCGAGCGGGGAACGTTACGCTGCACGCAGCGCGCGAAATGACAACGCGACCGTCTTCCATTGGCTGCCGGAGCGACTCGATGACGTGCCGGGGAAACTCCAGGAGCTCGTCCAGAAAAAGAACACCGTTGTGCGCGAGGCTCACCTCCCCCGGATGGGGCGGGTTCCCTCCGCCGATGAGCCCTGCGCTCGAAACCGAGTGATGTGGAGCTCGAAAGGGTGCGGCGGTGATCAGAGCGTGACCATTCGCAAGAGCGCCTGCGACGGAATGGATCGCCGTCGCCTCCAACGCCTCCGCTTCCGACAACGCCGGCAGAATCCCCGGTAACCTTCGCGCAAGCATCGTTTTTCCCGCGCCCGGCGGACCGATCATCAATACATTGTGACCTCCAGCCGCGGCGACCTCCATTGCGCGCTTGGCGCTCTCCTGGCCCACCACGTCCGCGAAGTCCATGAAGTCCGCTGACTGCACTGCGCATGGCGCTTCACCAGGAGACGGGAGCGATTCGCGGCGGAGCCATGAGGAGAGCTCCGCAAGTGTAGCGGGCGCGCACAGCGGTAGCCGCGGCAGTAACCGCGCCTCGGCAACATTTGAAGGGGGAAGAACGAGCGTCGTGCCCGGGTTCGAAGCAGCGCGAATGGCAATGGGTAGAGCGCCACGAATTCCGCGGACTGTGCCGTCGAGACCCACTTCGCCGGCAAACAGCCTGCTGCGTGCTGCATCCGGCGGAAGCTGGCCGGTTGCAATCAGAATTCCAACGGCTATCGGGAGGTCGAAACCGGTACCCTCCTTCCGAACGTCAGCCGGGGCGAGGTTGATCGTGATTCGGCGCGGTGGAAGTTTGAATCCCGCGTTGACAAGCGCGGCGCCTACCCGCTCGCGACTCTCCTTGACTGCACCGGCGGGAAGGCCAACGATGAACCACTGCGGAAGGCCCAGTGCAGCGTCAACTTCGACTGTAATATCGTACGCTTCTATCCCCAGTACCGCAGCGGATCGGATGGCGGCGAGCATGCGGGGACATTAGGCTCGCCGGTGAGAAGACCAGCATCTGGAATACGCGGGAGGAATCAATTCGCGCCGACAGCGAGAGAGCGGCCAGAAATCAGGCATCGGCGAGTGTATGGCCTCTCAGCCCACTCAACGCCTTGCCTGGCCGCGCAGCTCTCCGATTACACTTTCAACCACCGCCACCAGCTGCCCCATCTCGACCGCGTCGAATGTCAATTCCGCGCCCGCCGCGGAGTAGATCTCCCTCAACGACCGAGTGCCTCCCAGCGCTAACGCACCTTTGTATCGCGCCACTGCTCCTGCCGGATCCCGTAGGCTCTCTCGCCAGATTTGCAACGCGCCGAGCTGGGCGATTCCATATTCGATGTAGTAGAACGGATCCTCGAAGATGTGCAGCTGCCGATACCAGCGAGCCGCACGCTCCAGTTCCAGGCCGCTCCAGTCAATACCGCGCTCGAAGCGCGCTCGTATTTCCAGCCATGCCTCATCACGGGCATCACGATCGCGCGCCTCAGGATGAGAGTAGATCCACGCCTGAAATGCATCCACACTCGCTATGTGCGCGAGACTGAACAGAACATCCTCGAGGTGCTCGATTCGGGCGCGACGCAGATCGTCGGGCGCGTAGTACCCTTCAGGCTTTGCGAGTAACGGCGCGGCGAACAGCTCCATTGTCATGGACGCGAGCTCCGCCGCCTCCGAGCCCGTTCCTCGCTGCCATATGAAGGGGTGTGCTCCGCCAAGGAAGGCGTGAAAGCAGTGCCCTGCCTCATGCATGAGGGTAGCGACATCATCGGGCACTCCGACGGCATTCATGAAAATGAACGGGCGACGACGAAAGCTCAGCTTAGTGCAGTATCCACCAGGCGCCTTGCCGGGACGGCTTGCGAGATCAAGCAGTGATTCGGATGCCATGATGCCAAACTGAGCGCCGAGTTCGGCATCCAGGCGAGTGAACACCCCGCGCGCGCGGGAGACGAAATCAGAAACGTCAGTAAACGGAGCTAGTGGCTGGGCATTGTCCGGATCGACTCCAAGATCCCATGGCCGCACTGAGTCGACACCGAGACGCTGGCGACGATATGCGAGCAGACGCTCAACGGCCGGAACTACAGTCGCTTCCACAGCTGTGTGGAAGCGAGCGCAGTCCGCCGGTGTGTACTCGAAGCGATGCTTGGACTTGAAGACGTACTCATGATAATTTTCAAAGTCCGCATTGCGCGCGACCGCGTTCCGAAGCTCGAGCATACGATCAAAGACATCCGACAGCTCAGTACGGACAGTGAGGTAAGCCCGGTCGCGCGCAAGGTATGCGCGCTCGCGCAAGGAGCGGTCAGCCAGCTTGAGATACGGCTGCAATTCCGGAATCGTCTTGAGCTCGCCATCGAAGTCGACGCTCAGCGTCCCGGTAATCTTCTGATAGCGAGCGGAAAGCTCCTCGATCTCGGAAAAGAGCGCTACGTTCTCCGCTCGGAATATCTCGCTGTCTGTTCGCCACTCAGCGAGCACGGTTTCGAGATCTGGACGCTGAAACCCAAGAACCAGAACACGACGGGCCAGACGCACGTGCCGCTCGTCGATCCGTGGAAAGATCTCGCTGGAGAACCGCAGATACGCAGCTTCATTCTCCGCGTCTGCCGTGTCGCCGGTGTAGGCGATCATCGATTGCGTTCCCGCCTCGCCGACAAGTTCTTCAAGGCGGGACCACTCCGAGAGCCATGCACCCGCGTTCTCCAGACTGAGATTCGCGTTTTCCAGTCGATCATAGTACGGCGCGATCTCGTCCCACGTAGCGCGCGCGAATGCATCAGGAGTGGCCGGAAGGTCGGTGATTGACTCTGGCGCCGCGCCCGGGTGCTCAGCGGCCGGTGTCACGATACCATGCCTTTGCCCTGCTCCGCCTCCATCTCGAAACGCGGAATCTCGGCGTCGAACGCAGAGCCGTCCTCACGCACGAAGTGATAGGTTCCTTCCATGTGGCCACGCCGGGACTTGAGAACACAGAAACTCTGATACTCGTGAACCCCGCCGGGGCCGATCGAAGGCTGCTGGCCTATTACCCCGTCGCCCTCCACCTCGCTGTCTTCTCCAACAGAATCATGGATGCGCCAGTGCCGCGTGAGCAGCTGCGCCGTCTTTTCCCCGGTATTTTCGATTCGAATGAAATAGGCGAAGACAAACTGCCTTCTTTCGGGGGACGACTGATCAGGCAGGAAAAGCGGGCGAACGGTGATTCGGATTCCGTTCGTAATTCTGTAGAAAAAACCCGTTGCGTTCATCGGGCGGAATATAGCGAACTGCAACTGCGTACTGCGAACTGCGTACTGCGTACTGCGAACTGCGAACTGCGAAGTGCGTACTGCGAACTGCGAACTGCGAACTGCGACTGCCTACTGCCTACTGCCTACTGCCCACTGGGATTCAGCGCTGCGCTGGACTTTAGCGATTCTGCCTAGCTCTCGCGGTAGTGGCGGGCACCAGGCGGTACACGTGTCCGCTCGATGAGAGCACGTACAGTTCCCCCGCCGAGTCCTCACCGAAAGAGAGCACGTTTCCGAGATCTCCCACCGGCCATTCACGAGCTTCTGTTGCTGCGCCGTTTACCAGGCGGAAACTCCGCAACCAACCGGAGCAATAGTCGCTATAGAAGTACGTGCCCGAGAGAGCGGTCATTCGCGTACCGCGATATACGAAGCCTCCAGTCACGGAACAGCCCTGGGAACGACCATACTCCAGCACTGGCCGCACTAGTCCGCTGAGATCGCAGGCGCTGGATGCATAGCAGTGGTTTCCCTCGGCGATATTCCAGCCGTAGTTGAGCCCTCCTGACTGGCTTGCCACGGCATTGATTTCCTCCCACTGATTCTGCCCGACGTCCGCAACGTATAGAAAACCTCCTACGCGGTCGAAGGAGAAGCGCCACGGATTTCTCATCCCATTGGCCCAAATCTCGGGGCGGCCCCCACCGCCCACATAGGGATTATCCGGCGGGATCGAGTAGGGGTCGCCGAGATCGACATTGAGACGCAGAATTTTGCCAAGCAGGCTCTGACGGTTCTGGCCGTGGCCCTGAGGATCGCCACCACTGCCGCCATCTCCCATGCCAATGTACAGCATGCCGTCCGGGCCGAACATCACGAGCCCGCCATTGTGATTCGAGAACGGCTGGCTGATGGTGATAATGAGTTTGGCCGAAGTTGGGTCGGCTGCGTTCCGGTTTCCGCTCACCCGATATCGCTCGACGCGAGTGTCGCCACTCAGATCGGTGTAGTTCACATAAAAAAAACCGTTGGAAGCGTACCTCGGATGGAAGGCGACACTCAGCAACCCACGCTCGCCGCCGCTGGTGATCTTGCTCCCGATGTCGAGGAAGGGAGTGGAAAGAACGCTTCCGTTCTCTACTACCAGAATACGCCCTCCCTGCTCAACGATGAACTGACGTGCGTCTCCTGCGGGTGCTGTCAGATACAGCGGACTCGACAAGCCGCTGGCCACTGTGTCGAGAGCGAGAACGACATCCCCGGTTTCAGGTAGTTCCCGCTGACTGAGCGCGTCGTTCTCCGAGCAGGCGGAGAGCGACAACATCAACCCCACTACAAGCATTTCGCGCATGCAACTAACCCCTCCATGATTCTTTCCCAGGATTCAGAAAGCAGACCAGCAACCACTGATTGCCGCAAGATCTCACGAGAGCTCTGAATCACTGGCGCCTTCCGCGCTCCTGCGCCGCTCGCCCTGGACCAGAATTGTTGTTCCACTCCAAGTCGCTGTTTTGTTCCAAAGGCTACTCCCCACACCCGGCACTATCCGCTTACTCCCCGGCCAAAAGTTCTATCCTGACCATTGTTCCCTTCCCTTCCTCGCTCTCGATCGCAATTTCGCCGCCCCAACCTTCAATGAGCCGCCGCGTGATCGCCAATCCAAGCCCACTCCCGCTGGTGCGTGTGGAGAAGTGTGGCTCGAAGATGCGCGGCAGGATGTGCGCCGGAACGCCGACACCGTTGTCGGACACTTCGATCACAATCACACCATCGACCCGGGCGATGCGAAGCTCGACGCGCCGCGCCGCGGCAAGACGCGCGTTCTCGAGAATATTGAGTAGTGCCTCATGTAACTCATCGTGCCTTGCTTGAGCGTTGGCCGGCGAGTCCGCGCCAGCGATAATCCACTCGACGGCACCTCGCCCCAGGCGCTCCAATTCGACCACATCCCGCGCGACAGCCGCGACATCCGTTCGCTCAGCAGGCGTCTGCGCGTCCGGAGCTGTGCCGTAGCGGCTGAATGAGCGTGCGATCTGGTCCAGGCGATCGATTTCCGCAAGGATACGGTTCGCGTTTCGGCCCAGAATCTCGTCGAAATCTTCACGCCGATCTCCGCGAGCGCGCACAAGATGCTGGATGCCGAGTCGGATTGGAGTCAGTGGGTTCTTGATCTCGTGCGCCACCTGCCGCGCCATCTCTCCCCACGCCAGCACGCGTTGAGCGCGCGACAGCTCCGTGACATCGTCGAGAGTCAGCACAGCGCCTCCTCCGCCGCGCGTCAAGCGCGCCAGCCGGACGTGCAGCTGGTGCCTGCCCCAAGCCAAATCGAACTCCTCATCTTCCAGATCGGCCGCGAGAAAATCGGTGATGTGCCCAGTGAGTTCCGGCACGCCTATCGACATTATCGGGCTACCGAACTCCAGCGGCGCACCGAGAAGCGCCTCGGCTCGCGGATTGGCGAGAAGCGTCACTCCGCTTCGGTCCACCGCAATTACTCCACTCGCAACGTTCCGCAGAACAGCCGCTGTCCGCCGTTCGGCTTCCAGCAACGCAGCGCGACTCTCGCGGATATCGCCGCCCATACGCCGGAAGGCGGAGAAAACGGGTACGAATTCCGCGGGGGGGTTGGGGGGGAGAAGCGGATGCAGTTCGCCACCAGCAAGCGCCAGCGCCGCTCCGCGCAGCTCACCTATCGGCTTGGCTAGTGAGCGGGCGGCTACGCCGCTCAACCAGAGTGCTCCCAGAGCACCCGCCAGGGTAAGGAACAGTACGAGCACACCGAGGTCGCGGCGGCGAGAGTCGAGCGCATCATCATTACCTCGAGCGGGCGCGCTCACGACAATCCGCTCATTGCCGATCTCAACGGCTCGAAACCCGAACAGCATTGACGTCGAACCTACCTGCACTTCCTCGCTAGCCTGCGGTTCCGAGTCCAGAGTCAGCCTGTTGTAGATATCAGGATGCAGAAACCGGCCAACCGGTGTCAGCGCGTCGAGCAGTGGATCGCTTGTCTCGCGCAGAACACCGCCGCGATACAGCAGCAGCGGAAGATCTCCGCGCGGCGTTCTTCCGCTCTCTTCCGGAATTGCTCTCTCTCCAGTGACGGAGCGGAGCGCTTCGAGCACGAGAAGAGCGCGCGACTGTCGGTCATCACTGCGGAGTCGCTGATAGCTCCAGGTTGCGAACGCGGCCGCGGGAATCAGGAAAAAGGCGAACAACGCGACTGTGAGGCGCGCCCGATAGCTGCGCGCCCACCGCGTTCGCCGGGCGGCGAACCATCTCCGGAAAGCGTCGTTCGGCAGCACGCTCATCGTCCATAACAGGAGGATGAGGGCAAGGTCGAGCAGAACGATCAGCGTTCCGCGCTGCAGCAAGACTCCGAGCGAACGAAGGTCAATCACGATGTGCGCTCGCGCGCTTCCCTGCACGGTCTGAACTATCCGGTGACCATGCAGCTCTTCGCCGTCGCGGTACCACCGTAGATCGTCTCCGGCGGACACGGCCGAATCCGTTCGCGCTATTGTGAGCGTGTAGGGCGGTTCTCCAACCTCTCGCGGCGGCACGCCGATTAGCGAATTGTATGGCGCGTCGGGTATGAGCCTGGTGCGGGGTGCAAGGAGCGCTGTGGCAACCGTTGAATCAGGGAATGGCACCGCAAGTGCCAGATAGGTTCCCGGCGTCCCTGAAAGCAGATGGACCACAGCTTCACCCTGGCCTCTTGCGTCGCTCAGTAACTCTTTCGCCTCGTCGGGTGGTATCTCGAACTGCGACAGCGCCACTCGCGCCAGCAACGAGTCTTCTGGCGACCATGCTCCCAGAGCGAGCGGATAACCGCTGCCGGCGAGGTCCGACTCCGCGTACGCCTTGAGTAGTGCCGCTTCCGATGCAGGTGGATCCCCTGATGCCAGACGTTCACCCAAACGCTCCAACAGCGGAATGGAGTAGGGCTCGGCCTCCGACAGTCGGCCCACGTCCCGCTCAGCAAGCTGAACGCGCCCACGGACATCCGCTCGCCAGGCAAGTGTGGTAGCCCCAAGCGCCGCCACGCCCGCCGCCGCAAGCACAACCGCGCTGTGCCGGCGCGTTACGGCCAGGGCACCAATAGCGAGAGTCCAGAAGATTGGATACCAGGCGGGCCAGTTTCCCGGTCCGTGGAGTACGACTGGTGCGAGTATGGCGGCGATCGCCGCCAAAATGGGGGCAATGACTGGCGACACACCGGGCCGACGGCCGAGCGCCACACTGCCCGCGGACGCTGCGCCCAGAAGCATCGCAGCGGCGGCGAGGAATAGCGCTATCTCCCACGCAATCCAGACTTCAGCGCGAACACCGGCGGTCGGAGCCGAGATTCCTCGCGAGAGATCGCGCAGAAGGAACGGTCCTCCAGCCATGATAAGCAGCACGACCAGTATCGCCGGTGCCGTGGCCGCACGTTTGACCCGCGCGCGAAGCACCACGAACATCCCAAGCAACACGATTGCGCTCGCAAGCATCAGGGCGCCGACACTCGCCGTGAACGGCCCACCGAAGGTCGCGAAATACACTGTGGGGTCGAAAAGAAAGCTTCTGCTCGACAGCGTGTTCAACGGCACCAGGGCGAGGCTGGCAAGGGCGACTCCGAGCGGAGCTACGCGCCATGCCACCCCATGCTCCCGACGCCATACGGCAGCAACGAACAACGCTAGCGCTATCGCGAGCAGCAGGCCGCCGATGACGCGCGCACGCTCGAGCGCCCGAAGTCGCGCCTCGGCCTGACCCGGGGCAACCGGCGCGAACCACAACAGCGTGTCACCTGAGGGAGCGAAGGCATACAGCTTCTCTCCCGGCGGTGACGCTGATGTCACAGGCGCGCTGCCTGGAATGACGAACCGGTAACCCATCAACCCCTCCTGCCGGGCTATCGTTTCGTCCAGTGCGTCTGCGAGAAGATCTGCCGGTGGATCTGCGTGCAGAACCGCGGTGGCTACCGCGCGCTTGTTGCCGTCGAGGCGCTGCGAATGAAGAGCTAAATGAAATGGAGATGTTACGATCGCCAGCGCCGCGGCCTGCGAATCAGCAGAAGTGTACATCCGGCCTGCCCATGCCTTCGCGATGCTATCCTGGTATACGACAACGCCTCGTTCACCTTCCGCGATGGCAAGTCCATCAAGTGCATCGAACGCTTCCGGAATGCTGTCAGGTGCATTCAGCGCCTGGCCGGCAACTACGTCCAGTGCATTCACCGTCTCCAGCAGCGCATCCTGCAGCGCTATCGCCCCTCGATCAGTAAGAGCAGCCCGGTATTCCGGCCAATGGTCGCTGATTCTACCTAGCTCGCGCTGAGACAGTTCTGCCGCGAGGCAGAAAGCTCCCAGCGCAGCCGTGGTTGCTACGGCCCACCGTCGCCCGGGAGATGCGAGCGGCAACACCACCATTACGGCGATCGCTGTGGCGGTGACTGTCGCCAACAGGTAGCGGATTTCCGGGAAACTCAGCCAGGCGGCGGCGGCGATGATTGCCGCGCCTGATGCCGCCGTCCAAACGGGCGCGATCGCCTTCAGCGCGCGCGCGCTGATCTGCGGTTTCGAGAGCCCGCTAGGAATCGGATGGCCCGCCGCCCTTCGCGCAGGCATGAACCGCATGACCACGCAAAGGAAACAAGTCACACCGGGGCGACCGGCGGTACGCGTTTATAGCGTTCTCAGTCATCGCGCAGGTCGGTGGTTGAGGGTAAAAAGAACCTTGTGTCTCCTGCGCAACAATCGATACATTTTCATTCGCAGAGCATCAAGTTCAATACCATTGATCCAGAAGGAACAAACAGTGAAGGACGGTGCAGAGTAGGATGGAAATGGCTTTGTCCGTTCATACTGCCGACCGGCCCGTGCGGCTTCTCAAGGAGATGACACCCGCCGAGGTTGCCGCCGTCATCGCTGATGACCCGCGCCTCATTGTTCCCGTTGGAACATGCGAACAGCACGGCCCACACCTGCCGATCGGGTGTGCCACAATCATCGCTGAACGCCTCGCTGACGATTTATCCGCCGAGTATGGCGTGCTCCGTGCCCCGACCATCGAATATGGAGTGAACGTAGACTCGGAGCGGTCCTTCGCCGGGAACGCCTCCATGCGGAAGAAGACTCTGCACCGAATGCTGAACGATCTGCTCGCATCCTGGGAAGCAACCGGGTTTCGTGAGTTCATCATGCTAACCGCGCACGACCACGACCCGCATCAGGAATCATTGGCAACGGTAGTCACGGACATCGCACGCGTCCGTGTTGTGGATGTGTTTGGCGTGGATATCTCCGATCTCCTGGAAGGACAGCGGGAGCACATGCACGGCGACGAGGCCGACACTTCGCTGATGCTGTATCTTGCACCTCGCCTTGTACACATGGAACTGGCACAGGATTTCATGATGAGCCGGGATGAGGTGCGGCGTTACCGGCGCGGTTGGTTGCGCGTCCCCAATGGAAGCCCCGGATCCATCGGGAGGCCCACGCTCGCCACTGTCGAGAAAGGCGAGTCTATTTACAAACGGTTAAGGGAGCGCATCAGCGAGCGGATATTTCTCGCTCCTTCGCTCGAAGACTGAACCCCGCCGATCAGTTTCGGGTATTATACAGCCATGCGACATCCCGCTGTTATCTCCGCTGTACTGCTGCTTGCGAGCGTCTCGCCCCTGGCTGGCCAGGCAACGACGGTCGACGAGGGACGATTCCTCATCACACGAGCCGGCCAGCGAATAGGAACTGAAGATTTCACGATCCGCCGGATGGGCGGCCCCGATCGAAATTCCTTCATGGCCAAAGCGAACGTCGTGTACGCTGACGTGCATCTGTCACCTGCCTTGCGCGCCGGCCAGGACGGTTCCCCTCTTGCTTACCAGATCGAGGTCAAGGCGGGGACGGAGTTGCGCGAACGTCTGAGCGGACAGTTGGGCCGAGGGCGATTCAGCGCCCGCGTGAGGACTCCACGCGGCGAGTCGGCCAAGGAATACATCGTGTCGGACGGAGCGCTTGTGCTGGATGATGAGATTTTTCACCAGTACTATTTCCTGGCGCGGGCAGAGCTCGGCACCGTGCCTGTCGTGATTCCTCGCAGGAACACCCAGGTTGCGATGCGCGTCGAATCGCAGGGAAATGAATCGATTTCAATTGGCGGCACCGGAGTCGATGCACGCCACCTTGTCATTTCGGAGCCTGGTGGCGCGCGCCGACACGTCTGGATCGACGACAGCGGGCGCGTCCTCAAAGTCATGCTCGAAGAGACCGGAATCACAGCTATCCGGGACGAGCTGCCACGCTAGCCGCCTGGAAACGCACCGCTCCGCTGTGGCGGGGCGGTTTTTTTGTTGTATTTATCCATGAAACCAGGACGCTAACCCCTCCGTATTGCACGCAGACTCAACCAAAGGACCCCCCTCAAATGCAACTCACGTCTGTAGCTCTGCTCGCCCCGCTCGCAGCCCTGTTGCTGGCAAGCACGGCATCCGCCCAGGCGGGGGATTCGGTAGTTGGCCCCGTACTGACGCTCGAGGAAGCGCAGTCACTTGCCCGCCGCTACAATCCCGATCATCAGCAAATCCGAAATAATCGTCGTGTCGCAACCGCGGCGCTGAAAAGCGCCTGGGGCAATCTCCTGCCGAGTGCCGACGCACTCTTTCAGGGCCAGCAGCGCCAGGGTGGAACGCAGCCAATCAACGGAGTCAACTTTTCGACCTCGGATATCCGGCAGTCGTCCTACTGGCTTGGCCTGAACTACAACATCAGCGCAGCGACGCTACTGAACCCGCGCGTGCAGAAAGCAAACGTGGCAGCAGCGGATGCCGATGTCACTCTTTCAACGGAAGTCGTGCACGCAACTGTGGCGCAGCAGTATCTGACCACGCTCCAGGCGGAAGCGCGCGCGGCTCTGCAGGATTCGCTGGTGATCACTTCCGAAGCACAGCTCGAGCTGGTGCAGGCACGCGCCGCGGTGGGCTCGGGTACTCAACTCGACGTCGTCAGGGCCCAGGTGACCCTGGGGCAGGCACGAGTTACGGCGCTCCAGGCGCACAATACGGCCGAGATTGAGAAGCTGCGACTGTTCGAGCGAATGGGGGTGCCGCAACCTGCGAATGTGCGGCTGACTTCGACGTTCGAAGTTGCGGAACCGACGTTCAGCCTCCAGTCGGTACTCGATATGGCGCAGCGCAGAAGTCCGGCCCTCGAGGCTCTCCGCTCGCGCGACAAATCGGCTTCGCTCGTCGTCCGACAGGCCCAGTCGCAGTACCTTCCGGCCCTTTCCCTGAGCACGGGCTGGGGCGGGTATACCTACGAGTACACCAATAGCAATTTCCTGATCGAGCAGCAGAGGTTGGGGATCGAAGGTCAGAGAGCCAACTGCTTCTTCATGGACTCGCTTCGGACTGGAGCCAATCTCCCGCCGACCAGCAATAATTGCGCGTTGATCGCTTTCACCCCTGCTCAGGCCGATCGAATCCGTTCGGAGAACAGCCAGTTTCCTTTCAACTTTACCAAGCAACCAAGGGCGTTCACGGCAACAGTTTCGCTACCGCTCTTCGATGGTTTCACACGCGAGCAGCGCATCCAGGAGGCCCAGGCGGGCCGCAGCAACGCCCGCTACCTGCTCCGCGCGCGCGAATTGCAGCTCACTCAGGAAGTAACCGCCGCGTATCTCACGCTCACCACCGCGGCAAGAACCGTTGCGCTGCAAGGTCAGAATGCAGAGAGGGCGCGTGAAGAGCTGAACCTCGCGCAGGAGCGATATCGGGTTGGTGCCAGTACCTTTCTGGAGGTTACGGAAGCCCGAGCGTCGGTCGAGCGTGCTGAAACAGAGCGCATCAACGCTATTTACGATTACCACAAGGCATTCGCCGCGCTCGAGAGCGCGGTGGGCCGCTCCCTCCGTTAATCAAAGGACAGAATGAGCAAGCGCGCGAAGTGGTCCATTGGTATCGTCCTCGTGGCCGCCCTGGCCCTGGTGATGGTGCTGGGAGCAATGAAGAAGAGCAACAAGGCGACGGAGGTGCGTATCGAGCCTGTGCAAAAACGCGACCTCGTAGCGTCCGTCACCGCGAGTGGACAAGTAAGCCCGCGCACGAAAGTGGATCTCAGCGCGGATCTTACCGGCCGCATCGTTCGTCTTTCGGTGAAAGAGGGACAGATGGTCTCCAAGGGACAATTCCTTCTGCAGATCGATCCGTCGAACTACGAGGGCGATGTGCAGCGGGCGGAAGCGGGGCTCGCGTCCGCCAAGGCGCAGTCCGCTCAATCCCGCGCCAATCTGGAACAGGCACGTGCCAACCATCGCCGCTCCTCGGAGATTCGCAAGGTCAACCCAACCCTCATTTCGGATGAGCAGCTGGAACAGCTTCGCACGGCCGAAGAAGTGAATGTCGCGCTCGCCGAGTCGGCGAGGCACCAGGTAGACGTGTCCGCAGCGGCGTTGCGCACCGCGCGCTCCAGTCTCGGCAAGACAACTATCATTGCGCCAATGAGCGGCCGCATTACGCGCCTGAACGTCGAGGAGGGCGAGACGGCCATTATGGGAACGCTGAACAAGGATGCCGCTACCTTGCTTACGATAAGCGACATGAGCGTTCTCGAGACCAAGATCAAGGTCGATGAAACCGATGTGTCGCGCATCTCGGTGGGCGATTCCGCCATCATCGAGATTGACGCGTTCGGCTCCGATACGACCTTTGTTGGAGAGGTAGTGGAGATCTCGAACAGCTCGCTCCGGGCTGGCTTGTCAGGACAGGCCACCGGCGATCAGGCGATCGACTATGAGGTCGTTGTACAGCTCAAGAATCCTCCCACCGATACCCGGCCCGACTTTTCCGCGACGGC
>JACMME010000308.1 GCA_014379205.1 Gemmatimonadaceae bacterium
ACGGCAGAGCGCGTAGAGTACATGTGCACCACGTTTCCAACGCCGGGCTTCTGCGATGAGAAGATTCACTTGTTCCTGGCTGTTGGGTTGAAGCACGGCCAATGGGCGCGTGAAGCGGACGAGTTCATGGAAGTGGAAACCATAAGCCTGTCCAATGCGTTGGAGATGATAGAGGAGGGACGCATCCAAGATGGGAAGACAGCTCTCGGCCTGCTTTTCGCGGCAGGTTTTCGGGCTGGCCGATAGAAGGTGTCAGCGTGATGTCAGATTTGACAGGTTCGAGTCTCTCAAAGTAGACATTTCGGCTGGTGTTCGGTAGATTATAATCCTGTGTTCCAACTCTAACTCGCTGCAAACATTCGACTTGACGTACGTAGGTTGGTATCGTCGTATTCGGCATGACCTCTGCGTTATCGGCTGGCGAACATTAACAGGAGGATTCGATCTCAGCTTCTTCTTTGTCTGTGCACTCCACCCTTTCGCTGTTGGGGGAAACGAAAATGGCTGACGTGGCGCTGAAGCAACAAGTGCCGCTGCCGGGTGCAACTGTTCGTGAGCAGTTGCGCGCAATGGATGACTCGGACGTCGTGAGCGCGTTTCTGGCGGGCGAGGAGCGGGCCTTTCAGGAGCTGGTCGAGCGGTACCAGACCCGTCTACTCAACTTCATCTACCGTACGATCGGAGATCGGGAGCGAGGTGAAGACCTTGTCCAGGAAGTGTTTATCCGGGTGTACCGGCACATGCACCGGTTCGACCAGTCGAAGAAGTTTTCGACGTGGATTTACACGATCGCCTCCAATCTGGCGAAGAACGAGTTGCGGAACAGGTCGCGCAATCCGCTCGTCTTCTTCCAGACCATCAAGAAGAACTGGCAGGACGAGGAGCGTCCGCTGCAGTTTGAGGATCCGGCTTCGCGTCCTGACGACCTGTACCGAAAGCGGCACCTGCGCCAGCTCGTGGAGTCTTCCGTCGAGCAGTTGCCAGAGCACCATCGTCAGGTCTTCGTCCTCCGGGAGCTGGAGGGGAAGTCGTACGAGGAGATCGCAGAGATCACGCACTGCAACCTCGGCACGGTCAAGTCGCGACTGAATCGGGCCAGGAATTCGTTTGCCGCGATTATTGAACCCGCCCTCAGATAGGGGAAGAGCTGGTGGACAAGATTGACAGCGAGGGACCAGAGTCAAATCTGGTCCCTTTTCGTCGTGGTATGCCCAGCATGAACATCGACTTGGAGGTGGAAGTCCTCTGGGGAGTTGGTCGCAGCGACCGGAGTGAACCGCAAGGCGGGAATCGCGAGAGACACGCTGAAAGAAGCGGTGTAGCGGGACCTGTGGGGCGACGAACAGAAACCGGATATGAGGCGGGGCTGACCAGGGCGAGCGGGCCACTGACCGCGAAGCTCTCGCGACCAAAGGGATGTCTCGTAGATCCGGCGCTCGTGCAGGGACAGCCGATGGTCTTATCTGGGGAGATCTCGCCTCACTTCTGAAAGGGAGACGGAGCGTCGAGTTGACGAGCCGGAGCGAGAAGTCAGCAGCGGCCATAAGTAGCGAGGGGACCTCGGTTCGCCGCTCCACTCGCGAAGGGCCAAACGGAGAGGAGGGCGAGACGATCGTGCGTCACGGAAAGGCCAGGCACCAGATACTCATCGAGCAGATGGAGCTGCCGCTGGAGGAGCAAGGTGAAGCCTTGCAGCGCCAGCGGAGCGGTGAAGCCAGACCGACGGCGTGTGAAACCGAGCGCTCAGGAAACGACAGTCTGATGGAAAGGATCGTCGAGCGGAGCAATCTCGCACGAGCGCTCAAGCGCGTGCGGCAGAACAAGGGCAGTGGTGGTATCGACGGTATGACTGTGGACGAGCTGGTGCCATATCTGCGCGACCAATGGACTTCGATCCGGGAGCAGCTGCTCGCGGGACGTTACCAGCCGAGCGCGGTGCGGCAGCACCAGATTTCGAAGGCGGGCGGTGGTATGCGCACGTTGGGCATTCCGACCGTGCTCGACCGCTTCATTCAGCAGGCCGTTTTACAGGTCCTGCAACCGCGATTCGATGCAACCTTCTCCGAGTCCAGTTACGGCTTTCGGCCGGGGCGTCGAGCGCATGACGCAGTGTGTCAGGCGCAACGTTACGTGCAGAGCGGCCGGCGCTGGGTGGTGGACGTCGATCTCGCGAAATTCTTTGATCGCGTCAACCACGATGTGCTGATGGGAAAGTTGAGCCACCGAATCACGGACCGTCGCGTGCTCGCCCTCATTCGCCGGTATCTCGAAGCCGGGATAATGGCAAACGGGGTGGTGCAGGAGCGCAGCGAGGGCACGCCGCAGGGTGGGCCGCTCTCGCCGCTCCTGGTGAACGTACTTTTGGACGAAGTGGACAAGGAATTAGAGCGACGCGGTCACCGTTTCGCCCGGTACGCCGACGACTGCAATGTGTATATGCGGTCCAAGCGAGCGGGTGAGCGAGTGATGCAGGCGCTGGTCGGCCTGTATGCGAAACTTCGGCTCCAAGTCAACACGGACAAAAGTGCGGTCGCACTGGTGTTCACCCGCCAATTCCTGGGTTTCAGTTTCTGGGTCGCTCCGGGACGGGTGATTAAACGCCGTGTCGCACCAAAGGCTCTGAAGGCAATGAAGGAACGCGTCCGCGAGCTCACGTCGCGGAACGGCGGACGAAGCCTCGCGCAGGTTGTGGCGGCGCTTCGCAGTTATCTCGTTGGCTGGCTGGCGTATTTCAGATTGGCCGACACGCCCGGAATCTTCGCGGTGCTGGATAACTGGTTACACCGCCGACTGCGTATGCTCATGCTGCGACAGTGGAAGCGCGGGCCAACGATGTACCGGGAGTTGCACCGTCGCGGTGTGGACGGGGCGGCCCTGTGGATCGCGGCTCGGTATGGCAGAAGCTGGTGGCATGTGGCGGCACACAAGGCGCTCCACATTGCGCTGCCCGGTATGTATTTCGACTCGCTCGGGGTACCGCGTCTTGCTCCGCACTAACCTCAACTCACCGAACCGCCGGATGCGGACCCGCATGTCCGGTGGTGTGGGAGGGCAGTAGGAGAGTTACTCTCTCCTACTCCCTATCCCGATCGCTAAACGCCTTGGTAGCGCCAGACTCTCCAAAGTCCGGTTGGCCGCTTCCGGGTAGGCGCTTGCCTATA
>JACMME010000309.1 GCA_014379205.1 Gemmatimonadaceae bacterium
AAGAGCTTTTCGAACCCAGTGGCGTTTGTGCCGGATCAACCGGACTCCATTGGCTTCGAGATGCCTGACGTAAACCACACGTTCCGGAAAGGGCACCGGATTATGATTCAGATTCAGAGCAGCTGGTTCCCGCACATCGACCGCAACCCGCAGACCTTCGTTCCGAACATCTTCGAGGCGAAGGAGAGCGATTTTCAGAAAGCGACGATGCGCGTGTATCGGGACGGGACGCGTGCCACACGGATAAACGTGCGAGTAGTGCGGCGTCCCGCGACTTAAAGGGGATCTCGAAATGCTTCTCCCAGCTCTTTTCATCGTTGGATCACTGTTCGAAAGCGCGACCACCGCGTCGCGGCTGACACCCACGACGGTGCCTACAACGTACAGTGGCCTTGCGGGGCAGATACACGTTCGCGTTCCGCGTATCGACGGCGATGTCAAGTCCGACGGCCGGCTCGACGAGCCACAATGGGCATCAGCGGCGCTGCTCACTGGATTTTCCCAATTTTCTCCCTCGGATGGTCGGCCCGCGGAAGATTCCACGCAGGCTTCGATCTGGTATTCGGAAACGGCGCTGCACATTGGGATTCGCGCGTTCGAAGCGCACGGTTCCGTGCACGCGACGCTGGCCGACCGCGACCGGATCAGTGCCGACGACTATGTGGAGATCCTGCTTGGCACATTCAATGACGGACGCCAGGCTACGGTATTCGGGGTCAATCCACTCGGCGTGCAATCCGACGGAGTGCTTGTGGAGAGCGGACAGTCGGGAAGTGGCGACTTTATCGGCTCTGCGCGGGCGTCAGCCGACCTGAGTCCTGACTACGTATTTCAGTCGTCAGGCAGGCTGACGGGGTATGGCTACGAAGTCGAGATTCGCATCCCATTCAAGAGCCTGCGTTATCAGCCCAAACAGGAGCAGCAATGGGGCATCAATATTATCCGGCGCGTGCAGCATTCCGGATACGAGGATAGCTGGGCGCCAGCAAAGCGGGCCGCGGCGTCGTTCCTCGGCCAGGCGGGAACGCTAGATGGGCTTACGGATTTGCGTCGCGGGCTGGTTCTGGATGTCAATCCGGTCGTCACGTCCAAGGTGAGCGGAGCCCCAGCCGTGGCGGGGTGGCAATACGATGCTGACCGTCCCGAGGCGGGGGCCAACGTTCGTTGGGGAGTAACGGACAACGTCACGCTCAACGGTACGGTCAACCCCGACTTCTCGCAGGTCGAGTCAGACGCCGGGCAAGTCGCCTTCGATCCCCGTCAGGCGCTCTTTTTCTCCGAGAAGCGCCCGTTCTTTCTCGATGGCATCGAACAGTTCAATACCCCGAATTCGCTGATTTATACCCGCAGGATACAGGAGCCGCTCGGCGCCGTAAAACTCACCGGCAAGGTTTCTGGAACCGACATCGCGTTCCTGTCCGCGGTGGACGAAGACAGGACGTCATTTACAGGTCGGGACAACCCGGTGTTCAACATCCTGCGTGTGCAGCGCGACGTTGGCTCGCAGTCACGCGTTGGAATTGCGTATACCGACCGGATTGACGGAGACAACTACAATCGCGTT
Source organism: Gemmatimonadaceae bacterium (assembly GCA_014379205.1). Taxonomy (GTDB): domain Bacteria; phylum Gemmatimonadota; class Gemmatimonadetes; order Gemmatimonadales; family Gemmatimonadaceae; genus JACMME01. The sequence goes on from JACMME010000309.1 coordinate 1,565, forward strand.
GCCAATGCGGACGCGCGCATCGTTTTCGGCAAGATCTACAGTACCCAGCTGCAGATCGCCGGCAGCACCACTCGAACGGCAGATGTCAAAAGGGATGCGCCTCTATGGGAGGCGAGCTTCAATCGCAATGGCCGGGCCTTCAACATGGATTACACGATCAGAGGCATTCATGAGGATTTCCGCGCGCAGAGCGGATTCGTCTCGCGGCCCGGCATCGTGCGCACCAACATCACACACAATTACACGGTTTTCGGCGAGCGTGGCGCTCTCTTTGAGAACTTCACAGGTGGTATCACGCTGGACGGAACGTGGCAGTACCAGCGATTCGTGAACAACCGCGACGCGCAGGACAAAAAACTTCACTTCAACACCAGTGTCACGCTCAGGGGCGGGTGGCAGGCGCGAGCATCGCTTTTTGTGGAAACGTTCGGCTACGATCCGGTTCTATACGCGGACTACGCTCTGGAAGTGCCTTCCTCTACCGGGGCTGGTTTGGACACCGTTGCTTTCACGGGCACGCCTCGCATCCGAAATACAGACTACTACCTGAGGGTTGCCACGCCGCAGTTCAAGCAGTTCTCGGGAAGCGTTTTCGCTGTATGGGGCCGGGATGAGAATTTCTTCGAGTGGTCGCCAGCCGACATTCTATACCTCACGCTCGTCGCCAATTGGCGTCCCACCGACAAGCTTCGTCTCAACGCGCAGTATCAGCATCAGCAGTTCGACCGGCGTAGCGACGGGAGTACAGTGGGCGTACGCAAAATTCCTCGCCTCAAGCTGGAGTATCAGATAGCGCGTCCGATCTTCGTGAGAGTGATTGGTGAGTATGACGCCGACATGCAGGACGACCTGCGTGATGATTCGCGAACGGGAGCGCCCATTCTCGTGTTCGATCCGGGTGCCGGGGGATACGTTCGAGCGCTCGGCTCGCGGCGCAACAATCTGCGCAGCGAATGGCTGTTCTCCTACCAGCCCAGCCCCGGAACGGTGTTCTTCGCGGGATATGGCAGTACGATGAACGAGCCCGAGCCGCTTCGGTTTGGGAGGCTGAGGCGCACCGTAGATGGCTTCTTCGTGAAGCTCAGCTACCTGTACCGGTTGTAGCGGTCGGAGAGAAACGGCCTGGCTCCCTCACGGTTCGCTCGTTCGATACGTTACCGGTATTGAGGGTTCCCGCCGGCTCAAAAAGCAGGAGCTCGACCTCTTCGTCCGCGACCGGGCGGTGCTCAACGCCACGCGGCACGACGAGCATGTCTCCCTCTTTGAGCTCCACCGTGCGGTCTCGAAACTCGATGCGGAGACGACCGCGATGGACGAGGAACAGCTCGTCTTCGCTCTCATGGTGGTGCCACACGAATTCGCCGAGGATCTTCGCGATTTTTACGTGCTGGCCATTCAGCTCTGCGACGATCTTCGGACTCCAGTGATCGTCGAACGATGAGAACAACTGAGTGAGATTTGCTTTTTCCATCAAATGCCTCGTAACGATCGTCGTTGCGGTGCACGAACTCCGGAACACAAATCAGCAATACCAAGGTTGCGTTCTGTTCCCAAAAAAAAGCGACTGCATCTTCCAGATTGTACAGTCATCTCAGGCGGGCCGGGCTCAGCGGAACAGCGATCTATCCGTTTGATCCGTTCAATCCGCGTCATCCGTTTCGAACCCTTCGTTCTTGATGCCAGTTCAGCGCACCTGCGAGTACCGCTATTGTTTGATCACCGACCGAGCAATACTGGTTGCTAATGGCAGGGGGCCGAGCATTAACAACAAAAGGTTCGAACGGATGACGCGGATTGAGCGGATCAAACGGATTATTTCGTGTATGTGCTGAGAAACGGTGCTGCCAACGAGATGTGGAAACTTGATTGAAGGAGGACGAAAAAAGTTTGGGTGGCCACACAGTAGTTGGCCACCCTGTTCGAGCGTCGTTACGGAATAACCTGCTTTGGCTCCAGCTTGGCTGACCACAGCCCGCTGTTGAAGTCCGTGAAGAGGATATGTCCCTTCCAGGGCATCGCGTTCATGACGAACGAAGCGTTGGCAGTGTAGCCTTCCGGATCGAACGGCTTGAAGATCGCGATCTCGCGGCGTTGATCGGCCAGATTTCCTACCAGCTCACCGGAGACATCCACTACCCTCAGGCCGCCGTCATAGTACGCCTGATACATGACGTCATCCTCGACGATGATGTCGTGTGACCCGAACTCCTCCTGGTGGTACTTGGCGATGTTCTTCGGGTTCTTGGGGTCGGTGAAATCGATAATGTGCGTGTATCCCGCTGAAGTCTGTGGAGGGCCACCCTTGGCGTTGATGTTCTGCAGGTAGTTGGTTCCTTCCCACACGCGCCCCTGCCGCGACATGATCTCGTCACCGAGGAACAGGTAGACCTTGCCAGTGTTTTTCTGAAAGTACGGGAAGATCTCGTGGGTTGCTCCGCTGGTGGTTGGGAAGGTGGCGATCAACTTGGGTTTCTCGATGGTTCCCCCCCATTTGCCGTTCCCCACATCCACGGCGACGACTCCTGTTCCCCATTCGGACGAATACGCGATTCCGTTATTCACCCACACGTCGTGGACGCGCGATTCCGGGTGGTCATACTGGCTCACATATTTCGGCTTGTAGATGTCCTTAACATCGACGATGACGTACTTGTCGCCATTGGATATGGCGAAGAGATGGTCGTTAGTGGCGAACATGTTGTGCACGCCGCCCGTCAGCTCCTGGTCGAAAGTGGACGCGATTTTGGGATGCGCCGGATTCGCCAGGTCCAGGAGAACCACACCATTGACCCGGTTGGATGCTCCCTCGCGTGACAGTACGCCGAAGCGGCCGTCCGGCGACACCGTCACATCGTTGATGGTACGAGCGTCAATTTTTATGGAGTCGCTCTTTACAGGCTTGGCGAGGTCGCTGATGTCAAATATGTAGGCGTAACCGTCGCCGCCCCATGTTCCGACCAGTGCGTAGTCGCGGCCGTCCTTGGCGGTCCAGGGCCACAAGTCAGACGTGTGCACGTTGTTGATCCCGCCACGACCCGTGACGTTGATGCGGCGCCGCACATCACGTGTCTGGACATCGACCACCGAGCGCGCACTGACTCCGCCAGCGGTTGCCAGTAGCGTGTAGCGGCCTGGCACTTCAGCTGCGAAGAGCCCGCGGTCGATGACGCCGGTTGCCCCGGGTGCGGCGATCGTGTCGTCCGGAGCATAGGTGTAGCTCCAGGTTACCGGCACGTCGGAGACCACCGTACCACCGGCGCGCTTCGCGACAGCCTTGAGATGCACCACATCTCCGGTGCGAATTGAATTCTCCTTCATCTCTATGGTGAGGCTTGTGACGGGATTCGACGTGACGGTGTGCTGAATGTCGGTTTTCATGCCGTCCGTCTCAGCTGAAATCGTCACAGTACCGGGCTTTAGCGCCGTCACATTCCCGAAGCGGTCAACCGTCGCGACTGCGGGGTTGGAGCTTTTCCAGGAGAATACGGCATCACGGCGCTCGCTCTGGTCTGCGTGAGTTCCTCGCGCACGGTGAGCCAGCGTGACGCCGGCGTACAGGCGGCCGGGCTCCGGGGTAATCTCGACTTTGGACAATGCCGGCCAGGTAACGGTGACGGGTATCGTGAGCGTGGCGAGCTGCTCCCTGGAGCTTGACATTGCCATCGCCACGATCTCGAATTTCCCGGCTCTAAGTCCCTTCACCTGACCCTCGTTTACCCACACCGCCCCGCGCGGTCCGCTTACTCGAAGCTGGGCCGGAACCAGGTTTCCTTGCGCGTCGTACGCATTCACCTTCAGTGGAACCACGTCTCCCACTTTCAGCGCCAGAGATGCGGGTTCAGCCCCAAGTCGCGAGACTTTGGCCGTGGCTGTGTCGGTCCGCTGCTGCGCGGCTACCGATGCTCCCGAAATCGCCGCGAGCGTCACGGCGGTGGTGACGAACCGAAGGCTGCGCATTACGTTCATGACCTATAACTCCCGCCGCGAGGCGACTGGTGAATGACAACCGTGCAAGTACCGACTTTTTCCGGGAATCGTGCAATTTTCGAACATCCTGAGACCCGATGGGGTAGGCCATTCATGATGCCCTTCAGACAAATATCTCGCAAGCGCCTGCTTACCGCTCTCGCCACCGTAGTAGTCTTTCTTGGTGCAGCCGCGCCATCGTCGGCGCAGAAGGCAGCGAAGCCGACCGTGAAGGCAAAGACGCCGGCTAACAAGGTTACGCACAACTACTGGGTTTACGTTGGCGCCGAGTCGGCCGACCTCGTCCACCGGATTCGTTTTGGGCCTCAGGGTGCGGTTGTGGAAAAAACCATTACTGTCGGCGAGTCTCCTACCGAGATGGAAGGCCCGCACGGGCTGCAAATCTCGCAGGACGGTAAATACCTCCACATGACCACAGGACATGGGTCACCCGACGGCAAGTATTGGAAGTACGAGTTGGGACCCGACACGCTCGTCGGGGCTGGCTTGTTCCTCGGCTTTTTCCCCGCGTCCATAGATGTTACGCCCGACGGACTGTACGCCTTCGCCGTGAACTTCAATCTCCACGGCGAGATGGTGCCGTCGTCGGTTTCCGTGGTGTATACGCCGACCAATACCGAAGTTGCGCGTACCGAGACGTGCACCATGCCCCATGGCAGCCGAGTCGATCCTACCGGCGCGAACCAATACTCGACTTGCATGATGGATGATCAGCTGGTGGAGATCGACACCCGCACCTTCGAGGTTTCCAGGCGGTTCGGCCTGGCGAAGGGAAGAGAGGGCATGATAGCGCACACGGCGGGCATGTCGAGCGAGCACGCCTCACATCAGGGTACAGCCGCTACTGATTCCGTTCGCGGAGCGGCCAGGGAGCATAAAATGACTCCCGCGAGCTGCTCGCCCACCTGGGCTCAGCCGTCAGCCGACGGAAAGAAGATCTACATCGCGTGCAACAAGGCCGATGAGATCATCGAGCTCGATAGGGAGAGCTGGACGATCGCGCGCCGCTTCAAGACCGGGCGTGGTCCGTACAATCTCGCGGTGACGCCGGACGGTAAGCTGCTTGTCGCATCGCTCAAGCAGGGCGGTGCCGTTCAGGTATTCAACCTGGCGACCGGCCAGAGCGTCATGCAGCTGAAGAGCTCTACCGGGGTGACGCACGGCGTCGCGATGAGTCCGGACTCCCGCTACGCCTTCATTTCGAGCGAAGGAGTCGGTGCAGCGCCAGGTAAAGTGGATGTGTACGACTTGAGATCGCTGACCCGGGTAGCCTCGGTGGACGTCGGACAACAGGCTGGCGGGATTGCCTTCTGGAAGATGGAAAAGCTGTAACTCTCCTTCACTCCCTGAGTCGTTTCTCGTATACGTACGTTATCCGCTCTCCGTCCCAGAGGTATGACAGGTGTCGTGTCTGCCTGCAGCGAGACAGGACGCGGGGGCGGAGAACCGCGGCGCACTGGCCGCCGTCGTAACGAACGCTATCGTACGCGATTCCCATGGAGCCTGCGGCGCGGAGCTCGCGACCCAGCGCGCTTGGTGCGGCGTAGTTGTCCAGATGGTAGATGGCTGGAAGCATCGCTCGGCGGCCGCGCAGGTCGTGTAACAATCCGTCCAGCGTCGCGGTTATGACCCGCATGTCGAGCTCCATCCGCGGCTGTTCGGTTGCGCGCATGAACCGCTCCCGGTGATAGCGAGTCTCGGCAATGGCTGTTTCTTCATCCCGTGCCGCGTAATACACTCCGAACGTTCCGTCTGAGAAGCGGCTTCCTCCGGGCGCGCGGTGCGTGAAGGGCGCCATTATGTAGCTGGAGCCCGCGCCCGAAACCCGATCCTCCGGCGCTACCAGTGCGATCTCACCCGCCTCCTGCCGGAGGCGCTCGTTTGTAAGGGATTCGACCGCGATGACGGCTTCAACGTCATCCGGATCGGCAACGCGCTCGAATAGGGAAACCGGCGGAAACCGGCTCGGCACAATGCGGATGCACGGGCGCCAGGTCACCCGCCGCAGGGGAAATGAGACGTGCGCGAGCGGTGCGCTCACGCGGTGCCGCCGCGTTCTGCGTCCAGGTACTGTCGCACGATGTACAGGTCGATAACGTTGCCGGAAAGCATGCGGTGAAGCGCTGACTCACCACCAAACGGAAGAGCGGAATTGGGTTGACGCACCCATGAGTCCGCCGCGCTCTCATCGGGCAGAAGAATCTGAAGTGCCTTGTAGATGCCGAGGATGTAGGAGATTCGCTCGAGGGTGTCCTTGGGGAGAAAATCGGTTCCATCGCGCTTCCACTTGAAGTAGGTGGATCGGGAGGAGAGCCCAAGGAGCGTGATCTGTTCGTCAACGCTCAAATCCCAGAGGTCGGCAATGCGAAAGAAAGTGCGCAGGGCGGGCCTGCCGACGTCGGGCAGGCCGGGCGCGCGCTGAGTTACCTGTCTTATCATGCGAACTAATCTCCAGAAATAAACTCTGAAGACAGTCTAGTTCATTTGTGTACTCGACGCAAGCAGGAGAACGTCAGACCCTCTGCGCTGGCATTGCATGGAAGCTCTCGCGCAGGACAGGATGAGTCCGCCAGAGGAGTGTACCCATCGCGATCACCGAAATGAGATTGGCGACCAGCACGGCCCAATAACCGACGGCGCCAAGCACCCATGCACTCAGGCTGCCTGCGACGCCGAGAAAGAGCGCCTCCATCATGATGGTTACGAGCAGCGCCATGACCCACATTCCGGGTGCCCGTTCCATGCGTTCAACGCTCCATTCCAGCGCGACGCCTACGACGGCGAAGATGGCAACGTGCACGGCCGTATAGGCTGCGATCACGGCGGCGGTGGTCTGCACTCCCGACGGGCTCGCCGCACCGAAAAACAAAACGGAGCCGAGCGCCGCCGGGGTGAAGAATGGAGCACCGCGTATGACGTCCAGAAGAAGGAACCAGAGGGCAACCGAACCGGCCCCAACCAGACCGGTAACGATGCCTCTGTTCAGAAGAGGGTGGTCTCGAAGCATTCCGAGCCCCAGCCGCGAGGTCTCGCCCATCGCGCGATGCAGGTATGCCATCATTACCATACCCGCCACCAGGTTCGCTGCGAGCACGTGCAACGGTGGCAGGACGTCGAGCACGCGCGCGCCGGTAAAGAGCAGAGCGCCATAGTGGACGGCGTCCAGCACGCCCAGTCCGAACACGGCACCAAGCAAAAGGCCGAAGCGCATGCCGGAAGCGCGCACAAACAGGGCGGCGGCGATGCCGAGTGCGACGAAGACGCTGAAGTGAAGCAGCGTGTAAACGGCCACCAGCCGAGGGGTGGGAATCGCGGCGGTTTCACCCAGCACGGCGCTCGCAAGTAATGCTGGCGTCCTGAATGGCTGAGATCCCGCGAGATCAACGATCAGGAACCAGATCGCGACCACCAGTCCGGCGGCGAGTCCCCCGATTGCTCCGTGAACGAGAGTTCGAGAGCGAGGCGATTGCATACGTCACACTCCTGGTCCGAAGGTGACAGGCTGTTGCTTGGCGTCGCTCTTAGCATGTGCGGGAAGGAAGCCAAGGGCAAGTGCGGTCTACGAACTAAGGGACCAGGAACAAGGAATCGGAAATCGGGAATCGGGAATCGGGAAGGCTTAGACTGGGAAACGATTGCGCCAAATTCTCCGGGCCGTACTTTCCGTTCGTTCCCATCCCTGACGCAATCCCCGATGCCATTTCCTATGCTTCGCTTCGTTCAAGCACGTTCGCGCCCGCAAGTTTCACCGGTGTCACCCGGCCGTTGGTGCCGTGGCTCTGACTTTCTGACGCCCGCTTCGTGGTCCCGGGCAGCTGGTTCCTGGTCCCTGCTTCTTACATGCTACGCCGCCAGCGTCGTAGCTCAGGAAACCGAGTCCCGGGAGCGTGCCGCAGACAGGCGTGGTCGACCCACTACTGGTGCGGCTGCATCGCCAACCGATACCACACGCTTCGTGGGTATGCGGTGGAGGAGCATAGGTCCGTTCAGGGGCGGGCGCGTGACAACGGTAGCGGGTGTGCCGTCGCAGCCACTGCTGTACTACATGGGCTCGACTGGGGGCGGACTCTGGAAGACGGAGGATGGCGGCAGCAACTGGAAGAACATCTCGGACGGGTTCTTCAAAATGGGCTCGGTTGGCAGCATCGCCGTTTCGGAAGATGATCCAAATGTCATCTACGCTGGGATGGGGGAGTCGCCCATTCGCGGGATGTCGTCGTCGTGGGGAGACGGCGTTTACAAGTCGACAGATGCCGGCCGTACATGGAAGCAGACGGGTTTGGGCGACACCCGGCAGATATCACAGGTGCGCGTACATCCGCGCAACCCTGACGTCGTATACGTCGCCGCTCAGGGAAGCCGGTGGGCCCCGACCGCCGAGCGCGGAGTGTATCGGAGCATGGACGGTGGAAAGACCTGGAAGCTGTTGCTGCATGTTGACAGGAATAGCGGTGCGAGCTCGTTGGCCATGGACCACACCAATCCGCGCGTACTGTACGCGGCGTTCTGGGATCACCAGCGCACCCCATGGCGGGTGCGGAGCGGTGGGCCAGGAAGCGGCATCCACAAGACGACTGACGGCGGCGACAACTGGACGAAGCTGACCGAAGGGCTGCCCAAGACGATCATGGGAAAGATCAAAGTGGACGTATCGCCCACGAATCCTGATCGCGTTTGGGCGCTCGTTGAAGCGGACTCGGGTGGCTTGTACAGATCGGATGACGCAGGCAAAACGTGGCAATTGACGAACAGCGACCGATTGCTTCGTGCGCGGGCCTGGTATTACACGCACGTGCACGCGGACCCGTCGAATGCGGATGTCGTCTACGTATTGAACGCGCCGATGCTCAAGTCAATCGACGCAGGCCGCACATTTCGTCCTGTTCCGACGCCCCACGGCGACAACCACGCGCTCTGGATCAATCCGGGAAACAGCGCATACATGATCAATGGCAATGATGGCGGTGCGAATGTCTCATTCAACGGCGGGCGTACCTGGTCCACGCAGGAGAACCAGCCGACTTCGCAGATCTATCACGTAAACACCGATGCGCGTTTCCCGTACTGGGTGTACGGCGCACAGCAGGACAACAGCACCATCGCGATCGCGAGCCGAACCTTTGGCTACGGTATTGGAGCGGGCGACTGGCACGAAGTCGGTGGTTGCGAAAGCGCGCATATCGCATTCGACCCGGCTGATGCGAAGCTCATCTATGCGGGCTGCTACCAGGGAATCATCAGCGAGTTCGAGCGCGACAACCGACTGGCGCGGAACGTCATGGTGTACCCGGCGCTGGGTCTCGCCGAGCCATCCAATGAGCAGAAGTACCGGTTCAACTGGAGCGCGCCCATCGCGACTTCTCCGCATGACCGCAAAGTCATCTATCACGCCGGAAATGTGCTCTTCCGCTCGAACGACCGCGGGCAGAGCTGGACCGCGATAAGTCCCGATCTCACACGAAACGAGAAGGAACGGCAGGGCCCTGGCGGGGGACCGATCACGAATGAGGGCGCAGGGGGCGAGGTCTACAATACCATCTTCGCGATCATGGAATCACCGCATGAAGCCGGGACTATATGGGTAGGTACGGATGACGGCCTCGTGCAACTCACGCGCGATGGAGGCAAGACATGGACGAATGTCTCGCCGCGCGGGTTGGGGGAGGGCATGGTCAACACTGTGGAAGCCTCGCCGCACGACAAGGCGACCGCATTCATTGCTTTCAGTAAGCACAAATGGAATGACAACACGCCGCACATCTTCAAGACGACGGACTACGGCCGTACATGGGCTCGCATGGTGAATGGCATTCGAGACGGAGACGTCGTACGCGTCGTCCGGGAGGATCCCGTCAGAAAAAATCTGTTGTACGCCGGAACGGAGACGGGAGCGTATATGTCATTCGATGGAGGCGCTTTCTGGGAGCCCCTGCAGCTCAACCTTCCAACGGTTCCCGTGACGGACCTTCAGATACGCGAAGATGATCTTGTAGCGTCCACGGAGGGTCGGGCGTTCTGGATTCTGGATGACCTCAGCCC
>JACMME010000310.1 GCA_014379205.1 Gemmatimonadaceae bacterium
CCGGGGCCAAATCATAAGGCTCCTCAGGCGTTCCAGCATGACAGTGAGCGAGCTCGCCACGGAGCTTGGGCTGACGAAAAATGCGGTTCGTCCGCATCTCACTTCTCTCGAGCGCGACGGGCTGGTGGAGCTTCATGCAGTCCGGAGGGGCGTCGGTAAACCCGCGCAGAGCTATCGCATCACACCCGGTGCAGATGCACTCCTGCCGAAAGCATATGCGCAAGTGCTTGGACTAATGCTGTCGGTCCTGTCCGAGCGAATGCCTCATGCCGATGTCGAAGAACTTCTGCGGGAAGTTGGATTACGGGTCGCGGCCGGGCTGCGCGTATCCGATGGCGACCTGAGATCCCGGCTCCAAACAGCGGTTGAGGTGCTTGAGGCACTGGGAGGCGATGCGCAGCTGGAGGAGGACCAGAATGCGATTGTCATTCGCGGCTACAGTTGCCCTTTGGCGGCCATTATTCCGCAGCATCCGGAAACCTGCCAGTTTGCGGTCGCGCTGCTAAGCGAGGTGGTGGGAATTCCAATGCGCGAGCTGTGTGACAAGGGCAGTCGGCCCCGATGCTGTTTCGAGGTTGTGATCAACAGCGAATCCGCAGCCTGACGCTCTTTATTGCAGCGTTGCCTGGCTCCGCGAGATGATGCCGCCGCGCTCACCTTTTTGCTGACAGATTCCGAACGGGACCCTGGACCACCGCCCGGAACTGCCCTTCCTCGAAGCGCGCCTTGGGGCCGTAGGAACCGTACTGGCTCGTCGTCTGTGCCTCGAACGCGAAGGTGCCCACAACCAAACCTCCGATTCCGCCGAACGCGACAGCGTTACAGTTCCAGGAGTTGCGGACGTTGTCTCATACACTGCGGTTACCACGTCACCGCCTACTAGTTCTGTTACCGTCGCATCGCCTGCCTGCAGCGGATAGGTAGCCGAGCCGTTCAGGACTATGCGTAGCCGCACACTCTCGAGAGGAGATAGCCCTGCTCCTTTCGGCCTCGATCCGAAAATGTACAGTGTGTCCGATCCAGTGCCGCCGGGTGACAAAAAGGCTATGCCATCTCCAACCATTCGGTTCCGGCCCAACGCCCGGTAAAGGGCATATCTGGCAGATTCAGCGAAGGGGCTACTGATTCACCGCAGCTCAACAGGCATACGGCCAGCAGGGACGTGTACCAGTACCGACAAGCGACGCTCATACAGCCTCCGTGAGAAGGGTCGGGAAACGTACTGGCGGCTACCGACACGATTTTCTGCACCGTGCGCCGCCATCTGCCGGAGAAACTCAGCCAGTCAGTGCGAGCCGCGCAGCGGCGAAGCAATCTCTTAATCGGCTTGAAGCGGAGATTGCTTCGGACGCTAAAACGTGTCCTCGCATGACATGCAATGGCCCAAAGGGAAGCTCTCCCTACTCTCGCCGGCCCCTGTCGCGCCGGCCAGATGCGGGTGACAAGTCGATCAGGATGGCGATCACAATGCCGACCACAGGCCAGAGCGACCACACGCCCCCAAACCAGTGTTGCACGGCGGAGTACCAGAGCAGTGTCGTCGGCGCGAAGAAAAATCCGAGGACCGGCCAGAGCAGTGTTGGGAACATGCCGGTGAACCAACTGGTCAAAAACCAGAGCCCGAGGATGACGAGCCGAGGGGTCGCGAGCGCGAAAAGCACCAGAAGACAGGGCATCTCTCGTTACCTCACGAGTTTAGCGGCGAACACAAACCTGGGAGGACGGGCGCGCTTCTCTTCCCGAACCGGGCGGGAAAGTCGTTCTTTCGACGTCCTCCGCTCCGTTACCGAATTGTAGCGTGGCGCCGGTGTGTACTGGAGGTATTATACTGCCGAAACCAACCTCGAAAAGGAGAAGATCATGTCTGCAGCAGCATCATCCAGCACGACCGCCGTTGCCCAGGAGCTTGTAGAACTTTGCCGAGCCGGAAAAAATCTGGACGCCATCGAGAAGTTCTACTCTCCGCAAATCGTCAGCATCGAATCGATGGAAAACGAGGCCATGCCAGCCGAGATGAAGGGGATTGATGCAATCCGCGAAAAGAACAAATGGTGGGTGGAAAACAACGAGGTACACTCCGCGGAGGTGAACGGGCCTTTCGTGGGGGATCGCGAGTTCGCGGTACAGTATACTTACGAGACAACATTCAAGCCCACGGGCGAGCGAATGAAGATGACCGAGATGGCGCTATATACAGTTGAGGGTGGAAAGATCGTAAAGGAACACTTCTTCTACAAAACCTGAAAAAAGCGTTTTGGAGGTGAGGACTCTGCGGACCGCAACAGCGTCTGATGTCAATTGCATTTCGACCCGGTCTCCTCACTTCCACCACGCCTGGAGTATGAAACCACGCTGGACCTCTGCCGCTCAATGAACCGTCCAATTTCCCGCAGAGAGTTGTTGAGGAATGCCGGCCTCACCGCGGCCGCGTGTGCTCTCCCCTTCCCTCTCAACGCGTGTGAAAGCGAGGAAGTTCCGCGTGAGCCTCTGAGCAAGCTCGTGCCACCCGAGCAAGTCGCGGATCCGGACCGCGCGCGTCTCACGGCCTGGGCGAACACCCTTCGTGCTGAGCGAATGAAGCAGCCTTCGCTGGGTCGTGGTGCCACACGGGTCGGCGAGCTGGCCGTCGGCACTCCGTATCAACCTTTCACACTCGAGGAGTATCTGCGCAGCGGAGGTAGCCCCCTGAGCACAGAGCCGCTAGCGCTTTCGCTTACCCGCTTCGACTGCGTCACGCTGGTGGAAAGCTGCCTGGCCGTCGCGCGAGTTGCCGATGCCCCTTCGGCGCCTTCCTGGGGCGGGTTCGCGCGCGAGGTGGAGCGCATGCGCTACCGCGGCGGCGAGCGGCGCGAATTTGCCTCCAGACTGCACTACTTCAGCGAGTGGATCTCGGACGGTGAGAATCGCGGCCTGCTTCGAGATCTCGGCTCCGAGCTTGGTGGCGTGGTCGACGCGCGCCCGCTCCGCTTCATGACTGAGCATCGCAAGAGCTACCTCGCCCTGGCCGATGACGCCGTGTACCGCGAGATTGGCGCGATGCAGCGCCGGCTTGACGACAACCCGCGCCGAGTGGTTCCCAGGGAGCGCATAGCGCAAGTGTCGGACAGCATAGAGACAGG
>JACMME010000311.1 GCA_014379205.1 Gemmatimonadaceae bacterium
CTGTTCGTGGTGCCAAGTGCGTATTCGCTGGCGCACGGGGCGGGCGACCGCATCAAGGGATGGCTCGTTGGAGGGTCCGGACGCGCTGAGCCGGCACGTGAACCGATGCCAACCGCGGGCGACTGACGGGAAGCGAGACCAGGCGTGCACTGAAAGATGTGACGGCTGCCGGATCTCGATGCGAACCAACATTTGCCAGCTGTGTCCTCCGCCGAGTAGCAGCATAATCGGCCATTCCCATCGTTGACGCTCTCTCCGCCGACCGCTAACTTTCGCCCCTCGAATGCTGGATTTTGCGCGGGCCACAGGCTCTCGGCTGCCGCAGCATTCATGGTTCGCGAAGCGACTTCCCAGCGGCGCGAGCTCTCAGTGGAGAGATGGCCGAGCGGCTGAAGGCACCGGTTTGCTAAACCGGCATAGGGGGTCAACCCCTATCGAGGGTTCGAATCCCTCTCTCTCCGTCACGAAACAACAGGGGTCATCGATCACCGGTCCGGGATGAGTCAGAAATCCTGGTTCGCGATTGTGACCCCTGAGCCGTCTAATTCCAAAAAAATGCCGCTCGAAAATTCACCACCACGGGTTCGTTTCGCCCCTTCGCCTACTGGATTTTTGCACGTAGGCGGAGCTCGCACCGCGCTTTTTAATTGGCTCGTTGCAAGGACGCAGGGAGGCGTCTTCCTTCTCCGCATCGAAGACACGGACAAGGCTCGCAGCACGGACGAAAGCACCGCGGCAATCTTCGCGGGCCTCGAATGGCTGGGGCTCGACTGGGATGAGGAAGTCGTTTATCAGGCGAGCGGGCTTGCGCAGCACCAGAAGGACGCTGATCGCATGCTCGCGAGTGGCGCTGCATACCGCTGTTTTTGCACTCCGGAGGAATTGACCGAGCAGCGCAAGGCAATGACTGTTGGCAAGGAGAGCTTCAAGTACGACCGGCGCTGCGATCGTCTGTCTGAGGAAGAGCGCTCAGCTCGCCTTGCCGCGGGACTTCCCTTCGTGACTCGTTTTCGCGTTCCTGAGGGAACCACCGAATGGGATGACCTGGTGCACGAGCGAATCAGCTTTCCCAACAAGGATATCGAGGATTTCGTGATACTTCGTTCTGATGCGACGCCGATTTACAATATGGCTGTCGTATCTGATGACATCGCCATGAAGATCACGCTGGTGATGCGCGGCGACGACCATATCTCGAACACACCCAAACAGATTCTTCTGTATCGGGCGCTCGGCGTCGAGCCGCCGAAATTCGCCCACGTTCCAATGATTCACGGCACTGATGGCAAGAAGCTGAGCAAACGTCACGGCGCAACCGCAGTCGCGGACTATCAGAACGAGGGGATCCTTCCCTCCGCGATGGTGAACTTCCTGGCGCTACTGGGTTGGTCGCCCGGAGGCGATCGTGAGGTGATGACACTCGCGGATATGACCAAGCTTTTCTCCGCGGCCGGCTTGCAGAAGAAAGCCGCCGTCTTCGATCCGAAGAAGCTGGAGTGGATGAACGGTCAGCATCTGAGCCGCATTGCAGCGTCAGAGCTCGAACCTCTGGTGACGCCGATGCTCGTTCAAGCGGATATCGTATCGGAATCGGAGCTCGTCGAACGTCGCGAATGGTATCTCGCCCTGATCGATCTCCTGAAGATTCGCGCGCGTACGACGCACGACATGGTGCGTCAGGCAAGACCGTATTTCGCAGCCCGGATTACGTACGACCCTGATTCCACCGCGAAATCCTGGAAGGACGTTGACCAGACTCTAACACTTCTGCAGTCGGCGCGAGAGCGCCTGTCCAAGCTGCATGAGTGGCGTCCCGACTCAATGGAAGGCGCGCTCAGGGCGCTGGCTGACGAGCTTGGTGTCGCCGCCGGCAAAGTCTTTCAGCCGCTTCGAGTTGCGTTGACGGGAATGAGTGTGAGTCCCGGCATTTTCGAGGTGCTCGAGGCAATGGGCCGCGATCTCGCCCTGGCACGCCTTGGACAGGCGATTGAGCATATCCGCCCCGAATAACAATATTGCAACAACGGTTGACGCGAATACATATATTTACGAAGTTTGCAGCTTCTTACAAACGTTTAATGAGCGCAAGATCAGCGCTGCCTTCCCCACGAGGCCACACAATGAAAGACACACTGACCGCAACAGAGCGAAAAGTCTATAATTACCTGTTGGACTTCCTCGCGGAGCACACCTACCAGCCGAGCGTCCGCGACATTGGAAGGCGTTTCAAGATCAAGTCGACGAAGACCGTTTCTGAACTGCTCCAGTCACTTGCCGACAAGGGTTTCATCGAGCGCGACCCGTCTCGTTCGCGTGGCGTAAAGCTGCTCGGCTTCGAGGTTTCCCGGCATACCAAGCCGGTTCCTTACTACGGGAAGATTGCGGCCGGAGACCCTGCTCTGGTGGCTGATAATCGCATCGGATTCATCACGCTGGATCGCCGCTTTGTACCGGCTGACACATCGTTCTTCCTGAAAATCATGGGAGAAAGCATGATCGGCCGCGGTATCTTCGACGGCGACTACGTGATGGTAAATCCCGAGAACGAACTCAACGAAGGCGAGATCGCTGTGGTTCGAATCGGTGAGAAAGCAACCGTGAAGACGTTAAGGCATCGGAATGGAAGCGTTGTCCTCGAACCGGCGAATCCGGACGAGGAAGAGATCGTCCTGATTCCGGGGGTGGATGACTTCAGCTTCCTGGGCAAGGTATGCGGCGTTTTCCGCCCCTTCTGTGAGGAAACGCTCAAGGAGCAGACGGTAGAATAGGTGATGGCTGATGGCTGATAGCGGATAGCGGATAGCAGATCAAATCGCAATCTCGCCAGCCATCAGCCATCAGCCATCAGCCATCAGCTCTTACGGCGTCGCTATATCCGCCGGAGTAACCTTCTCAGCCTCGCGCCGCTCGCGTTCCTTGCGCTCCCGAATTCGCTTCACCGCCGCCTTAAATTCGTCGTCGCGCGCCGCCCGCGCGGCGTGGAAGGCAATATCGCGGCTCATATAGCTCAGCGCGCGCTCGCGCTCCAGAGACGTTGGGTTCGCCTGGACATTAAGAGGCAACAGTGCCAGCACCGCGCTCGGGATCTCAATGCTGCCGATATAGATTTTCTTCTGATCCAGCCCGTACTTCTTGCCGTTTCGCGTAACGGTCCAATCGCCCGGTTTTCGGCCCCTGGGTGCGTTTGCGGCGATTGAATCCTGATGCGCGGTAATGCGGGCGACCAAACCGCTATCTATCCGTTCCAGCATCGTTTTGGGCGCGGTTATCAACGGGCCGGGTGTACTCCAGAGGCGCTGGTCCGTATAGGATGGAACCACTCCCCTTGTTGGTCCTCCCCTACCGACGACCGGACCGGAGCCGCCTTCCGGCTCGATGGCGGCGGCCGATGGCGGCGGAAGCGTCGGCGGCGTTTCCACCGGCGACTTCAACGCGGGAGCCGGCGTCTTGCTCACGGGGCGGCCGTCGCCCCCACTTCGACCCGCTATCGTGACTCCACGGTCGGGAACAGAGAGAAAGCCAATGCGCTCGACCGGAAGCGAGGAATCTTCCTGCGCCTGATCCGCATTCCAGAATGGCGCTCCGATCTTCAGAACGTAAATGAGGCCGGCGCCAGCCACGAGGTGGATAGCGAGCGAAACCAGCCAGAATCCGCCAAGCCGTTGTTTCAAGCGATTCCGGCGCCGAAAGCGGAAAGGACTCGCGCAGCACGGCGAGCTGCCTCTCTTATACGGTCTGGCGAAGTGACGAACGAAACACGCACGAATCCTTCTCCTCCGGCCCCGAATGCGGAGCCGGGTAGTAGAACTACCCCCTCGTCCGTGAGCAGACGTTCGGCGAACACGGCGCTCGGCATCCCTTCCGGAAGAGCGAGCCAGCAATACATCGTCGCCTGCGGAACTTCACACGAAAAGCCGGCGGACCTGAACGCATCTACCGCCGCGTCGCGTCGTTCGCGAAAGATAGCGAGGTTCCCCGGTACGAACTCGTCATAACCCTCGAGCGCCGCAACGGCGGCAGCTTGAATCGGCATGAAAGGCCCGGTATCGACAAACGTCTTCACCTGTGCGAGCGCGGAAGCGATCTCCGGCCGAGCCACCGCCCAACCACACCGCCAGCCAGTCATGTTGTACGTCTTCGAAAATGAATGGAACTCGATCGCTACATCACTGGCGCCCTCTATCTCGAAGATGCTGGGCGGCCGATACCCATCAAACGCAAACTCGGAATACGCGTTGTCATACACCAGGAGAATGTCGAGTTCCCTGCAGCGGTCCACGACACGCTTGAGATAGTCTCTTGGCGCGATGGCAGCAGTTGGGTTGTTCGGATAGTTCAGGTATACCATCTTCGCGCGACGCAGCACTTCGGGCGGTACTTCATCGATCTCGAGAAGGAAGTTGGTCCTCGGCCGAAGAGCGTATTTGTACGCAGTGCCGCTACTGAGCAGCGTTCCTCCGATGTAGGCAGGATACCCGGGTTCGGGGATGATGCTGACATCGCCGGGCTCCAGATAAGCGAAGGCGAGGTGTGAAATCCCTTCTTTCGATCCAATGAGCGGGACCACCTCGGTGAACGGATCGAACGAGAGACCAAAGCGCTTTTGCATCCAGGCCGAGACTGCCTCACGAAAAGCAGGTAGCCCGAGTGACCAACCGTAGCGTTGCATCGCGGGCTCGTGCACCGCCCTCTTCAGAGCCTCCATCGCTCGCGGCGGCGGTGAGAGATCAGCATCCCCCGCACCGAGATCGATTACATCGATTCCGCGCGCCTGCAGCTCACGCTTTTTATGCGGGATACTGGCGAGCAAGTATACCGGTAGCTCCGACAGCTTTTGCGCGCGTTCTGGCACAGGCTACTCCTCATCCGCGATTACAGGGTTAGTCACTCGGCTTACACCTCCGACGATCACCTCCACCACGTCGCCTGGTACCAGCGGACCAACACCGGCGGGTGTTCCGGTTGCGACCAGGTCTCCCGGATCGAGAGTCATGATACGAGATATGTAAGCAAGCAGGTCATGGATTGGGAATACCATGTCCGCAGCGGTGGCTCGCTGCCGCTCGAGATCGTTGACACGGGTGACGATCGTCAGCGTGTCCAGATCCAGGTCAGGTACCGGCGCGGCGGCTACGGGGCAGAAGCTATCGAAACCCTTGGCTCGGGTCCATTGCGCGTCGCTACGCTGAAGGTCCCGGGCTGTAACGTCATTCATGGCGACCACCCCGCGAATGGCCGCCAGCGCTTCCTCGGGCGTTGCGCGCCGGAGCGCCGTGCCGATGACTACTCCTATCTCTCCCTCGAACTCCACGTGGTTGGACGCTCGCGGAAGCACGATAGGCGAGCCGGTCGCAATCACGCTCGAGGGTGGCTTCAGGAAGATTAGCGGCTCAACTGGGACGTCATTCCCCATTTCCCTGGCATGATCCCGATAATTGCGTCCTACGCAGACGATCTTTCCGGGACGGATCACGTTGACTGTTTCTCGTAGAAGGCTCGAATCTCAGGAAGCAGTTGGGTCCACCCTCCAGACAACCGGCGAGCTGCTGGAAGAGCGGCGAGCATCTCGCGTCCATAACCCTTGCTCATTACGCGTGGATCGCAGAGCACCACGACCCCGTGATCGGTAGCCGTTCTGATCAGTCGTCCGAAGCCCTGCTTCAGACGAAGCGTCGCGTGTGGCAACATGAATTCGGTGAAGGCGTCGCCACCTCGTGCCGCGATGGCCTCACAGCGCGCGGCAGTCAGCGGCTCCGACGGTACGCGAAAGGGTAGCTTGCTTAGAACGAGACCGCGAAGAGCATGCCCCGGTACATCAACGCCTTCCCAGAAAGACGCAGTGCCGACGAGAATCGCGCGGCCTGATTCGCGAAAACGACGCAACAGGGCATCGCGCGAATCCTCGCCCTGCACCAGAAGCGGCCAGCGCCGATCTGCGCCAGAGGAGCGAATCTGCCGAGCTGCGTTCTGGAGATCGCGGTGGCTGGTATAGAGACCGAACAATCCTCCGTCAGACGCTCCGGCGAGATCGAGAATGGCGCGCACAACGCCGTCGGCGTGCCGGAGCGCGTCCACGTTGGGCGCCGCGATATCCGATGGTATCGCAAGGATTGCTTGCCTCTGATAGTCGAACGGTGACGCGAAGATGGCGGTCACAGGCTCGAGGGCCGGCTCGTCCAGCCCAAGCCGCTGTGCGAGAAACCGGAAGTCGGAACTTGCCGCCAGCGTAGCCGACGTGATGACGCCCGTCTCGATGCGGCTCCACAGATCGTCGCGCAGGATCGGGGCGATGTCGAGTGGAACCGCTGTCGCGGCGACACTCCTTTCCCGCCCTCGCACGTCAATCCAGCGTACGGTTTCTTCCGCGGATGGCGGCGGGCGCAACGCGGCAAGCAGCCCCGATGCCGCGCTATCGAGCCGGCGTACAATCGCACGAATTTCGTCAAGAAGTCGCGCGATGTCGGGCCGCTCCTGTCCCGCGTTTTCGTAGCGTTCGTGAACTGCGAGCAGCCCTTCCTGCAGAATGCGGATATCGCCGGTCACATCCGTTAGAGCGGCATCAAGCCCCGCACGCCACACTGGATGATCCTGGAAATCATCGGTCAGGCGGAGAGTCTGATCCCTGTTTTCAGCAAGCACCGAATCCAGAAGGCCGAACAGCACCCCACTTTTCGCCCGAGCGGAGGCAGCTGATGGGGCCAGCCGCTCGCGCAGTAGGTCGAGTGTGGCAGCGCTCCACAAATCGTCCCTGCCGCGCTCTTCCAGCTTTTCGGCGAATGCGTTCAGCAGCCCTTTGCCATTTCTATCGAGGCGAGCGAAAAGGCGCTGCAATCCTCGGCCGGTTACAGTGGCTCCAAGGTGCTGCGCGGCGGCATCCTCGAAATGGTGCCCCTCATCAACGATCAGGCGCTTGTATGCCGGCAGAACGGCCGCATCACTCCAGTTGCCCTGCTTTCGCCGCACAGCGAGATCGGCGAGAAGCAAGTGATGGTTGACTATGATGACATCGGCCTGAGCTGCGCGCTTGCGCGCCTGGAAGAGAAAACACTTCTCAAAGAAAGAGCACTTGAGGCGCAGGCACAGATCCGGCTCCGCCGACACTTCGTCCCATACTTCGGGGTGTGGTGGAGTCGTCAGATCGCTCAGGGAGCCGTCGGCCGTGCGCTCCGACCATGCGCGTATGGATTCGAGCTCCGCCGTTTTGTCACTTTCGAATAGTCCGCGTGCTGTGTCGCGCGTATTGTGCAGCCTGTTGAGGCAAAGGTAGTTGCGCCAACCCTTGAGCAAAGCGAAACGCACCTGTTGATCCGCAAGCGCCAACTTGAGGAACGGTAGGTCCTTCCCGACAAGCTGCTCCTGAAGGTTGATGGTGTTTGTAGAAACGATTGTCCGCTCGCCGTTCGCTGCAGCCCAGCGCAGCGCCGGGAGAAGGTAGCCGAGCGACTTCC
Source organism: Gemmatimonadaceae bacterium (assembly GCA_014379205.1). Lineage (GTDB taxonomy): Bacteria > Gemmatimonadota > Gemmatimonadetes > Gemmatimonadales > Gemmatimonadaceae > JACMME01. The sequence goes on from JACMME010000311.1 coordinate 7,449, forward strand.
CCACTCCTGTTCCTGCCTCGAACAGGCCTATGCCGTGATCGTTGTACAGCGAGGCGATAGCACCAGACATCGCCTGTTGGCTTGGTCGGTTCTCATATCGTGACAGCCTCGCCGCGATTGGCCCGGCAGGGCCAAGCTCCTGCGCTACGTGCTTCGCGTCTATCGCGCCGGGCTCCGAGCTCTGCGACACTTCGACTACGACATACAAATCGCTGGCATCGTTGTCGACGATTCCAAAACCGATGCCGCCATCGTGCATTCGAAGCGCCACTTCCAGGTCCGCATCCGAAGGTTCAAGCACTCCTGACGGATGATTGTGCAACAACATCTCGCCGCGCTGCGCAACACCTGGCAATGCCAGCACCGCTCGAACGTCCCCGCGCGCGACTACTCGTGCCGCCTGTACGACGCCGTGCTCATCCATCGTCGCGACGAAACACACCTCCCGCCCGCCCGCGAGCCGAATGGCCGCCCGCATCCCGGTCGCCGCGGACCTGGAAAGACGGCTGGTATCTACGGAGGCGTGGGACAGAGGGAGTGAGCTGGAGGGAGGGTAGTTAGTAGGATTGCGGATGGCGGATTGCGGACTGGATTTCGAGTTACCAAGTGCGAACGAACCCCGGATGCGCGATCTAAAGTCCGCAATCCGCTATCCGCAATCCAATTCTTCTCACGTCTTCAACGGCTTTTTCTTCGCTGCCGGGAACAGCACGTTATTCAGAATCAGGCGGTAGCCAGGGGAGTGCGGGTGCAAGGAAAGATCTGTAGGCGGATTACCGATGCTGTGTTGCGGATCCTCGGGATCGTGACCGCCGAGATAAGTCCAGCTTCCTTTGCCGTAATCGCCATGAAGATACTTCACCCATGGCGCACCCTCCTCCTCGGCAAGAATGGTCGCACCTGGCTTGAGCGTACGACGCGAGAAGCTCGTGGTTACGCCGTAAAAGTCGGCAATTACAGTCCGGTGATCCTGCACCAGCATCGACGCGACTGGATCGAACTTCGCACTGAAGCCGAACAGCGTAAAAGTCCCAAGCGGCTGGCGTCTTCCGGGCACGTTGACCTGGTGACCATCGATGTCGCTCATCGAGTTTGTGAAGGGCGAAAGCTCCAGGCGCGCTTCCTTGAAGGCGAACGAACGCTGCCAGGCCATCTTTGAGTCCGCATTCTCATCTATGGGCGTGCCATCGCCAAAGCTGCCGGCGATGTCCACTGTCCGTCCCGCAATGGCGAGCTCCAGCGTTTCGGTCGCGCCGCACATGGCGAAGATGAAACCGCCGTTCTCGACGAACTGTCGCATTCGCTCAGCAACGGCCTTTTTGAGCTCGGGGATGGTTCCAAAGCCAAGCTGGCGAGCCATAGCCAGGTTGCGCTGTTGTTGCTCGACGAACCACGGCGCACCTCGGTATGAGATGTAGAACTTGCTGAGCTGTCCGGTAAAATCCTCGTGGTGCAGATGCAACCAGTCGTACTTGGTGAGATCTCCACGCGCGACTTCCGCGTCCCACACCGTGGTGTACTCAATTCCCGCATACCTCAGAGCGAGTGTCACGGCGTCATCCCACGGAGGCGCCTCGGGGGGCGTGTACACTGCAATCCGCGGCGCTTTCTCCAGAGGCACGGCGTCCATGTTGGCAGTGGCGATCTCCGCGCGCACGCCAGCCAGAGTCGCATTGTCAACGCCAAGGAGCGTCACACCGTCCAGTGCTGCGCGGCGCCGAAGAGTCTGAACATCGGGAAGGAGAAACGAGCCACCCCGGTAATTCAGCAGCCATTCGCCGCGCAATCCATCCTTCAGAGCGCTGAACATCAGGCCGTACGCCTTGAGATGATTGCCTTGTTCATCGTCCATTGGAACGAGAACGTGCTGCGTCCGAACGGGGATTGCAGCGAGAGCAAGTGCGAGCAGTGCCAGGAACGGTGTGGCTCGTCCTGCGCGAATAATATGCATCATGGAGTAGAGGGAATGTTGGCACGTGCCAGTTCGAGCTCCCTGCGCGCTTGCGGTATCAATGCGCTCCCCGGAAACGCGAGAATGAGATGCTCGAGCCGAGCCATCGCTGCGCTGTTCTGCCCGGCGCGATGCAGTGCTCTTGCCCACTCCAGCTCCGCTTCCGGCGCTTCGGGCGAACCGGGATGACCTTGCGCGAGCCCGCGCCATATGGCGAGTGCGCGCGTATCCTGATGTGCGGCTCCCGCAAGGCGTGCAGCGGCCGCGAGGAGAAGCGTTTCTATTTCGGCAATTGAGCGGGCACTCTGCTCGAATTCCGTTATCGCGCGCGACGTATCACCACGCGCAAGCGCAAGGAACGCGCGTCCGACTGCTGGGGCGCTGTCAACCTTCGTGCGCGCAAGAAGCGCAAGCGCCGCGACCAGGTCGGGTGCGGATTCACTCTGGCTTGTGAGCATGCGGCGAGCACTCCGCAGGTCACCTTCGTACAGCGCAAGCCAGCCATACACAGGATCGTCGCGCTCCTCGTCATCCGACACCTCGAGATGCGCTCGCGCCTTGGCGAGATCACCACGGCGGATCCAGCCCCAGGCGACCGTACGCGCCAAACGGGCGTATTGATCCTGAGAAATTCGTCCCCTGGCTCCTTCAAGGGCGCGCGCGGCCTCCTCGGCGCGCCCCAGCGAAGCCAGCGCGCGAAGACGCACGGGGAGCACTGCGAGGGCCGCCGCTCCAGTGTCCGTGGATAACGCTGCCGAGATGGACAGAGCCGCCCGCATATCCCCACCATTCATCGCATCCGTTGCCGCACGCGAGGCCAGCGCCGCTGAACCGGTGCGTGCATAGGCGGTCATCAACGCATCGCGCGCGACAAGCCACGCCTGCGCTTCCTCCGCACGCCGTGCGAAATCGAGCCATGCCGCTAACCCTGCACTATCCGGAGGGAGAGCGCGCAAGAGGTCCCAACCGGCGCGCGGAAAGCCCCATTCCAGCTCGAGCGCTGCTGCTATGCGACGCGCGCCTACGACGAGAGGGACGGCGAGCAACGCCTTGCGCAGGTCGTCCCGTGCGGCTGCAGGCGCGGGGGCGAGCGAGAATATCGCGGCTTGCTCCAGATAACCGGCGCCGGCAACAGCTTTTCGCCAGGCTTCGGCTGATTGTGCCCAAAGTCCCATTGAGGCACGGATCTGCGCCGCTTCGAGCTCGAGTCCGTCACCGGAGCCGAATGCGGCTTCCGCACGCTGCAGAACGGAATCCGCCGCGCTGGAAAAGCCATCCTGAAGCAGGATTTTGGCGTATTCCCGGAACGGGGCGTGTTGCTTCGGCGCGGCACGCAGCCACTGCTCGAAGGCGGCGCGCATTGCAGCATCGTCCCGCGCAGACCGAAGCGTACGAAGCTGAATCGTCCGTAGAGTGACGTCAGTTGGACGTGCGGTCAGCGCCGTATCAAGCAGGGCCAGCAGCGAATCTGTCCAACCCATCTGCGCGTACGACCGCTCCAGGCCCAGCATTGCTGGAAGATTTCCCGGCTCCACGCGAAGTGCCTCGCGGTACGCGATGGCAGCGTCACGATACTTGTCAGCTGCCTCGAGCTGCAGCGCACGATCGTACGGCGTGCTGGCCTGTGCGGCCGTGAGACGGGCCGCGACCAGAAGCAACAGAATCGCGAGCTTTAACACCTAGGGGCGCTCTGCATTGATCCGCTTGAAGTATTCGAGCACCGCGCGCCGCTCCTCCGGAGTCAGGCCACGCAGCTCGTTCCAGGCAGGCTCACGGTACCGCATCGCATCGCGGCCACGAGCGTCGCCGCCCGGAGTCAGCGCCTCCTCATCACTCGCGGAACGCGATTCTCGCTCACCGCGATCCTCGCGCTCTTCCTTCTCCAGCGAAAGCCCGGCATCAAGCAACCTGCGAAAGAGCTGTTGCTGCCGGCCGAGAACGCTTGGGTCCAGGCGGCCCTGCTCCATCGCCTCCGCAAGCTGACGCATCTCCTTGGCGAGCTCCGCAGCGCGACCGGAAGCGTCATCCTGGCCGGATTCATCGAGCTGGCGCGCCATACCGCGCTGCTGCTTGCCGAGTGCGCGTGCCTGGTTGGCGGCGGCCTCGCTGATCTGCTGCCCGGGAATCGGAAGCAGCCCTGCGGCTTGTGCGTTGATCTGACCCTGCTGCTTTGCCATCTCCTGCATCCGCTGCAACATTTCCGCAAAGCCCGAAGCTGACTGCGCGCGCGCGGCTCGCTCACGATCGCGCACGAGTTCCCCCGCCGCGCTGTTGAGAGCGCTGGCCGCCTCCTGCATTGCGCTGGCAGCCTGGCTGTTTCCCCGCGCAGTCTCGTCCAGCTGCCTGGTCGCCTCCTGCACTTTGCGACGCGCCTCCCCGACCGCACCTTGAGAACGGGGTGACACGTGCGCCGATTTACCTGCCTGCTGCTGCAGCCGCTCTCCGACGCGCTCGGCTCCCTGCTGAATCGCGCTCTGTTCGCCGCGCAGCGGGCCTGGCTGCGCTCCGGATTGAGCGCGTTGAGCCAGCGCGTCCTGCTCGCGCGCAAGCTGCAGCATTTCCTGGATGGATCGGTCCAACTCGCCCGTTAAATCCTCCTTCCATTCATTGATCTGCGATTCCCGGGCTTCGGCAAGCTTTTGCGCTGCCTGCTCCATCTGTTGCGCGCCTTCCTGTGCCGCCTTGGTCTGAGCACCCGCTTGTGCGGACCTGGACTGGGAATTCTGCTCGCCGGTTTGCGACTGCGCACCCTGGGCTCCTGCTTTGGCCTGGGAGCCTTCCTGACTCGCTTTCTGCTGTGCGCTATCCTGCGCGGACCTGGCCTCCTCCCCCGGCGCCCGCTCACCTTCAGGCGGCCGCGCACCCTCCTTCGACTCCGGAGAGCCGGCAGCCTGACGTAAGGCTTCGGCCGAGCGCTCTGCGTTTTTCGCCGCCGCTCGAAGTTTTTCAGGACCAGCTTCGGCCTTGTCCTTTTTCAGGCGGCTTGCGAGCTCATCTATCTCTCGTGCCAGATCGCGCGAACGTTCGGCCAGTGGCCGCGCTCGCTCCGCGGCGCTTTTCTCACCGCGCGCCATCGAGTCAGCCATCGCGCGCTCCTTCACGGCCAGCTCCTTGGCGTCATCGCTCAGCGTCTGCATCGCTCCCTCGAGTGCTGCGCGCTTCAGCATTCCCGCCGATTTCTCCAGCTGCTCGCGCAGGCGTTCCTGCGCCGCGGCAAGCTCGCTGAGCGAACGTCGGACGTCTTCGGATGACAGGCGTTGAGCGGCTTCCGTGAGCTTCTGAAGCTGTTGAGCCATGTCTCCGCTGAGGGCTTCGCTCAGCAGCTTCTGCACCTCGCGAAGCTGTCGCGCCAGCGAGGAGTCCAGCGCCCCCGCAGCGTGGAGCTGTTGCTCGAGAGCGCGCGCGTCTTTCTCAATTGCCTTGATCTGCTCCCTCAACTGCTCCTGCTCTTTCGCCAGCGCGCGTGCCTTGTCCGCTGACTGGCTCGACATTGCGGCTGACTTTGCGCCCTCACTCTTTTGATTTTCGGCTTCCGCGGTTTGCGGCTCTCGCTGGCCACGAGAGCGCACCGCCTCACCAGTTCTCTGTTCCAGCTGCCGCTGCGAGCGCGCTGCCGCACTGGCTCTGGCGGCTGCCGAATCCGCCAGTGTTCGCGCCATTTCGCGCCGCTCACTCAAACTGGGGACGCGAAGCACCAGCTCCCTGCTCTCCGCGCGCTGGCGCCACGGAGAGCCGTCCGTGGCCGCGAATACGATGTGCAGCTCATCGCCCGGTTCCAATCCGCGCTCCGCGAGGTTGAGTGATACCTGCCCACTCCATTCCGGCTCACGGGGAGCAGCGATGGCCTCGCTAACCTCCGGCAAGGCGCTCCCGCCCTCCGGCACTCGCCAACTCCGCAGCGCTATCGCAGCAAGGCCATGATCATCCGCAGCGGACGCCCGTATGTCTATCTGATCGGTCGCGAGTACCACGGTGTCCGCGGGCGGCGCGAGCATTTCGACGCGAGGCGCGGAATCCGGAACGACTTCAATATCCAGCGGCGCCGGCATGTCTGGAACCAGTCCACCCGCGAAGCGCGCCGTCCACTGCCACTTTCCACTTGCAACGGCCGACAACCTTCCACTAAAACGGTGCCCATCAGGCGTCAGACGCAGAGTATCTGCGGAGTGAGCCAATGCCACACTCATCAGCTCAGTCGACGCTCGACCGCGAATTGAGAGCGCCGTACCACGCGGAACGCGTATCGGTTCGCCGGCGGGCAGAACTTCGGCCCGTTTGCGGAGGTACGCGGGATACTCGGCACGAATAGCCACGTCGCCCACGAAAGGACGGTCCGTAACTTTGATGATTACCGTATCGCTCGCGCTTCGCTCATCCGACGCGACGAGCATGACGTCCGCATCGAGGGGGCCCAGCATCGTAACTGCAATGCCGCTCGAGACGGGTAACACTTCCGACCGCCAGGAAGCGCCTGTCACGCGTCTTTCCAGTGACACGAATCGCCTCTCGGACGCGCGAATACGCACCTGAACGCGTTCCCCGCGCATGACGGCGCGTGGGGGATCGACAATGGAAAGTGGTTGCAGCAACGATCCGGTCCAAGCTCCAACAGGGTGCCTTAGAGCTCGCCAGCCATCCGGCGCAGCATCGCGTGCGGCGCCCAACAGGAACATCCCAGCGGTCGCTGCTCCCATGGCGATCAGTCCGAGCCGCCACGCGCGCCATTGCATCACCGGAGCGAGCACCCAGTCAGGCCGAAGACGGTCAGCCAGGACTCGCGAAGCACGTTCACCAAGTGGGCCCGTTGTTCCTACCTCCAGCGCTCCACGCAACGAGCCCGCCCGAAGAGCGCGCTCGCGCTCGATGGCCGCGGCCACACGATCCCTTCCCGCCGATCCACGAAGGTCGCGAATGGAGTACCAAATGGCCGAGCACACCAGAATCCCTGCTGCGAGCCAGGCGGCCAGTGGCGCCGAAGGATGCGTGATCCAGCGCGCGTCGCCCAGAGCAACAGCGCTAATCGCCGCCAGTATCAGGGCGATCGCAAGCGCCATGGCCACGCCACGGGCAATAATGGCTATCGAAAGCCGCATCCGCTCTCGTGCTACGAGCTGCGCAACGGTCATGTCGAGGGCCTGCTTGTTACAGCGTACATGAACAGATTGACACCCATACGCAGTGCGGCTTCGTGAAGCTCCGGAGGATCCTTGTGCACATCAGGATCCTCCCATCCATCACCGAGATCGGCCTGGTAGCTGTAATACACGGCCAATCGCTCTCCCATGAAAATACCGAGCCCCTGCGCCGGTTTTCCGTCGTGCTCGTGGATCTTGGGCAGTCCTTTCGGAAAATCGTAGACTATGTGGTACACCGGATGGGATAGAGGGACGTCTACAAGGGGCCTGTCCGGCAAAATGCGTTTGATCTCACGCCTGAAGCTGGAGTCGAGTCCGTAATTGTCGTCGACGTGCAGAAATCCGCCTCGGGCGAGGAATTCGCGCAACCTCACGATCTCATCGTCGCTGAAGCGAATGTTGCCATGACCAGTCACGTACAGAAAAGGATAGCTCCACAGCCTGTCATCCATTAGCGTCACGCGTCCTTCCGCGCCCTCAATGTCGAGCGACGTGCGCTTTGCGATGGCGGCGATGAGATTGGGAAGGCTGGATGGATTTGCGTACCAGTCGCCGCCGCCGTCATACTGCAGCCGGGCGATTGCAAGCCGCGGCTGCCAGGCGGCGGCAGACAGAAGTACAGCGGCAACGGCAGCGCGAAGAATCACGTTTCCTGGGCAAGTCGGTAGGCAAGGTTTCGTGGAGCGCCGGTTTCAGCGACCAGTGTCCGCGCCACATCGCGAGCAGTCGCCCCAGACGCGCGCAGAGAGTACGCACGCTCGCGGAGCGCAGCCTCATCGAGCGTTTCGGGCAGTCGGCCGGAAACCACGATCACGACTTCGCCCCGTACAGGGGTGTCGCTATAGTACCGCGCCAGCTCCTCGACCGTTCCGCGCCGGAATTCCTCGAATTCCTTTGTGAGCTCACGCGCCACCACGGCGTCTCTACCTTCCCCTCCCCCTTTGACCAGTTCCGCCAAAGTCTCGGCCAGCCGCGCTGGTGCTTCATACAGTACACACGTTTCCTCGGCTGCGATGAGACTATCGAGCGCTTCTCGCCGTTCGCGTCCCTTGCGAGGGAGAAATCCCAGAAAAATGAACCGACTGGTATCCAGACCAGAGGCCACGAGGGCGGCCAGTGCTGCGGACGCGCCCGGAATGGGTACAACGGGAATACCCTCGGCCGCGGCTGCCTGCACCAGCGTGCTGCCAGGATCCGAGATCAAGGGTGTCCCCGCGTCCGAGATCAGGGCGAGCGAGTCACCAGAGCGCAAACGCTGAATCATGCGTGGAGTCGCTCGAGCTTCGTTGTGCTCGTGGTATGCCTCCATTGGAGTTTCGATGCCGTAGCGGTCCAGCAGGTGCCGGGAGTGCCGGGTGTCTTCCGCGAGGACCAGCGCCACCGATTTAAGCGTCTCCACCGCCCGAAATGTCATGTCGCTGAGATTTCCAATCGGCGTACTGACTATATAGAGGCAAGGGATAGTGCGGTCGCTCATATCACCTTCGGGAGAACGGCGCCGACAGGTCTGGAAAAGCAACAGGGAGACCACTCGATCTCCCTGTTTGTTCAACGATGGTGGCCTGCAGGCGGTGCCGCAACCGCCAACGCCGGGCCGCCAGCTATTCTGCGCCCTTTACTGTCAGATCTGTCTTGCCGGCAGTTGCGTGCTGCTTGAACTTCGACTCGAGCTGCGTCTTCGGTACCGCTCCGATTACCTGATCGACAACCTTCCCGCCCTTGAAGAACAGGACGGCCGGAATGGAGCGAATGTTGTACTTCATCGCCGTGCGCTGATTCGCATCGACGTCCAGCTTGACGACCTTGGCCTTGCCGTCATAATCAACTGCAAGCTGGTCCAGAATGGGAGCGATCATACGACACGGACCGCACCATGCAGCCCAGAAATCCACAACCGCCAAGCCATCGTGTTTTTCGATCTCGGACTCAAAAGTCGAATCTGTTACAGCCGTCGCTTGCGACATCATATTCCTCCAGCGCGGGATCTCGCGCGATATCCCGCCGCCATTAAGTTTAGCCGCTTTCCAAGCCATGGAGAGCGAATCCTATGCCATCACCACCTCGTCGAGGAGCGCGCATATCGCATATAGGAATAGCCGTGCGATCACTTGACGAAAATGTGTCATTCTACAGCGAAATTCTCGGCCTCGCGCAAGTTCCACTCGAGGACGCCGACGGAGCCCGCATAGCGGGCTTCGCAGCCGGCGACTCGCTCGTAGAGTTGCTCGAGGCTGAAAGCCCCGAATCGCCGATCGCAAAATTCCTGGACAAGCGCGGACCGGGAATTCATCACATCTGCTTTGCAGTCGACAATCTGGACGCCACGCTGGAGCGCTGCCGTTCTGCCGGGATTAGGCTTGTGGACGAGACCCCCCGAATCGGAGCGGAAGGAAAGCGGATAGCTTTTCTTCACCCTTCCGCTACCAAAGGCGTCCTCATAGAGCTCACGGAAGACTAATGCGGGAGCACGGCAGCGAGTTCCCGGAACGGTTTACTCGGTCGGCGGATTTCGACAAATGTCCTTGACTGGCTCCAGGTCCGCGCTCTCCACATACCACCTCGCGCTTGGGCCTTCCACGGTGGTGAAGTTGGTTTGCCGAGTCACTGTTCCGTTTACCAGCTCTACCCTGAAGACTCGCTTGCCTGGTTCACCCGGCATATCGTTTAGAACGCGATAAGTCTCATGATCCAGGAAACACTGCATGATGAGGGCGCTCTTCTCGAGCTGTTCACGCTTGTCTCCGTCCCGCGCGGGCCCCTTCGCGTAGCCCCACTTGAGAGTCAGCGTCTGAATGTCTTCGGCCTTGATCGCAGCGAGAAATTCCTCGACCGCCGCGCGCGGACTTGCCGCTCCCGCGACACTGCGACTCGCGCCAGGCATCGATGACTCAGGCGAGCTGGGCTTCGTAGCGCATGCGCTTATTGCGAAAAGCAGCAGCGCCGAATAAGTGCGATTCACCAGGTTTCCTCCACGGATTGCGTGCGAACCTTAACCATCAAGTTTGATGCGGGCAACCCACCAAAGGCTGTACGTGAACGTCGATCACGTCGCGACATTGAGGCAGGCTCGCCGCTCTCATGAACCCGATCCAGTCGCTGCCGCCGCTGTGTGCGAAAGCTCCGGCGCGGATGGCATAACCGCCCATCTCCGAGAGGACCGGCGCCACATTCAGGATGAAGATATACACCTGCTCGCCCAGAATGTGCGTACTGTCCTGAATCTGGAAATGGCGCTGACGGAAGAAATGCTGGTGTTGGCAGAGCACCTGCGTCCCCATCAGGTGACTCTCGTGCCGGAGCGTCGCGAGGAAGTAACCACCGAAGGAGGGCTGGATGTCACGCGGGAGCCGAATGCCCTCGCGAAGGGGCTGGCCCGGCTGAAACGTGCGGGCATACGTAGTAGTCTGTTCATTGATCCGGACGCCGGCGCAGTCAGGAGCTCCCGCGAGCTCGGAGCCGATGCGATCGAATTGCACACAGGCCGGTATGCCAACGCGATCGGTGATGCTCGACATATAGCGGCCTTGAGGACCTGTTCAACGCTGGGGGCGGAGCTCGGGTTGGCAATTCATGCGGGACACGGGTTGACAGTGAACAATGTAGGTCTTGTGGCTGAGATTCCCGAAATCGAAGAGCTGAATATCGGCCACGCGATAGTGAGCCGTGCCGTTTTCGTGGGGATTTCCGCGGCGGTACGCGAGATGCATGCGGCGATTCACGCGGCACGGGGCATGTAGATGTGGCTGTGCCAGGTTTCACCTGACCGCGGATACTCAATTTCCTGCTGGAGCTAGCATGACCACGCCATCTGCCGCGCTCGGATTCTTCATCGTTGAGGCTTCTGCTCTCATCGATGGCCTGGACACCCTGTTGAATTCGCCAGGTGCAGACGGTCCCGATGCCGAGGCGTTCGTCCGGCTGTCGCGCGCGTTGCGCGGTAACTCGACGATGTACCGGCAGACCGAGATCTCGCGGGTGGCCAGCGCAGTGGAGCGGGCCGCACGTGCGCTGCGTGAGCGAGCGATACTCTGGAACCCCCGGTTGGGAGCCGCACTGGTAGCCACTGTGGACGATCTTCGCCTCCTTGTGCGCAATGTCGGCGCGTGGAGCAGCGCCGACGACGAGCGGGCTTCGAGACGAGCGGCGGAGCTCGAAGGCCTCGTGCCGGTGGACGCGGGCACGCCCGCACGAAACGCAGCGGGAATGGGCCGCGCATTCCTCGCTACACAGACATCAGAGCTCGCTGCCGCTCTGGAGCGTATGGCGGCAAACCCGAATGACAGGCCGGCCCTCACTGCACTTTTGCGACACTCCAGGTCCTTGCGGGGCATCGCCCTTCTCAAGGAGCAGCCAGTGCTCGCAGAGGTCGTGAGCCACATCGAGCGCGTTGCGCAGGCAGCCGAACAGTCCAATTCTGCTTCCACACCCGAGCGCTCGGAGCTTTTCAGAGGAGCCGCAACGCTACTCGCGCACGCGGCCAGCGAGATATCGGCCGGCCGCACAGTCGCCGGCTCCAGCCCCGAAGCGGACGCATTCACGCGCGCGGCTGGCGCCATTCCCCGTTCCGAGCCCGTCGTAGCCGAGATCGTGCCAGTGTCGGCGCTGGCGTTCGACGGCGATTCGGCTCACGTAATTTCGGCTGCCAGCTCTCCGGCTTTTTCACTCGCGAGCAGGTTTCGCTCCGAGATCGTCGGCTTCGCCGAGCATCTCCGGCGCGTGATTGCGGACGCCAGAGATACGCTGAATTCGTCGGCCTCACAGCGCAACGGCGACGAAGTCCGCGCTGCGCTGCGCGGCCTGATAGCGACTGCTCAAAGCTTCAGTGAAACGGAAATAGCCCAGCGTCTTTCGAGTCTTCTGAGCTCGGCCAGCACGCTGAGTTCCGAATCGCTGTCCAGTTTGGACATCGCCGCTAAGGCCTTGGCCGATCCCCACTCGAGCCGCGAGGTGCTGCTATCGGCTCTCGAGCCGGAGACTGGATTGGACAACGGAGCGCGCGCCAGTTCCGGCTTGCCGGAGCCAGGCATGCCGCAGTCCCCCGCAGCAGGGGGAGCGCGACGCCAGGCATCCGCGACTCCGACGGGAGCGGGGCTGCGGGAGCAATTGCGGCATGGCATTTCCGAAATCGGCCGCCTGGATCAGGAGCCACTCAACCCACGAATTGAGCTCGCGAATGAAGCCGTTGTGCCCATCGAAACTCTGGTGTACAGCGGGCGCGCTGCCCTCCTGCGAGCTGTAGAATTGCGCAACGAGATGCGGCGTGATCGGAGTTCGTCGGCCGACCGGGAACTCACCGAACTCTTCGATCTGATCGATCTCGCGCTCGCTGTGCCATGAAGCTCAACTGGCGCGCGGTGCTGGGCATTGCGCTTAGCGCCGGTTTTTTGTGGTGGGTGCTGCGCGACGTAAGTCCCTCGGAAGTCTGGGCAAACGCGCGCGCGGCTGACCCCGCACTTCTCCTGGTATCGATCGTTTGCGCCACGCTTGTGTTTCCCATTCGCGCACGGCGCTGGCGAACGATTCTCTCTCCAATCGAGGATCGCATACCTTTCGGCCCGCTCTGGCGATCCACCGCGATTGGCATGATGGTGAACAATGTCGTACCCGCGCGCGTGGGCGAGATTGCGAGGGCTTATGCGCTCACGCGCGAACGGCCCTCGATTGCATTCTCCGCGTCGTTCGCATCGCTCGCGGTAGACAGGGTATTCGATGCTGTCATCGTCATGCTCCTCCTGCTGGTAGCTTTGCTCGACCCCGCGTTTCCGAGCGAAAAAACAGCCATCGGCCAGCGAGTAGCCAATACTCTTGGTATCGGCACGTTGTTCGCCGCCGCGCTGTTGACGTTCTTGTATCTGCTCGTGTTTCTACCCGAGCGGATCATCACCTTGTATGAATGGTTCGCCCGCCGCGTTGCGCCCAAACTGGAAGCGCGCGGCCGGAACGTGCTGCTCGCATTCGCGGCCGGCCTTGGAGTGCTACGCAGTCCGCGGCGCTTTGCGGAGGTTTTCTGGTGGGCGTTGTTGCACTGGCTTGTCATGGGGTTTTCCTTCTGGACCGGCTTCAAAGCCTTCGGTATCGACGTGAGCTACCAGGCAGCACTGCTCGTTCAGGGAGTCATCGTGGTGGGTGTCGCCCTGCCGCAAGCACCCGGATTCTTTGGCGTCTTTGAAGCCGCCGCAAAGTGGACACTCGTGGGCGTTTATGGGGTGGACGCCGGGCGGGCGGTAAGTTGGGCAATCGCGTACCACTTTTTGACATTCATCCCGATTACGGCGATCGGCGCCTACTATTTCGTTCGACTGGGGATGCACTTCCGCGATCTCGGTGCGCAAACGGAAAGGCCGCCCGCCGCTGCCGGTCTCGGTCCTTCAGCGAGTCAGTGATGCCTCGTGCCGCGCGCGTTCGCGCGCAGGCGAAGATAAATCTTCTTCTCAGAATTTTGGGCCGCGAGCGATCCGGGTATCACTCGATTGAGACCGTTTTTTGCCGGCTCGAACTCAGTGATGAAATCGTTGTTCGTGTAGGGGGACACGGGCGCTCGCTCGACTGCGGAGGCGCGAAGCTTGGACCAGTCGGTGAGAATCTTGCCTACCGCGCGGCGATGGCTTACCGGGAAACCGGGTGGCCCGACACATTTGCGATCGAGGTCGACAAGCGCATCCCCGTGGGGGGCGGTCTGGGCGGCGGGAGTGCGGATGCGGGTGCCGTGCTTCGTGCTCTCAACGCGCTACGCCCTGAACCGATTCCGCGCGATGCGCTTCTCGACCTGGCGTCCAAACTCGGCGCGGATGTGCCCTTCCTGTCCTCCGACGCCGCAATGGCGCTCGCATGGGGACGTGGTGAGCGCATGCTCGCGCTGCCGCCACTGCCACCTCGAGACGTTGTGCTTCTGACACCGCCATTCGGCATCTCCACCGCCGATGCTTATTCCTGGATTGCGGCGGAACGTGGCGACTCCTACCGGCCACTCGCGGGTGAGTTCACCCTGGGAATGTTTCGCGACTGGAATAGCGTGCTTACCATTGCACGAAACGACTTTGAGCCTGTAGTAATCCGAAAACATCCACGCATCCGGACGCTGGTGAGCGCACTTCACTCCGTGGGAGCTTCCATCGCCATGCTTTCCGGCTCAGGCTCTACGGTATTCGGTATATGCGACGACAACTGCACGCTCGATGTTTCGCAGTTTGATCGTTTGCTCGGCGCCGTACCGCACCGAACGCGGACCGCAAGCCACGTTGAGGAACTACTCCTGACGGACTAGGTTTTACAGGCCTGCGCTGCCCCCTCGTCCAATGGCAGGACATCGGACTTTGGATCCGAGAATGGTGGTTCGAATCCACCGGGGGCAATGGATTTGGGAGTGGTTGTGGGGGTTGGGGAGTCGACTCGAGCCAAGGAATTCGCGACCCCGGTAACGGTGATGCAATACTCGCGAGCGCGGCCCGGTAGTGGTTGCACCCGACCGCACAAGCGTCAAGTTCGTGATCCGCGAGGGAATTAACGTAGTATCCAGATAACAGCGTATTCCGAAGGCGTTATATAGTTGCTGTGCGCTAACTACTTTCTGTCGGGGGATTCTGCGACTCCCTAACCCCTATTCCCCACTCCCCACGTTGTATAGCGCCGTGGCTCTCACTAAGTTACAAGGCTATCGAATGGATGAGTTGGTCGTTCCCCGCCGCGGCTTCAAGCTCCTGTCCGGGGGGGCGAACCGGTTACTTGCCGAGGAGATAGCGCGCAGTCTTGGCGTCGAGCTCTGCAAGGTTACGATTTCGCGCTTTGCTGACGGCGAGATTTTCGTTCGAATCGACGAGAACGTTCGAGGCCACGATGTCTTCATCGTGCAGCCTACGAATCCGCCAGCCGACAACATTGTGGAGCTGCTACTTCTGATCGACGCGGCACGGCGGGCGTCAGCAGCGCGAATAACATGTGTAATGCCGTACTATGGATACTCTCGCCAGGACCGGAAGGACCAGCCGCGGGTCGCAATCGGTGCGAAGCTGCTGGCGAATTTGATTACTACTGCCGGAGCGGACCGGGTGTTGGGACTCGATTTTCATCAACACCAGTTGCAGGGCTTTTTTGATATACCTGTGGATCATCTCTATGCTGCGCCAGTGTTCGTATCGCATTACCGGAAGAAGCATCTCAAGGATGTTGTGGTGGTGGCTCCGGACGTGGGATCGGCGAAGATGGCACGTGGGTTTGCCAAGCGGCTAAACGGCACCTTTGCAATCATAGACAAACGGCGTCCGGCGTCCAATGTCTCGGAAGTATTGAACGTCGTTGGTGAAGTAGATGGGCGTGACTGCCTCATTCCCGACGACATGATCGATACGGCGGGGACAGTGACCGCGGCCGCGCGAGCGCTGAAGGATCTGGGCGCGCACGACATCTATGTTTGCGCTACACACCCGCTGCTCTCCGGCCCTGCCGCTGAGCGGCTCAGCTCGGCACCAATCGCTGAAGTAACGGTCACCGATACAGTGGCGATTGCGAACGAGCACCGCTTTCCGAAGTTGGTAGTTTTGTCCGTTGGAGATTTACTGGCAAAGGCGGTTCGCAACACGCATGACGATCAGTCCGTCAGCTCTTTGTTTGAATTATCGTAACTGGAGATACAGTCGCATGGCAATCGCAAACCTCACCGCCACCCCGCGGTCTGAAACGGGCAAAGGCGCCGCGCGGAAGCTCCGCGCGGAGCGTCGCATTCCCGCCGTAATCTACGGCCACCACCGGCAGCCGCAGGCGCTCTCACTCGATGGCCGCGAGCTCGACAAGTTGCTCGACCGCATCGCTGCCGAGACCACAGTGGTGGAGCTCGCGTTGCCCAGCGGATCGGCGACCCGCACACTAATCCGCGAGATTCAACGCCATCCCTTCCGCCGGGAAGTCCTGCACGTGGATTTTCAGGAGCTGGTAGCCGGCGAGCGCATTACAGTGGATATACCGATCGTGCTCATTGGCAACCCCAACGGCGTCCGCAACGAAGGCGGTGTCCTCGACCAGGTTATGCGCCAGGTGAGCGTAGATGTCGATCCGGCATCGATTCCGAATCACTTCGACCTG
The DNA here is from genome assembly GCA_014379205.1 of Gemmatimonadaceae bacterium. Lineage (GTDB taxonomy): Bacteria > Gemmatimonadota > Gemmatimonadetes > Gemmatimonadales > Gemmatimonadaceae > JACMME01. Next base: position 23,610 of record JACMME010000311.1, read on the forward strand.
GATGTAACCAACCTGGAGCTGAACGAGTCGCTGCACGTGAGCGATCTCAAGCTTCCCGAAGGTGTTCGCATCCTGGACGACGTAAGCGCCACGGTCTGCGTGGTCTCTCCGCCGCGAGTAGCAGAGGAAGCTCCGGTTGTCGAAGCTGTGGAAGGGATCGCCGAGCCTGAGCTCATCAGGAAGACGAAGGCTGAGGAGGGTGAGGGCGAGGCCGGTAAGTAGTTGGTCCGCCATTGAAGGTTATCCTCGGTCTCGGCAATCCGGGTCGGGAGTACGAGCGTACGCGCCATAACGTCGGCTGGTGGCTGATCGATGCCCTCGCCGACGTTTGGCGTATCGACGCCTGGCGGAACGATGGGAACGCGCGGGTTGCCGCCGGCCGATTCGGCAACGCAAATGTAAGGTTGATCAAGCCCCTCACTTACATGAACCTCAGCGGCGCCGTACTGAAGCCGCTGCTCCGCCGTCCGACCTGGTCACCCACCACCGATTTGCTCGTAGTGGTGGACGACGTTGCGCTTCCGATCGGACGGTATCGCTTACGCGCTCACGGTAGTCACGGTGGGCACAATGGCCTCAGAAATATCGAGCAAGCGCTTGGTTCGCGAGACTACGCGAGGCTGCGCATTGGCGTGCATCCCGCGGAGCCGGAACGCAGGATAGCTGACCTTTCGGATTTCGTGCTCTCGGCATTCGGCAAACACGAACGCGAAACAGTGCTCGACCTCCTTCCGAATCTCACTGACGCCTCCGCAATCTGGGTTCGCGATGGAATCGACAAGGCCATGAACGTGCATAACTAGAAAGCGGGAATCGGGAACCGGGAATCGGGGAAAAGGCGCGGCGACCCGTCTTCCGGTTGTCTTTCCCGATTCCCGTTCGTTTTCGACTCCCGATTCCCGATTCCCGATTCCCGTTTCCCGTTTCCCGTTTCCCATGCTTCAGCTCGGTATCGTCGGTCTCCCGAATGTTGGCAAGTCCACTCTGTTCAACGCGCTGACAGCGGCGGGGGCGGACGCGGCCAACTATCCCTTCTGCACTGTGGAGCCGAATGTTGGGATAGTTGAAGTGCCCGATGCTCGTCTCGCAAAGCTGGCGGAGATTGTCGAGCCCAAGCGCACGGTTCCAGCTGTCGTCCAGTTCGTGGACATCGCCGGACTTGTAAAGGGGGCATCTTCGGGAGAAGGACTCGGGAACAAGTTTCTGGCGAATATTCGCGAAACGGATGCGATCGTTCACGTAGTTCGCTGCTTCGACGATCCCGACGTGCTTCATGTCATGGGTAGCGTCGACCCCGTGCGAGACCGCGAGGTAATAGAGTTCGAGCTGGCTCTAGCCGACCTGGCGACCGTTGAAAAGCGATTGGACCGTACCCGGCGCGCCGCCAAAGCCGCCGACAAGGAGGCACTCAACGAACTACCCGCCCTCGAGCGCGCGCACGCTGTGCTGAGCGAAGGAAAGGGACTATGGGAGGGCGGGCTGACCGCGGAACAGCGTGCGCTTCTCGTTCCCTTGTCATTGCTAACGGCGAAACCTGTCCTATATGCTGCGAACGTTACGGATCACGAACTGATGGGTGAGGAAGGAGCGCACCTTCGCGCGCTGAGAACAGCTGTGAGCGGGAGCGGAGAACCGGCGCAGATTGTCCCTTTTTCGGCGAAGATAGAGGCCGAGCTTGCGGAACTCCCACCGGAGGATCGCTCCGAGTTTCTGGCATCGCTCGGCCTGGAGTCAGCAGGGCTCGACCGATTGATCCACGCCGGATATGCTCTCCTCGGACTGCAAACCTACTTCACGGCGGGAGAGCAGGAGGTGCGCGCGTGGACTATTCACAAGGGAGACACCGCACCGAAAGCGGCGGCGGTCATTCACACCGACTTCGAGCGAGGGTTCATCCGAGCTGAAACTGTCGGCTTCGATGAGTTCGTGGATTTGCGTGGCTGGAAAGCCGCGCGCGACAAAGGGGCTGTGCGCGCCGAAGGGAAGGAGTATCTCGTGAAGGATGGTGACGTGTTGCTGTTTCGCTTCAACGTGTAGGCGGCATCCGCAAGTCACTCGTGCGCCGGACTCCAGCGAGCCGTGTACTGAGCCTCAATCAAGCTGGTGCACGAGCGTGCAGGCAAGCATGCAAATGCTGTCGCGGGCTCAGGCGTTGCGAGAAGAGCTTCGCTGATTAGCTTTGAAGGTTCACAGTTTACAGTATCTCTCCTCCCGCCTGGCAACCGCGGGGGGCGGCCACGACCACAGGGAGGATTGCCAAACAGTGCCTCGCCAATACGAGGTGGTGTACATCTTCGATTCAGCTCTCGAGGACACCGCCATCCAGGACAAACTGAGTCGCTTCAACTCACTGCTCGGCGTGTCGGACACCGACATGCAGCTCACGCAGTGGGGCCGGCGCCAGCTCGCCTACCAGATAGGAACGCGGGAGAACGGGTACTACGTCGTCGCCCGCTTTGCTGCCGAACCCAACGTGCTCCCGGAGTACGAGCGTGCCCTCAAGCTCGACGAAGGCGTTGTGCGGTATCTCGTGACGCTGTATGAGCACGAAGTTGGCGCGCCGCCAATGACTGAAGAGGAAATGGCCCTTGCGGCGGCTCGTGCGGATGATGACGACGACGAGGAGGACTGAGATGCGCCGTCCTCAGAAAAGCTGCCCGTTCTGCGAAACTCGCGTACGCTTCGTCGACTACAAGGATGATCGTTCGCTTGGACGCTTCATAACGGATAACGGCAAGATTCTTCCCAAACGATTGAGCGGCGTTTGCGCCCGGCATCAGCGACAGCTTGCCATCGCGATCAAGCGAGCTCGATTCCTTGCCCTGCTTCCTTATATCAAGGGGCAGCAGGCATAGTGGAGTGAAGCCGACCGACTACCCCGCACCAGCGCCACGCGAGCAGGGATGGGGCGGAATTCTTCTGGCTCTTGGGGCGTATCTTCTTCTCTCGCAGCTTTTGTTTGCGTTTCTGCCCATAGCGGAAACCATAGTGCTGCTCATCCCTTCACTGGCCGCCTGCTTTCTGGCCGGTTGGTGGGGCGGAGGACGCTTCGTTCTTGCAGCTCTCTGGGTAGGATTGGCCACGTGGGGTTTGACGAGGCCGCCGGCCGCCCAGGCAGCCTCCGCGTACAATGACGTAACCCGCTCATGGGCGCTTCTTACTGCCGGCACGTTTGGCCTGGTGTCGCTGGTTGCTCCCACGCAACGTTTTTTGGGAAGGGCTCTCGCGGCGGCTGGTCTGGCTCTGCTGCTGGGTTTCACCATGCTGCTAGTGTCAAATCGCACACCCGTGCAGGTGCAACGTGTGTTTGAAAGCGAGTATGCCCGGAAAACCAACCTGTACGCCATGGCCGCGGACGCACAGGTGAGCCTGTCCGCCGCAAGGGAGGGAGTGGAGAAAACCGCCACTATGCGAAAGGCGCTGGAAGCGTTGGTGGTGCAGGCGCATCAGGGGTCCAAGAGCGCGGCGCCACTGTATCCGGCTCTCCTGATGCTGGAATCGCTCGCGGCATATGCTCTGGCCTGGGGGCTATACCACCGTCTGAGTAGATCTCGTGTGGGACCGGCTTTGGCGCCGCTGCGAGATTTCCGCTTCAACGATCAGATGGTATGGGGATTTGTCGCGGGTCTGTTCATCATTTTACTTCCGCAACTATCGTCACTGGGCGCGCTCGGTTGGAACCTGCTTGTGCTCTTCGGAGCGCTGTACATACTTCGCGGATTCGGCATTATTTCCTGGCTGATGAGCCGCGTGTGGGTGGGCGGCCGCGCCGCGAAGATTGTGGCAATCATTGCCTTGATATTGCTGTCGCCGGTCGTAGCCGCGGCGGCGCTACTGTCCTCGCTGGGGCTGGGCGTGCTGGACACCTGGATCGACTGGCGCGCCAAAGCGCGCCCCATCTCATAAACGTTCGTCTGGAGCGCAACATGGAAGTCATTCTTCGGCAAGCGGTAGAAAGCGTCGGCAAGCCTGGCGACGTCGTAGAGGTCAAGGCAGGCTATGCCAGGAACTACCTTCTTCCTCGAGGGCTAGCCTTTCTCGCGACAGAAGGGAACAAGAAGCGCATCGCCATGGAGAAGGCGCGTCTCGAAGCGGCCGAGAACGAGCGAATCGGCGCAGCGCAAAGCGTAGCCAACAGGCTGGAACAGGTTTCACTGACATTCTCGGCGCGTGTTGGCGAGGAAGAAAAACTCTTCGGCTCGGTGACTGCAGCGGATATCGTGCAACAATTGCACGCACAGGGCTTTGATATAGAGAAGCGCCAGATCGACCTGCATGAGCCTATCAAGTCCCTGGGAGTCTACAAGGTGCCAATCAAGCTGCACGCGGAAGTGAAGCCGGAAATTCGCGTATGGGTGATCAAGCAGTAGATCAGGGACAAGGGACCAGGGACCGGGAATCAGGTCTCAGGAACCAGGCACGAAGGCAGAAGCAGCCATGAACCAAGGATCTTGTGGTGCGCTCTAGGTGACAACCCGCCAGCGCGTTTTCTCCCTGATCCCTGATCCCTGGTCCCTGGTGCCTTGTCCCTGGTCCCTGCTTTTTTCCCAGGGAACCTTTTCGCGCTCCGGTAGTTCAACGCTGGGTAGACCCCACTGGACGCCTAAAATGCATGGCTAATTCAACCGCTACCGCCACACCGCTGCCTGTCCAGCGCGCCTCATTTCTGTGCGCCGACCGGAAGGCGTCTGACATCGTGGTCCTCGACATCAGTCGCATCTCTACCGCTACGGACTATTTCGTGATCGCAAGCGGCACGTCCGATACGCATGTTCGCGCGGTTGCGGAACATGTTCTGCAGGAGATGAAAAAAGAGGGAATCGCACCCCATCATGTTGAAGGGTTGGAACGGGGCCGGTGGGTTCTCCTGGACTATTTTGATTTTGTCGTGCACGTGTTCCACCCCGCACTGCGCGACTTCTACCAGCTCGAGCGCCTTTGGAGCGACGCCGAGGTCATTCCTCTCAAACGAGAAGGAGCCCGCCCGTGAGACCGTCCTGGGTTTACGCGCTTACCGCGAGCATGCTGGCCGCGGCCCCGCTGTCCGCGCAGCAGTACTTCGGGAAGAACCAGGTCCAGTACGATCACTTCGATTGGAAGGTGATCGAGACCGAGCACTTTCTGGTTCACTATTACCCCGCGGAACAAACAGCATCGCGGGACGCCTCGCGCATGGCGGAACGAGCGCACGGGCGGCTATCCCGGATCTTCCAGCATGAGTTCCGTGAGAAGAAGCCGATAGTCCTGTACGCCTCCCGCACCGATTTCGGCCAGAATAACGTGCTTGGTGATCTCGGCGAAGGGGTCGGAGGTGTGACTGAAGCGCTTCGGCACAGGATCCTCATGCCGTTCACCGGCGACTACGGCAGCTTCGAGCAAGTGCTGACGCACGAGATGGTGCACGAGTTCCAGTACGACATCTTTGCGCGCGGCAAGGCTGGTGGGGGTCTACAGAATCTTGCGCAGGTGAACCTGCCTCTCTGGTTCGCGGAGGGCATGGCGGAATATTTGTCGACTGGGCCGGTTCACCCGCACACGGCCACATGGCTCAGGGACGCGGCGCTGAACGGCAACCTGCCGACCATCGAGGAGATGACGCAAAGGCCGGACATCTTTTTCCCTTACAGATTCGGCGAAGCGCTGTGGGCGTACATTGGGCAGCGTTGGGGCGATGAGGTCATCGGCGCGATCATGCAGGCCGCGCCCAATGTAGGCGTGGAGCGCGCATTCAGGCGCGAGATTGGCAAGACGCTCGAGGAGCTCAGCGACGAATGGCGAGAGGCGATGCAGACGCAGCATCTTCCGCAGGTTGCACAGCTCGAGCGCGCCAGAAAGTTTTCCAGCCAGACGTTGTCCGAACGGAAAACCGGCGGCCAGATCTTCATCGCGCCCGCGCTATCCAGCGATGGCAAATACATCGCTTTTCTGTCGAACGGCAGGTTCTCGCGTGGTGAAGTTTTCATCGACTTGTGGCTCGGCGATGCGCGCACGGGCAAGCGAATTCGCCGACTGGTCAAGAGCACGACCAACCCTGACGTAGAAGAGCTTCGCATTCTCTACTCGCAGAGCTCCTTTTCCCAGGACGGTAAGCGCCTGGCATTCGTCGGGCAGCGCAAGGGCAAGGACGTACTTTACATGCTCGACGTGAAAAAGTCGGGAAACCGCGTGAGAATCGACCTGCCTGTAGAGGGCGTCACCAATCCAAGTTGGTCACCCGATGGCAGACAGCTGGTATTCTCCGGTAATACGGGGGGAATTACAGACCTGTACATCGTTGACGCGAATGGAAAGAATCTCCGCCGCCTGACGAACGACAAGTTCGGTGACCTGCAGCCAACATGGTCACCCGACGGGAAGACCATCGCTTTTGCCAGCGATAGGGGAGAAAAGACCGATTTCGACCGCTTGGTGTTCAGCAAGTGGCAGATTGCACTTTACCATCTCGACGGTGGAAGAATCGAACGCCTCCCCAATCAGGATGGCCTGAACATCAATCCCGTGTGGGCACCGGACGGCAGGTCAATCGCTTTTGTATCCGACCGGACTGGAATTCAGAATCTCTTTCTTTATGACCTCGACGATTCGCAGCACTATCAGCTGACGAACGTGATCGGAGGAATTTCATCCTTCTCCGAGTACAGTCCGGTGATCTCGTGGGCCCGGCAGGCGGACCGGCTCGCCTATACGTATTTCGAGGATGGCGACTACACCGTCTGGTCAGTCGACAATCCTCGCCTTCTCAAGAAGTCGCCTTTCCAGCCCACGGCCTCGCCGGAGCTGATCGCTAGACGCGCTCAGCCAGCAAATAGCAGCACGATAGCGACGGTGCAGGCAACCACGGTGGTGCCGCCGCTCGCCGACACGGATTCCGCTCTGCATTCATCAGTGTATCGGACACCCGGAGGTTTCCGACCCTCGGCAGATGCGCCCAGGGCGGGTGAAGGAACTACTGGGCAAGGACCTATCACGGTCGCAGCATTACTCGACAGCGCGCTGTTCGCGTTGCCGGACACCACGAAATTCAAGCGATACAATTACAAGGTTCGTTTCTCGCCGGATTACGTCGCGCGTCCCGAGATCGGCTACGCGAGGGATAATTACGGTCGTGGTGTTTTCGGCGGGACAACGATCATCCTCAGCGACCTTCTCGGAAATCACTCTCTGGCCTTCTCGGGAGAGGTGAACGGGCGCATCAGTGAAGCGCGAGCGTTTGCCGGCTACACCAACCTCTCGCGTCGCCTGCAGTTCAGCACCGGGCTTTATCAGGAGCCTTACTTCTTCGCACAGGGCTATTCTGCCCGGTTGCTCGAGGAAGATCCCAGCATCGCCGTGGAAGAGCAGATTTACACGCGCTACATCCAGCGGCAGGCATTCGGGATCGGTATTTATCCGCTGAACCGTTTTACCCGCGGTGAGTTCGGTCTTCGTCTAACCAATCTGGATAGGTCGGATATCTTCGTCAGCCAGGCCGTGCAGCTCGGTACGGGGCTCGTCAGCCCGCTGCGACTCGACAGCACGGTTCATGGCCCGAGTATCAACTACGCGCAACCATACGCGGCGTACGTGTCGGACAACATCCTGTTCGGTTATACCGGACCGATTATGGGGCGACGGTATCGCTTTCAGATAACCCCGACCGTGGGAACGTACCAGTGGATGGAGTATCTCGCCGACTACCGGCGGTATGATCCGATCATCTTCAACTTTCTAACGGTCGCGACTCGGGCACTCGGAAATGTTTCGGTCGGACGCGACGCCGATAGTTTGCGGCGCTATATCGGCTATCCCGAGATAGTCCGTGGTTACGATCGCGACAGCTATCGCGTGAATGCCAATGATTGCGCGACTGCACAGAGCACCGAGTTTTACAAGTGCTCGCCTCTGTTTGGAAGCCGTCTGCTGGTGGGTAATGCAGAGTTGCGATTCCCGCTTCTCCGCCGTGTCGACATTGGAATTCTTCCAATATCTTTGCCGCCCATTGAGGGGCTCGTGTTCTACGACGCGGCGGTCACCTGGTTTGACGGCCAGGATGTAAACTTCCGCGGTTCTGGAAGCAGCGTAGTCGATCCGTCTCTGCAGCGTTCGCTTCTCCGGAGCTATGGCTTCGGAGTGCGTGTCAATTTATTCGGGTTCGCCCTCTTGCGATGGGACTATGCTATTCCGCAGGATGGCCCGAGTCGCGGAAATGGGTATTGGAGGTTCTCTCTCGGACCGAGTTTCTAGGAACTGGGGAGTTGGGGATAGGGGATAGGGTATGGGGATGGACGTCAGGCAGTTGACCACTACTCCCCATCCCCCTCTCCCTGCTGACGATTTGCCGCTTCCCCACCTTCACGCTAACTTTGCCTAGTGCGAGCCACGCCATTTGCGTTGGTGTTCGTGCTGGCGGCTTGCGGTCGCTCCGACCGGACCGACTCCCCCTCCGTAACCAACGCTCCATCCGCGACCAGCGACCGTGGGCCGGACCAGCTTGTCCTGCGTTTTTCGCGCACGGGCGGACGGGTTCGGGCGTTCGCGTATCCTCGACTCGACTCACTCATCTGGAGCTCTTCAGCTTCTGCGCCACCGCTTGCTCGCATTCTGGCGTTCGACGAGAACGCAGGCGCTGTCGCGGCGGTCGATGGCAAAGACGTGCCGGTCCGAGTCGATCTTCGCCTCGGCGCTATCAGGCGCGAAGTAAAACCCAAACTCACGCGCGTTGCCTCTACGGATGGCTGGGCGATTTATGGAATATCCAGTGACGGATCGATTACCCGATTGACCCCCTCGGCAACCGCGCCCTGGACGTACAAACCGGTTTCACTGCCGCGAGAGTTGATTCCCCAGCCTGACGGCACGCTACTCATTCTATCCGACAAGGGAGCAAATACGACAATCACTCAGCTGCATCCTCCTGAGACGAAGATTACGGGTACGGCTGTCCTGCCTCGCGTGCAGCACGCGGTCCGCACTCCGGTAGGCGACCGGCTGTACTTCGCCGTCGACTCAGGCTTGATAGGCGTGCGCAGCCAGGATCTCGTACCGGTACCCAGCGTTCGGCTCGAAAATCCCGTTCGCGCAGTAGTGACTACTCCAAGCGGGGACCGCGTTTATATCGCGACAGGCACGAGCAATGAGTTGATCGTCGTGGATCGCTACAGTGAGAACGTTGAATCCCGTATTGCGCTTCCCGGCCCCGCCACCGATGTCCGCATGGATCCAACCGGCCGATACGTTCTTGCGCGCTCCGCCACCGGTGACTCCGCCTGGGTTGTTGCGGTGGGAACCGACCGCGTGATGGGAGCAGTGCAGACGGAATGGCGTACCGACCTGCCGGCAGTAGCGCCTGATGGCGCAATCGTTCTGCTTCGCGGCAAGGATGTCCATCTGGTCGATGGCGAGACACTTCGGCCGTCTGGCCGGGTCGTTGGCGGCGGCGCCGATCTCTGGCATTTCATCTCGTGGAATGGCTTTCGGCCGCGGCCGGCAACCGCCGACGATCCCCCGCCCATTGCAGGCGCAGAAGGCTTTCCGGAAGATACGGTTGCAGCTGGCAATCCCTTTGCCGGCCAGCTTGCTGGATCGGATACTTCTACGGCTACTCCCGCGGTCGACCGTCCGCCATCGCCTTCCCCTCCTCCCGGACAAGGCGACAGCGCTTCATCATCGGCCGTGGAATTCACGGTTCAATTCGCGGCACTGCGTGACGAAGGCGCAGCGCGCGATCTGGCGCACAAGATTCGCGTTGGACAGGCTCCTCCAGTTATCGTCGCCACAACTCGCGTGCTGACCTCCGTAGTCTCGGGCAGCAACATTTATCGTGTGATAGCGGGTCCGTTCAGGAGTCGCGAAGAAGCAGAGAGTGCGTCCCGGGAAACCGGTAAGGCTTACTGGATCTATGAGGGTAAACCCTGAGGGACATTGCCGACTAGAAACTCCGCACAATGGGAAGATGAGGGCACGCGCATCGCGTCGGCGCTGGATGGCTGCGGTTCCGCCGTCGTGGTTGGCAGCGATACTTCCGCCGCTGCACAAGTAGCGCTCGGCATCGGCCGAGTTCAGGCGCGGCGGCGGCGAGTCGCGATCGCTGACCTAGTTGGCGAAGAGCCGGCGCTGCAAACGCTGGTGCCCGCCGACGCGCCTCACGGAATAGTCGACAGCTTTCTGTATGGCGTGTCGATGAACAAGATCGCTTATCCGATAGATCCGGCTCAGAATCTTTACATTCTTCCAAGCGGATCGGGTCCTATCGACCTGGATGCGCTAATGCGAAACGACAGGTGGCGGAAGCTGGCGGCGGGATTTCAGGAGGTCGATGCCCTTCTCTTGCTGGTGGCGAGGTCGGAGGGAGGTGCGGTCGATGCGCTGATTGGCGCTACTGAGGGCGTTATTACGGTTGGGCCTTCGCGTATCGGTGCGGGTCGCCGCGTGATTGCAGCGGTGCCCGCTGATCTCGCCGAAATGGACGACCTTGCGGTACCCAGTCCGGTGCGCCGGGGGAGCAGCGAAAAGCGGGCAGCGCCTCGCGCTCACGCCGGAGATGCGGACAAGGGACTCGCTCGGGGGTCTCGCCGGGGACTGTGGCTGGTTCTCATCGCGCTGTTGGCGCTGGCTGCTGTCGGCTACTGGGCTTGGTCAAATGGCTGGCTCGGAGTGCTGCCCGGCTCGCGGCCGGTTGCTGATAGCGCGGGAGGCGGTGCCGCTGTGAGCACAGTGGCGCCGGCATCCGCGATGACGGTCGCAAACTTACCAGGCCAGACCGCTCCGACGTTTGCCGATTCGGTCGTTAACCCGTCCGACTCGGCGCGCGCGGGAGGTTTCGTTCTCGTCCTTTCGCACTTGAGTGACAGCAGTGCGGCTGCCCTCACGCTGGACCGTGACGCCGAGGGTCTACCGGCGGCGACTTACTCACAGGTGATCATTCACGGCATGCCATGGTACCGCGTCACCGTCGGCTCATTTTCTACTCGCGCCGCTGCTGATTCCATGAGCAAGACATCGCAGGATGTCCAGGCTGGTTCTGCTCTGTACGCTCCATTCTCCATCATCCTGGCCAGCGGCGTTTCACCTCAGGCAACTCCTGTCCGTCTGAGGGAGTTTCGCGATCGGAAGCATCCTGTTTTTGCTCTTACCCAGGATGACGGTTCGGTTAGCGTATTCGCCGGAGCCTTTGAGACCCCGGAACAGTCTGCGCAACTTCTTTCGCAATTGCGAGCTGACGGCATTCCGGCATTGCTAGCATATCGAACGGGAAAGGTGGTCAGGTAATGCTGCTCACCAAGCTGGAAATTCACGGATTCAAGTCGTTCGCGGATCGCGCCTCCCTGGTCTTTGAGCCTGGTGTCACCGCGATCGTTGGTCCAAACGGCTGTGGAAAGTCCAACGTCTCCGATGCGGTACGTTGGGTGCTCGGCGAGCAGCGCGCCCGCCTGCTACGAGGTGCGAAGATGGAGGAGGTGATTTTTCAGGGCTCCTCCGCGCGTCGACCAGTGAACATTGCTGAAGTGTCACTGCACTTCGATAACAGCGATGGAATGCTTCCGGTGCCATACCAGGAAGTTGTCATCACACGGCGTCTCTCGCGATCGGGAGAGAGCGATTACCTGCTCAACCGTACACCGTGCCGGCTTCGCGACATCGAGGATCTTGTAAGCGGCACCGGGCTGGGTGCCGATTCGGGAGTAGTAATCGAGGCACGGATGATTGACGCGCTCCTTTCGGACAGAGCGGAGGAGCGGCGGGAGTTATTCGAGGAGGCAGCCGGCGTCAGCTTCTATCGCGATCGCCGCCGTGGTACGGAACGACGTCTCGAGGAAACCACGATCGATCTTGGAAGGCTGGATGATCTGATAGCCGAAGTGCAGACGCAGGTGCGCTCCCTCGCCCGTCAACGGAGACGCTCGGAACGGCACTCGGAACTCGCCACTCGGCGTTTCATGCTCGAGCTCACACTTGCTTCGAGGGACATCGCGGAGTGGCGGGAGGAACTTTCGGCGCTCGAGTCACGCGTCCGTGAACTGCGCAAGGAAGGTCCCGTTTTGGAAGGGCTGTTGCGGACGGCCGAGCAGACGCGTGAGCACGCATATTCCTCACGAGGGGACGCAGAGCGCAGGCGAACAGAGGTGGCAAATCTCGCGAATGAGCAGCAGCAGGCTCTTTTGAGGCTCGACAGCGAAATCGCGGTTGCGCTCGAGCGCCAGCGTAGTGCGAACGTCAGGCGTGACAGGGCTACCGCTGAGCGTGCGTCCAGCGATGCCCTCGGGGTCAAGCTGGCTTCCGAGTATGTGCAGGTACGAGAAGGCCTGACCCAGGCGAGCGCCGACATGGCGGTGGCGCGTGAGGAGCTCAACGAGCATACGGCCGCTGAGGATGCCGCGCGAAACGCCGTGTTGCTGGCTCGCAATGAGTGGCAGGCCGCCGAACGCAGTTCGCGCGAATTGGCGGATCGGGTGCGCCACCTCGAGCTGGATCGCGAGCGAGCTATACGCGAGCGAGATGAGTTGTCCGAACGGCTAGTCGCCACGGAGGCTCAGAACATTGCGCTTGCTGAAGCACTGGCTGAGGCAGGTAGCGACGCAGATGCCGCATTACTCGGCGTCGAGCACGCGGCCGCCGCGGCTTCCCTGGCGGCGGAGGCGCTTTCCCGTACACGTGATGCCGCCGCCGCTGCGCGCGCGCAGGAGGCGGTCGCCCGGACCGAGCTTTTCCGCGCCGAGGAAGTATGTACATCGCTGAATGGGAAGGTTGGTGCGCTCCAGGGACTCGAGCGTGAGCGTGTAGGACTCGCACCGGCGGCAGCGCGCCTTCTCAAAGAGAGCAATCGATTCGGCGAGGGAGCGATCCTCGGACCGCTCAGCGATTTTCTGTCTTCCAGCGCGTCATCCGCCATTCTGCTCGAGCGTTACCTCGGGGCCACCATCCACGCCGTTCTGGTTCGCGATCGTGCTGTCGCCGACGAGGTGCGTCTCTGGCACACTGAGAACAATCCCGGGTCGCTTCTGCTTCTTCCCGTCGATGCGCAATCCGATAGTACTGCAGGCGGCGGCTTTCTTTCAGCGCTCGCCGACGCGACGGATCCCGCTCGCGGTTGGGTCCGAGTTTTACTTGATGGAGTCGTGGCTGAAGACAGCGGCATGGCGTTTGTCGATGCGCGAGGAGCCATCTGGTTGCCCGGTGCGGCGGGCGGAGAAGGGCCTCTCCGCCGCCGCGCCGAGCTCGCCGCCTCCAGGACCGAGTTGGTCGCCCGCGAGATGGAGCGCGCGTATGCTTCCGCGGGTCTCGAACGCGCCCGAGTGACGTTGGCGGAAGCGGAGTATCAGGCGGGAGGCGCGGCGGATGCGGCCACCTCCTCACAGCAAAGCCTGCGAGACGCACACGAGCAGAGCACCGAAGCCGAACGCCGGCGGATGCGCGTGGACCGCGAGCTTTCCGAAATTCAAACAGTGGCTTCGCGAATCGCGTCAAAAAGGGCACAACTGGAAATAGCCTCCAACGATATCACGGCGCAGTTGCTCGAACTGGCGACCTCGGTCTCACAGCGTAAAGGCGAGGTCGGCGACGCACACGCAAGCCTCACACGATTCGAAGCAAGGCTGGAAGAGGCCAGGGAGGCTCGTACGCGAAGTCAGGTTCATTTCGCGCAGATCGAGGTTCGCCTGCAGACGGCGGCTGAACGAGAGCGCAGGCTTGCTGTTGAAGAGAGCAACGCCGCCAGGCGTCTCGAATCGCTACAGGCAGAGTTGTCTGAGATCGAGCAGGCCGACACTGATCTGGCGCGGCAGTTGGCGGAGTGGCGGGTCAAATCCGACAACGTGCGGTTCACAGTGCGTGAGCACGAGGACAGGTTGAAGGAAGCTGAGGCCCGCGTGCGGGAAATCGATGTAGGGTTATTGGATGCAGAGCGGTCGCTGGATGGAGCGCGGCGAAAGTTGCTCGACCTTACGGAGTCACTGCACCGAGGGGAGCTGCGCCTCAAGGAGCTCGAGGGAAAGCGTGAAGCGATTCGCGGACGACTGGAAGCGGAGTGGCGCAGGCCACTTGAAGAGCTTCTGCAAGGGCTCACACCGCTCGAGGATGATGCGGAGCTGCTTCGAGGCGAGCTTGCAGGCATACGAGTCCAGCTCGACGAGCTTGGACAGGTGAATCCGCTCGCTGTCGAAGAGCACGATGAGGAAGCCAAGCGGTTGAACTTCCTGAGCGCGCAGCGAGATGACCTGACTTCGGCCAGGGCGTCACTTCTGCAGGCGATTCGGGAAATCGACGCGACCGCACGAGCACTGTTTCTGGCGAGCTTCACACAGGTGCGCGAAAACTTCCGCCATATCTTCATGACTCTGTTTGGCGGTGGGGAGTGCGATCTCAGGCTGGAACAGCCGGACAATCCACTCGATTCCGACATCGAAATCCACGCCTCTCCGCGCGGCAAGCGAACGCAACGCATCCATTTGCTCTCCAGTGGCGAGCGAGCGCTCGTGGCACTTTCCCTTCTGTTCGGAATCTTCCTTACAAAGCCAAGCCCTTTCTGTCTGCTCGACGAAGTGGACGCGCCGCTCGACGATCAGAATATCGGTCGGTTCGTGCGTATGCTTACACAGTTCAAGAGCAAGACACAGTTTATCGTGATCACTCACAATCCGAGAACAACAACAGAAGCGTCCGACGCCGTGTATGGCGTCACCATGCAGGAACCCGGAGTTTCGTCGGTTGTGAGCGTAAGGATGCGCACCCCTCGAGCGCCCGACGAGCGGGATGAGGCGGTGACCAGTACGATTCCCGAGGCGGCCGGCGCGACCGCATGATTCCGCGGATGGCGCTCATGCCAGCGTCAGGGCTGGCGGTGCTCGCTGCGGCGCTTCACGTAGCGATGCCGAGACACCCGGAGCCCATGCTACGGGAGCTTGCCATGCTGCCGGGCATGCAGGCTTCCTTGCCACCTCGCGTATCGCTGACTGGACCGCCTGGCATTGACTCTCTTCGCAACATAACGCCTACATTCGTCATCATGGCTGAGGAGTTCGGCGCGCAGGACGAACCCATCACGCTCCGCCTGGAGGTGGCAACTAACGCCCAGTTTCTGGGGCCGCTGCTGATTGACACGAGTGTATCATCCACTTCCACATCCATAACGGCGGCGCGACCGCTACCGGAGCTATCCACGGTGTTCTGGCGCGCCGTTGCGAAGACGGCGAGAGGTGATTCAGTCCTATCGGAAACGGTCGGGCCGCGTGTTGTTGCAAAGTGGCTGAGGCTCATCGCACCAAACGGTCCCGGCGGCCTCACGCTAAACGAACGGCGTCCGCGTTTTGTTTGGTCCAGCGCGGAGGTCGCGTTACCGGCCGGTCCATGGACGTATACGTTCGAGCTTTTCAGGGCGAGCGGATCTACACCAGTGATGCGGGTTGCCGGGTTGACCGACACGACGTTCACGCCCCCGCTGGACCTGGAGTCCAATACTTCGTACCGATGGGCTCTGAAGGCGCAACTGACGACCGGTGACGAAACGCGCGTAACGAGCTTCGCCAGTTTTGTGGTGGTTGATTTTTCGCGACCCGTGGCCACGCTGCTGTTTCAGAACTTCCCGAATCCGTTTCCCAGTTCGACGACGATGAGCACATGTCTCTGGTTCGATCTGCGGGAGCTGAGCACGGTCAGGCTGGACATTTTCGACATCCGCGGAAACCTGGTGCGCACTTTAGTCCCGTCGGCGGAGGTTCCTGCTACGCTTCCGGCTGGGAGGTATGGACGCGCGCTCGGTGCCGGCGGGGATTCCGGCTGCGACCAGCGATTCAGCTGGGATGGTGTCGGTGCGGACGGTCGCATGGCCCCATCGGGAGTCTACCTCGCAAGACTGATGGTCGGCGGATCGATGATCTTTCGGAAGATGGTCTTTCGAGGCCGCTGAGTGCGCCTCACAACAATAGGAACGGGTACGGTTTCTCCCTCGGCCACGCGCGTGTGTGCCGGTGTGCTGGTCGAGTTTGGCGCAGTGCGGCTTCTAATGGATTGCGGAGCCGGAGTAACCCACCGCATGGCGGCGCTTCGCATGGACTGGATGGGTATCACCCATCTCGCGGTCACCCATTTCCACCCCGACCACATCGCGGACATTCCGATGCTCATCATGGCATGGCGCTACGGGACTCTCCCGCCTCGTGCAGCGCCGATTGAAATTCTGGGGCCTCCCGGCACGGCCAATCTCGTCGAGCGGCTGGCAGACGCTTTTGGCCAATGGATGCGGGAGCCTGGCTATCCGCTTACAGTTCGCGAGATACCATTCAATGACCGCATTGACCTCGCTGGCGAGGCGTACCTCGGCACTTACAAGGTTCCACACACGGAGGAAAGCATAGCATATTCCATCGAGCGCGGGGCCACACGCATTGTGTACACTGGCGACACGGGGTTCGATGGCGGACTCGCGCAGTGGTCGGCTGGGTGCAACGTGATGCTGAGCGAATGCTCCTTGCCGCGCAGCATGACCGTCGCAGGGCACATGACGCCGGAGGAATGCGGTGCGCTGGGAGCGCTGGCTCAGCCCGGTCTTCTCGCTCTTACACATTTCTATCCTCCTGTGGAGGACGAGGACATCGCGGGAATCGTGGGCAGTTTCTACAAGGGCCCCATCGCGCTTGCTACGGATGGATGGAGCACGCACATAGAGGATTCGGCATGCTCGTAGTGATGCGACAGGATGCAACCCAACAACAGATAAATGACGTCGTCGACGCCATCGACGCGCTGGGATTTGAAGCTCGCCCGCTGCCGGGATCACAACGCACTGTCGTTGGCGTCATTGGCAACGACGGCCGAGTGGACAGCACGCGTCTCGAGGCACTGTCAGGTGTCTTCAGGGTTATCCATGTAACTGCCGCATACACTCTCGTCTCACGAGAACACCAGTCCGAGACGACGATTGTAACCATTGCTCCAAGCGTGCAGGTTGGCGGCACCAATGTGGTGGTCATGGCGGGACCGTGTTCCGTCGAGAGCGAGGAGCAGATCGTCGCCACAGCTCGGGCGGTGCGCGCGGCGGGTGCGGCATGCCTGCGAGGGGGCGCATTCAAGCCACGCAGCTCGCCGTACTCCTTTCAGGGGCTGGGAAAGCGCGGCCTGGAACTTCTGGCTTTGGCGCGACGTGAAACCGGCCTTCCCATCGTCACCGAAGCGATGGACGAAGCGGGCGCCGAGATGGTTGCCGAATTGGGCGATTGCATCCAGATCGGTGCGCGCAACATGCAGAACTTCTCGCTGCTCAAAGCGGTCGCCAAGCTCGGGAAACCAGTATTACTCAAGCGCGGAATGGCAGCCACGATCAATGATCTTCTGCTGAGCGCCGAATACATCCTTGCGGCTGGAAACAACCAGGTAATTCTGTGCGAGCGGGGCGTGCGCACCTTTGATCCGGCCTCCCGCACGATGTTCGACCTGACAGCCATTCCCGCGGTGCAAGCATTGTCCCACCTGCCGATAATCGCTGATCCCAGCCACGGCACTGGCCAACGGGATCGCGTCATACCTATGTCGCGAGCCGCAATTGCAGCAGGAGCGGATGGCCTTCTGGTTGAGGTTCACCCCAATCCTGAACGTGCCCGCTCAGATGGGCCCCAAGCGCTGCATCCAGAGCAGTTTGCATCACTCATGGACGACGTGCGGGCAATTGCCGGCGTAATCGGCCGCACCCTGGCTCGCGCACCCGGAACAGCCGAGGCAAGGGTCGGGTAGAGAATACAACTGTTGCTTGCGGTTGCGGATCGCCCTGCGCGAAAAAGTGATCGTAAACAACTTCCGCTTTCCCAATCGACCCTGTAATCAGTTGGCATCGATGACCTATATACGCAGTGCAATTGTCGCAACCGTCGTGGCAGCCGCGTTCGCGCCGCTGAGCGCCCAAACCGCTGACGCCACGCTGAATCGCGCGGTCGAAGCTTACGCCAAAGTCAAGACCGTCAGGGCGACATTCTCCCAGGCGTTGTCGAATCCGCTCATGGGAACCACGGTCACTGCCAATGGTGAGATCATGCAGCAGCGGCCGAAATATTTTTCGGTTCGATTTACCAATCCGGCCGGCGACCGCATCGTCGCCGATGGCAAGTCTCTCTGGATCTATTTGCCTAGCACGAATCCGGGACAGGTTATTCGCACCCGCATCGGAGACAACGGAGCAGGCGTGCCGGACGTAACGGCGCAATTTCTGGAAGCGCCAAGGTCTCGATATACCGTCTCCGACGCCGGCCGAGGAGAGGTGGGCAACCGGGCCGCACGCAAGCTTACACTCGTCGCAAGAGATTCCACGGTACCATTCACGAAAGCTACGATCTGGGTGGATGATGCCGACGGCCTCGTACGCCAGTTCGAGATGACTGACGCCAACGACGTGGTCAGAAAAATCACGATTTCGGAGCTAGCCATCAACGTTCCTATCGAAAAGTCAGTCTTTACCTTCAAGCCTCCAAGGGGAGTGAAGGTTTTCGACCAGGGGCGATGATGCGATTGATATCCGTCCTGTAAGGGATGTTTGTATTCGATAACTGATGAGTGCTGGCAAATCGTCAAACAGAAGGGCCTCGCGGCAAGCGAGGCTCTTTCCGTTGCACCGCTTCCGAGCGATTTGCTTGCGCCGTTGGGCGGTCGCGACCGGAGTGGCTGTTAGCGCGTACGCGGCTGCCTGGCCGTTTGCATTTCTCCGCTGTGAATCAGCAACACGCCACGCGTAATTCGCGCACGCCACGTCACGATATGATTGCAAATGATGCTTTGTCACGCGCGAGAATGTGCGTGGCGCAAAGGTCGTGGATCGTGGTGAGTGGCATTTTGCCGCTCCTCTGCTTCCTGGCGCCTCCATTACCACAAGGGAGGCGGCAAAATGCTCAACCAGATACTTCGCGCGCTACGCGTGGCCGGGTCGGCAATTCTGCTCGCTGGCAGCGCTGCATGCGACAACGATCGTAGCACCTCCGCGCCAGGCAATGATCCTGCTCACAGCTCGTTCAGCGAGGCAGCCCGCTTCGCTGGAACAAACAGAGTTACTCTGGAGCTGAAGGGCAAACGAGCGATCGCGATTTCCAGCTCGCATTTCGACATGGTGTTGGGAAAGGGAAAAGCGGACGATGCCTCCCAGCATGGCGCGCTTTTCGTCCCGCAGGATGAAACGAAAGCCAGGGGAGTATCCTGGCAAGAACGCGAGTTCTCTTTCGCCGACCACCGTGGGGATGTTCATTCTCTGCGCATTCAGCAGCTGGGCGGCAATGGCCCTGTCTCCGTCATAAAACACTACCGTGGTGGCGCGCTCACGGCGTCGTCAGTGCGTGGCTGGCGAGCAGTCCGCGGTGGTTGGATAGCTACGGGATCGACGCTCGACGTCATGCATGCCGGCAACGTTGTTGGGCGGGTCTACTCGACGGTGCGCACAACCGGGCTCGCGACCACCGTAAGGTCGGCGAATGGCATCGGCGGGCTTCTTGCGCTGGCCCGCGCGCTGCAGCCTTCCCCGCTGCACGCCCAGAGGACCAACAGATGCCAGGCTCAACTCGCCAAATACGGAGATGCTTACTCAGACTTCTCGATGCTCATCGTCCAAACTGCTTCACCACCGATAGTCGAAGACAACTTCCGCCAAATCGGTGACGCTTACGATCGGTACCAGCATGCAACGTCGGAGTTGCAGCGGTGCTTGATGCAGCCGGCTCTGTGATCACCGTCCGGTGTCGGGGATAGCTTTCCGGCTCAGTCCAGCAAGTCGGATATCTTCTCTACATCCGTGAGGTTCGCCCCCTGCTCCCGCGCAAATGGCAGCAGGGTGCGAGAAAGGGTTTTATACGCTGCAAGCAGCTCCGGTTGCTCAGCAAGCGCTTCGAGGTGCATCTGCACTGTAGCTACATCGCCGCGTGCGATGGGTCCGGTAAGAACTCCCACCCCGAGTTCGTGACGCAGGTTGGCGGCCGACGCCAGGAATAGTGAGCGCGCTGCTTTGTGCGCTTGGGCGCGGTTGATTCCAGCGCTGACGAAGGTCCGCTCAGCGAGCGACAGCAGTGCCGCCGGAAAGTTGGATGCGATAACGGCGGCGGCATGATACAGGCCTTTAGCGCCGCCAGGAATTTCCAGGGTCGACGCGCCGATTGCGCGCGCAAGGCGTTCGGCCGTCGCGCGCGCTTTACTGTCGCCATCGATGCCGATGCACGCGCCGCGAAGGAGCTCTGGAGCGAGGTCGGGTAGGGCGAGCGGGACCAAAGGGTGGAAGGTTCCGACAGGATGGCCGCGCTCCTGAAGCACCTTGAACATGCGTGGTTCCGCGCTGCCGCTGACCTGGAGAATCACGGCTCCCTTGCCCAGCACTTTTTCCGCGAGCTCTCCGAGCGCCGATTCCAGCTGCGCGTCACGCACGGCCACCAGAACCACACTCGCCCCTGACAGGGTATCGGGCAGCTCGCCTGTAGTTGTGGAACCGGCGTCTATCCGCGGCCGCCTTCCATGCACTCCCACAACGTCGCACCCGGATACGCGAAAGGCGCGGGCGAGCCCCAATCCGGCTCGTCCCGCGCCCATGATGAAGATTCGGTCGCTCATCGAGGAGGTGCGATGTCCTCCTGCTTCGACAACCGACGCTTCGCGGCAGCTTCAAGCAAATCCTGCTGCGTCGTCGCGCCGCTGGTCAATTCCAGCGCCGCACTGATCGCGCGATCATAGCGCACCCGCCGGAGAAATTCCGCCTCCTGACCAAAAACGTATCTCGCGATCTCGAAGCCGAGAAGCCGCGAGACAATCGGACTGCCTTCATCAAATGCGGTCCGAGGCAATGTCACGCCCCGCAGAATCATTCGACGCCATAGCTCATCGAGCATTTTGGACGTAACCTCGAAGTCCGGAGATGCGACAAGGCGACCAGCCCTGAAGCCGAGCGCATACTCGGTAAGAGCGTCGCGAAACTTCGGTAGGTCGCTTCCCAGCGCCTGCTGAAGTCTCAGCGCAACGCTGTCGGCTTCCGCGGCGCGGGCCAGCAGATCCGGGGTAATTCCACCACCACCAAATACGGTGCGGCCGGCGTCCGTCTTGAATCGCTCGCGCTCATCCAGCGGCGGCTCTCCCGGCAAGTCCTCCGTATCAGCCTCATCGTCCTCGGCGTCGGACTCCGGCGCAAACGGTTTCTGAATGCTGCGGCCAGAGGGAGTGTACCAGCGAGCCGTCGTAAGCTTGAGCGCGGCATCTCCTCCCACCCGAAATACGGACTGCGCGCTGCCCTTCCCGAACGTCGAAGCGCCAATAACGACGGCGCGATCGTGATCCTGAAGCGCTCCCGCCACAATCTCCGATGCGCTCGCTGAGCCGCCGTCCGTGAGAACGATCACGGGAAGATCCGGCCACGGTTGCTGGCCGTCGTCCACGAACTCGCGCATTCCGAGGCTTGCACGCCCGCGCATTGTTACAATCTTCTGCCCGCGGTTCAGGAACAAATCCGATACGTCGACACCCTGGTCCAGCAGCCCGCCGGGATTCCCGCGCAGATCCAGCACCAGCGTCTTCATTCCGCGACGCCTGAGCCGGGATACTGCCTCGCGCAGCTCGTGAGCTGTCGTCTCGCTGAAAATATCGACGTCGACATAGCCGACTTGTCCGTTCAGCATTGTTGACTGCCTGACTGCAGGCGCGTGAATCTCGGCACGCTTAAGGTCGAAAGTCATCCGCTCCGTAACACCTGGTCGCTCTATGAGCAACTTGATGCGCGTGCCACTTGGCCCACGCAATGTCTTGAGCGCCTCCTCCGGTGCAAGCCCTTTCGCTGGGCGTCCATCGACGGCAACGATCCGATCTCCGGTCTGAATGCCTGCTCGGGCCGCTGGCGTCCCCTCCATTGGCGCAATGATGGTGATCCAGTCTTCTCGCACGTCGATCTGTATACCAATGCCACCGTAGTTGCCGGTGGTGCTCTCGTTCAGCCGGGCGAACCGCTCGGGGGGGAGAAACGCAGAGTACGGGTCGTGGAGATTGTCGAGCATGCCATCAGCAGCCATTCGATACAGCCGCGCGTGGCTGAGAGTGTCCACGTAGTTGTTCGCCACCCGGCTTACAACCTGATTGAACAGTTTGGCGCGATCGAACATCCCGCCGCCCCCCTCGAGCCCGCGCTGGAGAAACCAGCCGCCGGTAATCAGGGCTCCGCTCATGGCGGAAAAGACGACAAGAGCTCGAGAACGCATGGGACTGAGGCGAGGAAGTTGGGTGAGGTGGTTGGCGATCAGGAAACCAGGACCAGGTACCGCAATCAGGGTCTCTGAACACTGCATTACTTCGGAATATAGCTGATTCTCCAGTACACCCCTGGTGCAGGGTTGCTCCTCCCTCCGCCACTATGACTTGGTTACTGGCTCCTGGTTCCTGATCCCTGCTTCCCCGCTCTCCGGCCAGCGCGCCTTGAAAGCCGCAACTATCCGCGCGAAAACCTGGTCAGCGCTTCCGTCGGCATCGATTGCAACGACGGGACCGCATTCCGGGTGCGCTGCTTGCCAGTATGGCTCATTGAACAGCATGAAGGCGCGTTCAACAGCCTCATGAAACGCGTTGCCTGCACCCTCCAGCCTATCATGCTCCCCTCGCTCAGCCGCACGCGCCAGACCACGTGCGGCCGGAAGCCGCAAAAGGATGGTAAGGTCCGGCGCGAGGCCGGCGGTCGCGAAGTGGTTCGCCGCACGAACAGCTTCTTCCGGCAAGTTGCGAGCGCCTATCTGGTATGCGTATGTGGAGAGAAAGAAGCGGTCGGCGATCACAGTCTGTCCCCGCCCGAGCGCTGGAGCAATTACTTCATCGACAAGCTCAGCACGGGATGCCATGAAAAGCAGCGCTTCGGCACGGGCCGAGAGTGCGCTCCTCGGATCGAGCAGCAATGCGCGGATTGTTTCTCCCGCTGGCGTGCCACCGGGCTCTCGAACGACTAGAGGCGCCGGGCTGTCACGCGCGAGATACTGTGCCAGGCGCGCTGCCTGAGTGCTTTTCCCTACACCTTCCGCACCGTCGATTACGATGAACCGGCCGGTTCTCACGTTGCTGCTATCCCAGAGTGATGATGGAGCTCGTCGCGCCCTTACGGATTCCTTCCAGTATCCATTGGTTCACTCGCAGCATGATTTTGTCGAAGTTTTCCTGCGATACCACCATGTCCTGATAGATGCGATTCACCTGCACCTTCTGTAGAAGGGTGTCGAGTTGCTGCTCGAGCTCCGGAGTAGGCCGCTCCCCGCGCTCCATCATTTGTTGAGCCTGGGTCTGAAGCTTCTCCATCTGTTGCAGGATAGAGGATGCTTCACGATCCTGGTGGAGCGCTTCACTTGCCCGCTTTACAGCCTTGTACTGATCGCTCTGGCCGAGCATGCGGCCCAACTCACGCGCTTTTTCCTCGAGATTCATCTGTCCGTCCGTGTAGCCAGGAGAATGCGGTCACGCCCCGTCAGGTCGGGTAGGATCGTGATGTGGTGATACTGCGTGGTATCTGCGGCAAGGCGTGCGGCGAGCGGGGCGCGCCGGGAGTCGACTTCCAAAGCGAGCAAGTCGAACGGTTCGAGGACACATGCTGCATCGCGTATGATCCGCTCGGTGGCGACCATGCCGTCGCCCCCGCTGAACAACGCCACCGGCGGTTCCCAGTCGCGCACGGACGCTGGGAGTGAGAACGCTTCAGCAGTGGCGACGTATGGTGGGTTGGATACGACTACCCTGGCTCGCAATTCGGCCACAGGTGCTAGAAAAGACCCATGACGAAACTCGACGCGCGAGTTGAGTAGCGGTGCAACGCGCGAAGCGTTTGCCCGGGCGATTGCGAGTGCACCCGTGGAGATATCCGTTCCGACCACTTGCTCGAAGCGGGCCTCGGACGCAAGCGAGAGCGCAATCGCACCGCTTCCGGTGCCGATGTCAACCGCCAGTCCGCCCGCTGTGTTCGCGTGGTTCAGCACGGCCTCGACGAGGATTTCCGTTTCCTGCCGCGGAATGAGCACGCGATCGTCGACTTCCAGATTGAGATGACGAAAGGCGGCACGTCCGACGGAGTAGGCGAAAGGCGCGCCCATGGCGCGATGCGCGGATGCGCGGAGTGCGAGTGACTGGCTGTTCTGGCTAATGAGTTCCTGCCGATGGACAGCGGGCCACAGCCTGGGGACATCGAGAACTGCTGCGACGATGTCGGTGGCTTCGCGGCGGGGATCCGGAATGCGTGCCTGGCTCAGCAGGGCGGCAATCTCACCAATCAGGTCATGGACGGTTCGGTCCGCAACGAGACCGGTGCCCAGTTGGTACTGACCGGTGGCCAGGGCTCGGGCAAATCTCCGAGCGCGATCACCACTCCCCATCCCCCATCC